>RGQD01000316.1 GCA_010030205.1 Betaproteobacteria bacterium
ATCCCTGGCCTATGAGCAACTCGCCAAGCCGGGCGGCTTCATCGACAAGACCGAGCTCGCACCGCAAGGCCTGCGTCTGTTGTACGTTGTTGGCCTGCCGGCATACCAACTGTTCACGTCGAAGAAGTTCGACAGCCTCTCGACGATGAGCGGCCTGAAGATCCGTTCGTCCGGCCCGGCGATGGATGCCGGTCTGCGTGTGCTGGGCATGGTGCCGATCCGCATGAGCGCCGCCGAACTGGGCGAATCGTTCTCGCGCGGCACGGTAGACGGTATGGCTTTCCCAAGCGCCAGCGTGTTCACCTACGACTTGCAAGGCAAGACGAAGTACGGCACATCCGACCTGAGCTTTGGCAGCAGCATCACCTTCTACGCCATCTCCATCAAGGTTTGGGACAAACTGCCCCCTGCCGTGCAAAAGGCGATGGTCGAAGCCGGCGACAAGACCACCCGCCATGCCTGCAGCCTCATCGACAAGGAAGAACAGGACGCCATCAAGAAGCTTGTTGCTGGTAGCAACATGACAGCGGTGAGCCTGAACACGGCTGACCGCAAGAAGTTCGACGACCAGCTCTCCACCGTGGCGCAGGAATGGGCTGACGCCGCCGACAAGCGCGGCCGCAGGGGCTCCGATGCGCTCAAGGCCTTCCGCGACGCTGTCAAGCCCTACCGGTGACCGCAGTGAGCAGCACCGCCATCGAACGCCGTGAACGGCGCGTCAATGGGCGCACGTTTCTAGAGCTACGGCTGTCGTCGGCCAGTGGTGTCAACCCGATGTCGGGCAGCACCGTGGCGGCCATACGCGAGATTCTGCGCACGCAGGCCGCGAATCCAGACTTGCACGGTTTGTTCATCAGCGCAGAAGGCCGAATTTTTTGCGCAGGTGCGGATGTGAAGGAGTTTGCGACCTTCGGCGTGCAGGAATTCCGGGCCTACATGACGGACATCCTCGCGATGTACCTCGAAATGACTCAGTTCCCGAAGCCGATCGCGAGCCTCGTGCATGCGGATGCGTTGGGCGCGGGAGCTGCACTGGCTTTTTTCAGTGACTTCGTCCTGGCCGCGAAGACGGTAAGGTTCGGTCTGCCGGAGGTCCAGCGCGGGCTGGCCGGCGGCGGTTATTTGATGGCTCGGTTGCTGGGCCGGCAACTCGCGGCCGAATGGGTATTGCTTGGTCGCCTATTCACAGCGACGGATGTGCAACGCATGGGTCTCGTCAACGAGGTGTGTGATGCAGATGAGCTCGACGCGCGCGCGGATGCGCTCGCGGTCGAACTCGCAGCGCTGCAATCCAGTGGATTGGCTGTCGCAAAGAAGTCGCTGGCCGCTGGCCTGTCGACTGACCTCGCATCGGCCATGCAACAGCATGTCGCGGCGCAGACTGAGGCATTCAAGCAGATGAGGAAAGAGCGATGATCGATGCGATCGAGAAATTCCTGTACCGGTTTGACTGGTGCCTCTCGCGCCTTTCGGCAATCACAGTGCTTGCCACGATGATCATGGTCGTGTTCGACGTGTTCTGTCGCTATGTCTTCGGCAAGCCGCTGCCCTGGGTTTATGACTTGGTGTCGATTTACGTCATCAACCTGATCTTGTACTTCATGGCCTCGGAGGTGCTGCGCGCCGGCTCGCACATCGAACTCGACCTTGACCTTCGGCTGTTGCCGCCGCAGGTCTGGGGTGCACTTCAGGCGCTGGCCTGGGTTGCCGTCGGCGTCGCGCTTGCGCTCACTACTTGGGTGGCCGTTGAGGCGATGTTCGAGAGCTTCGCCAAGAGCGAGGTCCATCCAGGTCTCTATGAGTGGCCGGTCTGGATTGAGAAAGGTGTGGTTGCGCTAGGCCTCGGATTGCTGGTGCTGCGGATTTTCGTGCGATGTTGCCACTATGTGCACAAGCGCCTCGACGCGTCCGTCTTTCAGTCGTCGGACCATGTGGCAGCGGCCGTCGCTGCTGCAGACGTCAAGTGATGAGTGCTTATGTCGTTCCATTGACGGTGGTATCGCTCGGGTTGTTGATGCTGCTTCGCATCCCGATCGCGTTTGCGATCCTCGTGGCCGCGGCCGGTGGTATCGCGGCAGTGGCAGGCACTTCTGCGCTGATGGGCGTGCTCGAAACCGCGCCGCTGTCGTCGGTATCGAACTACGAGTTCATCACGGTACCGCTGTTTCTCCTGATGGCGGAGTTCGTGATCATGAGCGGCGTCGCCGAGGGCATCTTCACGGCGGCCGCGGCCTGGGTTGGCCGGGCCCGCGGCGGGTTGGCCATCGCCACTGCGCTAGCAGGCGCCGGCTTTGCGGCGATCTGCCACTCGAGCACTGCGGCAGCCGCAACGCTTTCCTCGACCTCAATTCCAGCGATGATCCGCGCCAACTACGAGCCCAGGCTCGCGTATGGCGTGGTGGCGATCTCCGGCACGCTGGGAATGTTGATTCCCCCTAGCGTGGCACTGGTGCTGTATGGACTGATCGCCGACGTCAATATCGGCAAGCTTTTCATTGGCGCCGTCATTCCCAGTGTCGTGGTTGCGATGACGATCATCCTGACCATCATGGTGTTGGTGCGCCTCAACCCGAACGCAGCACCGCCGGTGAAGGAGCATACCTGGGGTGAGAAGTGGCAGTCGCTCAAGGTGGCGGCACCTATGACATTCTTGTTCCTCGCTGTCGTCGGATTCATTTACACGGGTGTGTGCACGCCGACCGAGGCGTCCGCGCTGGGCGCCTTCGGCGCGTTATTCATTGCTGCAATCATGCGCCGCGTGACCTGTGAAACGGTGATGAAGGCGGCCTATCGTGCTGCAAGCACCACTTGCATGATCCTGATGATCGTCATGTGCGCGCATGTGCTGGCGTATTTTCTCGTGATGACGCAAGTGACCGAGGCGCTGCTGGGCTGGATCAAGGGCGCGGGCGTTCCCGGGTGGGGCATCCTCATCATCCTGTACGCGCTGTACTTGGTGCTTGGCTGCTTCCTGGATCTGGCCGCAATGTTGGTGTTGACGATCCCTGTGGTCCTGCCGCTGGTGAAATCGATTGGGTATGACCCCGTCTGGTTCGGCATCGTCGTCGTGGTGCTGGGCGAAGTCGGCATGCTGACGCCGCCGGTGGGCCTCAACGTTTTCGTCATTGCCCGGGTGACCGGAAAACCGGCGCAGGAAATATTCGCAGGTGTTTGGCCCCACGTGTTTGCGCACATGATCGCGCTGGCTGTTTTGACCATCTGGCCTCAGTTGGTACTTTGGCTACCAGGAACCATGAAATGAAACCGAAGCTTCCCGCCTTCAAGCCACGCCCCGCTGACCAGGAGACCCCGCTGACGAAGCTGCGCGTGCTGGATTTCTCCCACTTCATTGCGGGTCCGTATGCGACGATGATCCTCGCGGACTTCGGGGCCGAGGTCATCAAGATCGAGAGCGCAGGCGAGGGCGATGGTTTTCGAAATTACCCGCCGATGATCGATGGTGAAAGCGTTCCCTACCTCTGGGTCAACCGCAACAAGCAGAGCGTGGCGCTTGACCTCAAGACGGCTGCCGGCAGGGAGATCGCTTTGGCGCTGGTCGACCAGGCCGACATCTTGGTCGAGAATTTTTCCACGGGCGTGATGGGTCGATTGGGTCTGGATTACGCGACTGTCTCCAAACGAAAACCCGACCTCATTTACTGCTCGATATCCGCTTATGGGCGCAGCGGGCCATACGCTGGCCGCAGCGGGTTTGATCCTATTGTCCAGGCCGAGAGCGGTTTCATTTCGATGAACGGCGACCCGCAGCAGCCTGGCTTTCGGGCCGGTCCGTCGGTGATGGACATCTCCACTGCCATGATGTCGGCCAATGCCATCTTGGCGGCATTGGCCGCTCGGCACCGCACCGGCAAAGGTCAGCTCATCGAGACCACGATGATCGAGACTGCGGTCAACATGCTGGGCAATTTTTCGCTGTCTTATCTGGCCACCGGCGTCGGGCCCACCCGCTTCGGCAACACCCAGACCACAGCCAGCCCCGTGGGAGCCTTCGAGACAAAGGACGGGGCCATCTACTTGGCTTGCGCTAACGACAGGACGTTCCAGAGGCTGGCGCGCGATGTTCTGCAAGATTCGAAGCTTGCCGACGATCCCGACTATGCAGACAGCCAGAAGCGCCGTGAAAACCAGAAGGCCTTGATGGCCTTGGTCGCCGACAAACTCATGCAGGGTGAGCGCGCGATGTGGCTGGAACGGATGCACGCAGCAGGCGTTCCTGCGGGCGCCATTCGTACGGTGGAGGAGGCGATGAATGCACCAGCGCTTCAGGAACTTGGCCTGCTTAGCGAGATTCCCCATCCGACGCTGGGTTCGATCCCTAACGTTGGCCTGTCGGTGCACTTTTCGGGCACGCCTCTGGCTGATCCGGTCGCTGCGCCGCTGCTAGGCGCGCAGACGGCTGAGGTGCTCACACGGTTGCTGAACTTCAGCCCGGAGCAGCTTCGCCAAGCGGCCGAGAGCGGCGCATTGGGCTAGGGCCTTGTCGGCAAGCCAGCGGCGTCGTGAGGGCTAAATGGCCGGGCGCGTGATGAGCGCGCGGACCTCCCTCACCCCTTCAGGTCCAATCTAGACTTGATGAGCAGTTCGCGTCATACGGGCCGTTCGGCCAGCTAGGTTGCGGCGAATTGCTAGGTGCTGCTGCCCACACCTTCGAGTCCAATTTCTAAAATCTGGTCCTTGACTTCGGGCTTGCGGAAGAACGCGAGTTGAACCTGTTCGCCGACCTGGCCCTGCGGTCCTGCAGCCGTGGCGCCTCACGTTTGCAGCGCGGACTTTATCGGTTCCGGCGACATGCCGGCGGCGGCTTTGCCGGCGCTGTGATCCTGACTGATTGAAGTCGCACGGTGGTCGCTCTGCCTGGATGTTAGATACCCGTTTGCGAGGTCCAGTCTTCAGCAGTTTGTCACCCGGCATGGCTGGCGTCGGAGACGAGTTGCCACGTCATGCGCGCGCGCGTCTGCGCGTTTTGCCTGCGGCTCAGGCCGGCGGCCGGCGCGATGCCGTCGAGTGCCCGTTTGTAGGCACCCTGGGCAATCGCGGCCAGCTTGAACAGGTTGATCGCGAGGTAGAAATCCCAGTGCGGTATGGCGTCCAAGCCGCGCAGCTGGCAGTAGCGGCGCACTTGCTGCGTTTCGTCGGGGATCCCCAAGCCGCGGTAGTCCGCCACTTCCCACTTCCCACTTCCCACTTCCCA
>RGQD01000317.1 GCA_010030205.1 Betaproteobacteria bacterium
CTCGAAGTGGTGGTAAAAGCTCGCGACCTCGGCAACCTCGGCCATGCCAAGCTTCATCTCGTGGGCCAGTGCGACCAGGTGGCGCTCAAACAGTGCGCCGTGGTGGTCGTTGAGTTGGTGCAGCAACTCGATCAGCCGGTCACGTCGGTGCGGCCCCGGCCCGACCAGCGCGTGCAATTCAGCCATGGCAGCGTCCTCGGGCTGACGGCCTTTCAAGCCGCGAGCGCGGCGGCCGGCCTGGCGCAGTTGCTCGCGCATCGCGGCTGAGGAAAAACTCGCCGCCGGGGTTGCAGGGTTGGGCATCGTGGGCTGTGGTGTCGGGGCTGTGATGTCGGGGTTGTGGGCCCGATCATCGCGGTACCCAGGGTTTGCTGTCCAAGCGACCGATCAAACCCGGGAATTCGAGCAGCGAATTCCGGCACCGACCACCCCTCGAAGCGGCGGCAGCGCCGGACGCCCACCGGCGGACCAGACCCCGCGCCACACAAGTTCAGCCCTGAGGGCTGGCACGGATCGGTCGATAGTAAAAAAGCATTGCAACCATTCAGTCAATCAACCCACGCAATGCTGCAGTGCAACGAGAATTCATCCATCGCCACTTCACAACCCTTACCCAGGACCTCACCATGTCAATCATCAACACCCAAGTCAAGCCCTTCAAAGCCACCGCGTACCAGAACGGCAAGTTCATCGAGCTCACCGAAGCCAGCCTGATCGGCCATTGGTCGGTGCTGGTGTTCTACCCGGCAGACTTCACCTTCGTCTGCCCGACCGAACTCGGCGACCTGGCCGACCACTATGACACCTTCAAGTCGCTGGGCGTGGAAATCTACGGCGTGTCCACCGACAGCCACTTCGCCCACAAGGCCTGGCACGACAGCTCGGACACCATCGCCAAGGTGACCTACCCGCTGGTCGGCGACCCGACCGGCAGGCTGGCACGCAACTTCGACGTGATGATCGAAGAAGAAGGCATGGCGCTGCGCGGCAGCTTCGTCGTCAACCCCGAAGGTCAGATCAAGCTGTGCGAAGTGCACGACAACGGCATCGGCCGTGACGCCACCGAAATGCTGCGCAAGGTCCAAGCCGCGCAGTACGTCGCCGCCCACCCGGGCGAGGTCTGCCCGGCCAAGTGGACGCCGGGTGCCGAGACCCTGGCGCCTTCGCTAGACCTGGTCGGCAAGATCTGAGCTGGCGAATCTGCCTGCTGCGCCCACCGATCTCGGGCCTGCGCTGCTCGCCGTACGGGTGTACGGCTGCGCTGCTCAACCCGACCTCGGCGCGCTGGCGACGGCATCTTCGCCACCTCAGCCGCTTTCCAAGAAGACCTAACACCACGCCTGTCTCAGACCTCAGCCGAGGACTGGACGACCTGACATTGCCGCCAAAGGATGACCACCATGCTCGAACAAGCCATGAAGACCCAGTTGAAGAGCTATCTCGAACGGCTGCAAAAGCCGATCGAACTGGTAGCGTCGGTTGACGACAGTGCCAAGTCACAAGAACTGCTGGCCCTGCTGCACGACATCGTCTCGCTCAGCCCCAAGGTCAGTCTGGTGCAGCGCGACGACGGCGAGCGCTCGCCCTCGTTCGCTATTGCCGAGCCAGGCCAGCCAGCGCGGATCCGATTCGCCGGCATCCCGCTCGGCCATGAATTCACCTCGCTGGTGCTGGCCCTGCTGCAGACCGGCGGCCACCCGCCCAAGGTCGATGCGGCGCTGATCAACCAGATCCAGGCCCTTCCTGGCGAGGCGCAGTTCGAGGTCTACATGTCGCTGAGCTGCCACAACTGCCCGGACGTGGTGCAGGCGCTCAACCTGCTGGCGGTGCTCAACCCGCGCATCAGCGTCGTGACCATCGACGGCGCGCTGTTTCAGGACGAGATCACCCAGCGCAAGATCATGGCCGTGCCGACGGTGTTCCTCAACGGTCAGGTTTTCGGCCAGGGCCGGATGACGGTCGAAGAGATCATCGCCAAGCTCGACACCGGCAGCGCCAAGCGCGACGCCGTGACGCTGGATGCCAAAGCAGCTTACGACATGCTGATCGTCGGCGGCGGCCCGGCCGGCGCTGCCGCAGCGGTGTATGCCGCACGCAAGGGCATACGCACAGGGGTGCTGGCCGAGCGCTTCGGCGGCCAGACCCTAGACACGCTGGCGATCGAGAACTTCGTCTCGGTGCAGGCCACCGACGGCCCAAAGTTCGCCGTCGCGCTGGAGCAGCATGTGCGCCAGTACGAGGTCGACGTGATGAACGGCCAACGGGCCGAGAAACTGATCCCGGCCACCGAGCCCGGCGGCCTGGTCGGCGTGCAACTGGCCAACGGTGCCGTGTTGCGCAGCCGCAGCGTGCTGATCGCCACCGGCGCGCGCTGGCGCGAGGTCAACGTGCCCGGCGAGAAGCAGTACCGCAACCGCGGCGTCGCCTATTGCCCGCACTGCGATGGCCCGCTGTTCAAGGGCAAGCGGGTGGCGGTGATCGGCGGCGGCAACTCGGGGGTCGAGGCCGCGATCGATCTGGCCGGTCTGGTGGCCCATGTCACCTTGATCGAGTTCGCCGACGCGCTGCGCGCCGACGCGGTGCTGGTCAACAAGTTGAAGAGCCTGGCCAACGTCACCATCCACACCGGCGCGCTGACCACCGAGATCAGCGGCGACGGCGAGAAGGTCAACGGCCTGCGCTACACCGACCGCGCCAGCGGCCAGGCCCATCTGGTGGCACTGGAAGGCGTGTTCGTGCAGATCGGCCTGATCCCCAACACCGAGTGGCTCAAGGGCACGCTGGGGCTGAGCAAACATGGCGAGATCGTCGTCGACGCCAAGGGCGCGACCGACCTGTCCGGCGTCTTTGCCGCTGGCGACGTCACGACGGTGCCGTTCAAGCAAATCGTGATCGCAGTGGGCGACGGCGCCAAGGCAGCGCTGGGGGCTTTCGACCACCTGATGCGCTCGCCAGCGCCCGCGCTGGTCGCCGCCTGAACCGGAGCTTGAGCTCGGTCGCCAGCCAGGCCGCAGGCACAATCGCGCCTTTTTGTGCTCAGCCCTCGGCTGCCGCGAAAGGCTAGCATGTTCAAGAACCTGATGGTGTACCGCCTGGGGCCCGATTGGTCGGCGACTGTGGCGCAGATAGACCAGGCCCTGGCGCCGGCCGTCTTTGCCGAATGCGGCGCCACGCAGGCCCGCTCGGCGGGTTGGGTCGCACCGCGCGGCGAGGCGCATGGCGCACTGATCGAGACCATCAACGGCCAGTGGCTGATGCAGCTGATGGTCGAGCAAAAAGTGGTGCCAGGCTCGGTGATCAAGCGCCAGGTCGACGCGCTCGCGGCCCAGGTCGAAAAGCAGACCGGCCGCAAACCCGGCAAGAAGCAGCGCAACGAGCTCAAGGACCAGGCCTTGCTCGACCTGCTGCCGATGGCGTTCACCAAGCGCGTCACTGTCAAGGTCTGGATCGCGCCCGACGATAGGCTGCTGGTGATAGACGCGGGCAGCCCATCGCGCGCCGACGAGGTGCTGACCGCGCTGACCCAGGCCTTGCCGGGCCTGAGCGCCCAGCTCGTCAACACCGCGTTGTCACCGGCAGCCTGCATGGCCGAATGGCTGGTCAGCGGCGAGGCGCCGGCCGGCTTCACGATAGACCGCGACTGCGAGTTGAAAGCTGCCGACGGCGAAAAGCCTGTGGTTCGCTACGCCCGCCATGCACTCGACATTGCCGAGATCCGCGAGCACATCCTCGCCGGCAAGCAGCCGACCCGGCTCGCGCTGACCTGGCAAGGGCGGGTCTCGTTCATGCTGACCGAGGCGCTGCTGGTCAAGAAGATCGCCTTCCTCGACGGCGTGTTCGAGTCCGGCGGCAAGAAGGAAGACAACTTCGAAGCCGACGCGGCGATCGCCACCGGCGAGCTCGCACCGATGATCGGCGACCTGCTGGACGCACTGGGCGGCGAGCAGGTGTTCGGCGAAGCGCCGGCCACAGCGCCCAGCCAAGCTGACAGCGCTGCGCCGCCAGTCCCAGCCACGGTTCAAGCCAACCCGAGCGCCCAGCTGGCGCCACCGGCCAGCGCCGCCGCCCGATCCATCAGCGCAGCGCGGCCACCCTGGGAAAGCGACGCAGCCTGACGACGCTGCCCGCAGCCGCCGAACGCCGCCGAACGCCGCCAAACGCCGCCAAACGCGGCGACGGGATCAGGTGTCCTTGCTGACCTTGATCGTCGGAAACTTCGATGAGAAGTCCTTGGCCTTGTCGGCGATCTTGACCGCCACCTGGCGCGCCACAGCCTTGTAGATCGCGGCGATCTCGCCGTCGGGGTCGGCCACCACGGTGGGCCGGCCCGAATCGGCCTGCTCGCGGATGCTCATGTTCAAAGGCAGCGCGCCCAGGTAGTCGAGCTTGTACTGCTCGGCCATCTTCTTGCCACCATCGGCGCCAAAGATGTGCTCGGTATGACCGCAGTTCGGGCAGCAGTAGACCGCCATGTTCTCGACCAGACCGAGGATAGGCACGCCGACCTTCTCGAACATGGTCAAACCCTTTTTGGCGTCGAGCAAGGCGATGTCCTGCGGCGTCGTGATGATGATCACGCCGGTGATCGGCACGCGCTGGCTCAAGGTGAGCTGGATGTCGCCGGTGCCGGGCGGCATGTCGACGATCAGGTAGTCGACGTCCTTCCAGTTGGTCTGGCGCAGCAACTGGTCCAGCGCCTGGGTGGCCATCGGGCCACGCCAGATCATCGCCTGGTCGGGGTCGACCAAGAAACCGATCGACGCCACCTGCAGGCCGTGGCCTGACATCGGCTCCATGCTCTGGCCGTCGATGCTCTCGGGCCGACCGCTGATGCCCAGCATCATCGGCTGGCTCGGGCCGTAGATGTCGGCGTCGAGCACGCCCACGGTCGCGCCCTCGGCGGCCAGCGCCAGCGCCAGGTTGGCCGCGGTCGTGCTCTTGCCCACGCCACCCTTGCCCGAGGCCACCGCGATGATGTTCTTGACGCCCGGCAGCAACTGCACGCCGCGCTGCACCGCGTGCGCGGTGATGCGCGTGACGATGTTGACGCTGACATTGCCGACGCCGGGCACGCTGCGCGCTGCGGCGATGAACTGTCGGCGCAGCGCCGCGTGCAAGCTCTTGGCCGGGTAGCCGAACTCGACGTCGAAGGCAACTTCGTCCCCTTCGATCTTGAGGTTCCTGATCTGGCGACCGGTCACGAAGTCCTTG
>RGQD01000318.1 GCA_010030205.1 Betaproteobacteria bacterium
TTGTTCCGGCACGGAACGGGGATTCAGTGTACAAGGCTGTGTTAGCTTCAGGCCGCCGATGAAACCCGCCCTGCCCGAGACCCAGCCCCCGCGCGCAGCGCTGCCTGGCTGCCAGCGGGCAGCGCGGCCTGGCTGCCCGCATTGCGCGCTGCCGATGCCAAGCTGCCTGTGCGCCTGGGTCAGGCCGACCGCCAACCAGGCCGCGGTGCTGGTGCTGCAGCACCCGATGGAGCGCGACCAAGCCAAGGGCAGCGCCCGCTTGCTGCGGCTGAGTCTGGCGCGCTGCCGCTGCGAGCCCGGTGAACGCTTCGACCCCGAGGCCTTGGCGGGCTGGCTGGCAACGACCCCAGCGGGCAGGGCCGTGCGCAGCCTGCTGCTGTTTCCGCAGGCACCGGACCAGGCGGACGGGCCTGATGCCGACGCGATGCCTGCCAATGCCGCATCTGGGCCAGCGGTAGCGCCCGACCCCCTCGAACCGACATCCATCGGCGAATGGCAGTTGGTGCTGATCGACGCGACCTGGCGCAAGGCGCGCAAGATGCTGGCGCTCAACCCCTTGTTGCAGGCCTTGCCGCGCTGGGGGCTGCGGGCGCTGCCGCCTTCGCGCTACGCGATTCGCAAGGCGCAGCGGCCCGAGCAGCGGTCGACGCTGGAAGCCGCCTGCCTGGGGCTGGGGCAGTTGGAACGAGATCCGGCTCGCTACGACGCGCTGCTGTCGGCTTTTGACGGCTGGGTCGCGCAATGCGCCGCCCGTGCGCCGCCTCTTGCGCCGGGCCCGCCCTCCTCTGCCAGGCCATGACGCTGGCCGGCACTCCACCCCGGTTTTGTCAAACCCAGAGGCCGACAGCGGGCAAACCCGCAAGGCCGAGTCGCTTGCAAGTCAAGACAATGGCGACCCTTGCCCACCTGCGGCAAAGCGCCCACTGTCCCAGTTACAAGGAGATTGAAGATGTTCCCAGGCAAGTACGCCCAGCAGCATGCCGACAGGCCGGCTTTCATCATGGCCACCAGCGGCGAGTCGATGAGCTATGGCGAGCTCGAGCGTCGCAGCAACCAGCTCGCCCACCTGCTGCGCGCCCAGGGCCTGCAGCGGCTGGGCCACTACGCGGTGTTCATGGAGAACAACAGCCGCTATTTGGAGTCCTGCATCGCCGGCGAGCGCTGCGGGCTGTACTACACCTGCATCAATGCCTACCTGACGGCCGATGAGCTGGCTTACATCCTCAACAACAGCGAGTCGCAGCTGCTGATCACGTCCAAGGCCAGGCTCGCAGTGGCGCTAGAGGCGCTGGCGTCCTGCCCGCAGGTCACGCTGTGCCTGGTGGTGGGTGGTGGCGCTGAGGTCGAGGGCAGCGCAGGGGCAGCGCAGGTGCGCGGCTACGAGTCGGCGCTGGCCGGGCTGCCGGGCACGCCGGTGGCCGACGAGAGCCTGGGCACGCCGATGCTGTACTCGTCGGGCACGACCGGCAGGCCCAAGGGCATCCTGCGGCCGCTGCCCGACAACCTGCCGAGCGAGCCGCTGCCCTTGTTCGGCTTTCTGAGCAATCTCTGGCAATGCGAGGAGGGCATGCTCTACCTGTCACCGGCGCCGCTGTACCACTCGGCGCCGCTGGCCAACGTCGGCCTGGCGATACGCTACGGCGGCACGGTGGTGATCATGGAGCATTTCGACGCCGAGCAGTACCTGGCGCTGGTCGAGAAGTACCGCATCACCCACAGCCAGCTGGTGCCGACGATGTTCTCGCGCATGCTCAAGCTGCCGCCCGAGGTGCGCAGCCGCTACGACCTGTCGTCGCTGAAGATCGCGGTGCACGCCGCTGCGCCCTGCCCGGCCCAGGTCAAGGAGCAGATGATCGACTGGTGGGGGCCGATCATCCACGAGTACTACGGCGCCACCGAGGCGATGGGTTTCACTGCCTGCAACAGCGCCGAGTGGCTGGCGCACCGCGGCACGGTCGGCCGGGTGTTGATGGGCGACCTGCATGTGCTCGACGAGGCGATGCAGCCTGTGCCCCAGGGCACGCCGGGCGAGATCTGGTTCAAGACCGCGACGCCTTTCGTCTATTTCAGCGACCCTGAGCGCACCGCAGAGACCCGCTCGCCCGACGGCACGATGAGCACAGTGGGCGACATGGGCTATGTCGACGCCGACGGTTACCTGTACCTGACCGACCGATCGACCTTCATGATCATCTCGGGCGGCGTCAACATCTACCCGCAGGAATGCGAGAACTTGCTGATCACGCATCCGAAAGTGGCCGACGCGGCGGTGTTCGGCGTGCCCAACGAAGATTTCGGCGAGGAGGTCAAGGCGGTGGTGCAGCCTATGCCCGGCTTTGCACCCAGCCCTGAGCTGGCGCAGGAGTTGATGGCTTTCTGCGCCGAGCACCTGTCCAAGCAGAAATGCCCGAGGTCAGTCGACTTCAGCGTCGAGTTGCCGCGCCTGCCCACCGGCAAGCTCTACAAGCGCTTGCTGCGCGACCCGTACTGGGCCGGGCGCAAGAGCAGGATCGTCTGAGCGCCCCAAGGCCGGCCGAAGCCAGATCGTCCGAGGCGGCGGGCTTGTTTCAGCCGTCACCGCCGCGACGCTGGCAATTTTGCGATCGCCGACAATACCGGACAACCTTCCCTCCAGGCCCTGTCCACGCGCAGAGCCGAAGCAATGAACGCCCGCCACCTGCCTGCCAACGCGCTCGCCAAAGCCCTGGGACCCGCCGGGGCCGAGTCGACACCCGCTGTCCACCTGCCGCCCACGCCTGGCCAGCTGGTGAGTTGCAAGCTGCCCACGCGCTGGGGCGAATTCGACCTGCATGGCCTGGTCGACGCCGTCACCGGTGCCGAGCACGCGGCGATGAGCCTGGGCCGGCTGGACGACGGCGAGCCGGTGCTGACGCGCCTGCACAGCGAGTGCCTGACAGGGGACACGCTGTACAGCCTGAAATGCGATTGCGGCACCCAGCTCGAAGGTGCGCTGCAAGCCATCGCCCAAGCCGGCCGCGGCGTGCTGCTGTACCTGCGCCAGGAGGGCCGCGGCATCGGTCTGGTGAACAAGATCCGCGCCTATGCGCTGCAGCAAGCCGGCGCCGACACGGTGGAAGCCAACCGCTTGCTCGGCTTGCCCGACGACGCGCGCGACTACGCGGTGGCCGCCGACATGCTGGCCCAGCTCGGTATCAAGAAGGTGCGCTTGCTGACCAACAACCCGGCCAAAGTCGACGCACTGCAAGGCCTGGGCATCGAGGTGGTCGAGCGCTTGTCGCTGCACATGCCGTCGAACCCGCACAACCAGGGCTATCTACAGACCAAGTCGCGACGCATGGGGCACTATGGGCCCGACGAGTAGCGCTGAGCGGCAGCCTGCCGGCGCTCAGCGGGTCGGCTAGGGCTGATCAGGCCGCGCGTGACATCGCGAAGTCGAGCAACTCTTTGTCGGTGACCTGCCCTGGCCACAGCGCGCTGGGCAGCCAGCGGAAGAAACTGCTGGCGGCGATCCGGCTGTTGATGCCGTCGCGTCTCCAGGCCTTGGCAATCGGCGAGGCAAGTTCGCCCAGGCGCTCGGTCTCGAAGCGCTGGAGCTGATCGCTTCGCTGGGCCTCGGTCATCTCGTTGAACAAGGACTTGGCCTCGACCGCTTTCTGGTGCTGCCATTCCTCGCGCAAGCGCTGCAGCTTCTCGTCGACGCTGGGCACGGCGTTGGTGCGCGGCGGCGCCAATTTGGCATCGCCCTCCCCTGCCCCGGCGTACTGGCGCTTGAGTGCGTCGCGCAGGTAGGCGGCTGCCGATTTCAGCGCTGGCAGGTTCTGGCTCTGAATGCGTTGCTCGACATGGTCGACCGCCGCGCGCAACACGCCTTCGTCAGTGACCGCGTACAGGTCTTGCGCCTCGGCGCGCTTGACACCGAGTACCACCAGGCGTTCGACGAGCTCGAGGTCGAAGACAGTCTTGGCCGCATCGCGCAGGCCGTCAGTGCTGGCCTGGGGTTTGGCGATGACCCGAAACTGCAGCTCCTCGACCTTGCGGCCGCGCTTGTGCTCGACCACCTCGAGCCGGAAGTCCTCGCTCAGCGTGTCGAGCTCGGCCAGCGCTTTTTTGATGGTGTCGCGGTGCAGGATGCGGTAGTCGACGCTAGTGATGTCGCTGCGGCCAGTGAGCACCGAGGCCCACCAGATCACGTCCTCACGCATCGTCAGGCGGCCCGGCGAGGTGAGGTAACGCGCGCCGAGTTCGTACAGCACCGAGGCCGCGTAGCTGCGCATTTGAGAACTGATCTCTAGCAGCACGCGGGTGTACTGGGCCGGTCTGACCAGGCGCTCGCGGATCGGCTCCGGGTAGCTCCAGGTCAGCGTGCAGGCGCGCCCGCGCCCTGGCTCGTCGATCGTCACTGGGCCGAGCAGCTGGGTCGATGTCCACTGCCTGGCACCCGCCGCGCTGGTGTGCCACTCGATGGTGGTGGCTTGCATGTCGCGGATGTGCGACTTGAGCAGTTCGGTGTTGTTGGACGTGAATCGGGCGTCGTCGATCAGCTCGGACAGCAAGATCGAGTAGTTGGGCTTGTCCACGCCTTGGCGCTGCGCGTGGTAGAGGAATACGTTGTAGATTCGCCTCGACAGCAGCGTGAGCTTGCCGCGCTTGGGTCGAATCGCGATCGCTTCGTTGGCTTTCGAGACTGCTTGCTCTTCTTGCTTGCGGCGCAACTCCAGCGCCAACGCGGTTTTGGCGGTGTTTGTTTTGGCTTGGAGTTCCGAGGGGTCGTCTTGCACTGCTGTTGCGCCTGTTCTTGCCTGTTGCTTCACATCTTGTATTGGTGCTGTGATTTTGTCAATTCACAGAAGATCGTGTTTGCTGCGTTGGCTTGTTCTTGTCTTGTTGATCTTGAACACTTGAAGACTTGAAGAGTTGGTAGGGTAAAAAAACTTTTAAAGTCATGGACATAGCTTATGTTTATGAAGTGGATTTGGGGTTCTTACTGAGACTTTTTGGGATAGTGGCGAGTGGATATGGGGATCTGGGCTGTCTCAGTGGAGAGTCTTTGGGGTTCTCGGTGAGTGGATTTGGGAGACTGGGCGGTGTGGGCGGGACTGCTACGGTGCAATCCGTGAAGGCTGGCTTGTTCGTTTGGCTTGAGCGGGGCCTGAACGGCGAAATAGGTCTCTTGGTTCCCCAAAAAGACTCACAATTCAGGACGTGTC
>RGQD01000319.1 GCA_010030205.1 Betaproteobacteria bacterium
TGGCCGCTGCAGCGCGGCTTCGACCGCTTCTACGGTTTTCTGGAAGGCGAGACCAATCAGTTTCACCCAGAACTCACGCTCGACAACCACCACATCGAGGCGCCCGAGCGCGAGGGCTATCACCTGTCCGAGGACATCGTCGACACCTCGATCGGTTTCATCCGGGCCCAGCAGATGGTCACGCCGGACAAGCCTTTCTTTCTCTACCTCTGCCTGGGCGCTCAGCATGCGCCCCACCATGCGCCGGCGGCCTTTGTCGACAAGTACGTGCCGGTGTTCGAGAAGGGCTGGGACTTGACGCGCAGCGAGCGCTTGGCGCGTCAAAAAGCCATGGGCATCGTGCCGGCCGACACCTTGTTGCCCGAGCGCAATGCCGGGGTCAAAGCCTGGGATTCGCTCAGCGATGACGAGCGCCGGCTCGCGGTCAAGTTGCAAGCGGCGTTTGCCGGCATGCTCGAGCACGCTGACCTGCAGATTGGTCGCCTGCTGGATTACCTGGCGCAGGCCGGGAAACTCGACAACACGGTGATCGCGCTGATCTCCGACAACGGCGCCAGCCAGGAAGGCTCGCCTTTTGGCACGGTCAACGCGCTGCGCTATTTCAACGGCGTGCGCGACACGCTGGCGGAAAACCTGGCGCATATCGACGAGATTGGCCAAGCGCACCTGAACAACAACTACCCGCTGGGCTGGGCGATGGCCGGCAACACGCCGCTCAAGCGCTACAAGCAAAACACCCACGGTGGCGGCGTGCGAGATCCGCTGATCCTGCACTACCCCAGGCGCATCACCGACTGCGGCGGCATTCGCCACCAGTTTCACCATGTCTGCGACATCACGCCAACCGTGCTCGAACTCACCGGGGTGGCGCCGCCCGAGGCGATCGCTGGGGTGACGCAGCAGCCGATCGAAGGCACGAGCCTGGCCTACAGCTTCGCCGCACCGATGGCGCCCACGCGCAAGCGCACCCAGTACTTTGAGATGTTAGGCCACCGGGGTATCTGGCATGACGGCTGGAAAGCGGTCACCTGGCACCGTCCTGGTACCCCCTTCGACGCCGACCAGTGGGAGCTCTACCACTTGGACCGTGACTTCAACGAGATGAACGACCTGGCTGCCGAGCAGCCGGCCCGGCTGCAGGAGATGGTCAGGCGCTGGTTTTCGGAGGCCGGTGCTTGCCAGGTGCTGCCGATGAACGACACCTTGAACCGCTTCGTCAGCTCCAATCCCTACAGTGTCGCTGCGCGCCGCCACTGGGAGTTGTTGCCCGGGTGCGGGCGCATCGCGCAAGCGGCAGCGCCCGACATACGCAACCGCTCGTACCGCATCACCGCCCATGTCGAGATGCCCGCGGGCGGGGCGAGCGGTGTATTGATCGCGCAGGGCGATTGGTGCGGCGGCTACGCGCTGTACCTGCAGGACGGGCACCTGGTGCACGACTACAACTTTGTGAACCGGCACCACATCGTGCGCTCGACACGGCCTGTGCCGGCGGGCCGCTGCGAACTCGCCTATGAGATGACCAAGACCGGTGAGTACCGCGGTGAAGGCACGCTTTTGATCAACGGCGAGCGCTGCGGCACCGTGACGCTGCCGCAGACCTATCGTGCACAGTCTTCGTTCATAGGCCTGGAGATCGGCCGTGCGCCCAAGCCTTCGGTCGGTGAATTCGATGCGCCGTTCGCGTTCTCCGGCCTGCTGCACAAGGTCGTGTTTGAACTGGCGGATGACCAGGTCACCGATGCGGCCGGCGAACTGCGGGCCGCACTGCGCCAGCAGTGACTTGGGCTACCTGGCGGCGTGCAAACCCGCCACGCCCAGGCGCTGCTCGAGTTCGTGGCGTTTGACCTTGCCGGTGGTGCTGCGCGGAAACTCCTCCAGGGCTATGAAGACCACATCCTTGGGCAGCTTGTAGCCGGCGATCTTGCCGCGGCACAACGCTTTGACCTCGTCGGCGCTCAGCGTCTCGTCTAGTCTGGCGACGAAGGCGACCGGCACCTCGCCCCAGCGTGCATCGGGGCGACGCACGACCACGGCCTCCAGCACCCGGGCGTCGGCGAGCAAGACCCGCTCGATCTCGGCCGGGTAGATGTTCTCGCCACCTGACTTGATCAGGTACTTGCGTCTATCGACGAAGTCCAGCGTGCCGTCGGGGTTGCGGACGAAGACATCGCCCATGTGGAACCAACCTTGCCGGAAGTCCTGTGCGTTGGTCTCGTCGGCCGCCCAGTAGCCGCTGAACAGGCTGGGTCCGCGAAACGCCAGCTCGCCGGGTTGGCCGTCCTCGACCTCGACATCGTTCTCGTCGACCAGCTTGATCTGGCAGTGCGAGTTCTGTTGCTTGGACAGGCGCTCGGGCCAGACGCCGACCGCGATCGTGCCGCGGCTGGCCGGTGCGCCGCCGGTCTCGGTCGAGCCGAAGGAGTTGCGAAACGGCGCTTGGTACAGCGTGGTGATGCGCGCAATCTGCGCCGCTGGCACCAGGTCGGCCATGCAGCCGATCGACCTCGCGCCCTTGGGCTGCAGCCCGCTGCGGTCGAGCTCTTCGATCACGCGGTCGATCATCCCCGGCATCAGCGTGAGGTGGCCGATGAACTCGCGTGAAGTGATCTCGACCAGCTTCTCGACCTCGAGACCGTCCATCACGATCACTTTGCCACCGCCCATCAAGGTGGCGTAAACCGTGTCGGTCGAGACCATGTGGAACATCGGCGCCCAGGCGATGAAGCTGTCGCCGGGTTGGACCGTGCTGTCAAGCCTGGCGATCACGCTGCGGGCGATCATCGCGCGCTGGCTGATCAGCGCGCCCTTGGGCATGCCGGTGGTGCCGCTGGTGTAGAGAATCACCAGCCCGGTCTCAGGGTCCAGGTCTGGTGCCGCAGGGTCGGCCGCAGACGCTGTGCTGTTGGCCAGTGCTTCATACGACAAGTCCAGGTCCACGGTCTGCGCGACGCCGTGGTCTATCCGGCCGACCGCATCGGCCTGGCGCGCCGAGTAAAACAGGATCCTGGGTGAGACCAGCCGTAGGCAGTACTCGAGCTCGCTGTCGGACTGGCGCCAGTTCTGGCAAGCCAGCACCAGGCCGAGCTGGGCTGCGACCATCTCGAGCTCAGCGTATTCCAGCCGGTTCTCGGACAGGATCGCGATGCGGTCGCCTCGCTGCAGGCCCTGGGCCGACAGTGCAGCGGCGACACTGGCGACGCGCTGGGCCAGCCTGCGGTAGCTCAGTTGGCGGCCCTCGAACTCGAGTGCGATCCGGTCGGGGTGGCGCGCGACCTGTTGCTGGAACATCCCGCTGACGGTCAGTTGGCCGGCGCGCATGGGCAGTGGGGTGGTGTTCATGGGGCTGTGCATTGGCGTGTTGAACCGATCACTGTAGCCACGGTGCTGTCGCCCCGGTCTCGTCTGATTGGACGAGTTTTGTGTTCTGCCCAGCGGGGGCGAGCCGGCCCAGAGATAGTCGGATCCGACGATTGCTGACCGATCGGCGGCTTCGTAGCATCGCGCCGGGTCGGCTGCATCGACCCATTCCCACGAAACGGAGTCGATGATGTCCTTGCCCCAACGCCTGAAGGCGCTGCTCTTTTTGACCGGTGCTGCGCTGCTGGCACCGCCCGCCGGCGCCGCCGACATCGCTTACCCCGACCGACCGGTGACCCTGGTGATGCCTTTTGCCGCAGGCGGCATGGGCGATGTGCTGGCGCGGGTGCTGGCCGAGCACCTGGCCAAGGAATGGAAGCAGACCGTCGTCGTCGACAACCGGGCAGGCGCGGGCGGCATGATAGGCAACCAGTTTGTTGCCCGGTCGGCGCCCGACGGCTACACGCTGCTGCTGGGCATCAGCCAGTTGGTGCAGGCCCCGGCGCTCTACCCCAAGCTGCAATACGACATTCAAAAGGATTTCGTGCCCTTGGTGCGCATCGCCGGTGCGCTGTCGATCTTCGCGACCACTGACCCTCAGATCAAGTCGATGAAGGACTATGTCGGGCTGGCCTCGGCCAACCCGGGCAAGTACGGCTACGGCACTTATGGCGCGGGCACCTCGTCGCATGTTTATGCCGAGATCTTCAACGCGGCGCACAAGATCCGGACCACGCAGATTCCCTACAAGGGCGCAGCGCCGATGCTCAACGACATGCTGGGGGGCCAGGTGCTGGTGGCTTTCACCGACCTGGCCACCACCTTGCCGTTCATACGCTCGGGCAAGGTGCAGGTCTACGCCGTGGCTGGGCCGCGCCGCTCGGCCATGCTGCCCGAGGTGCCAACCTTTGCCGAGCAGGGCTACAAGGGGCTGGACGTGGTCGGTTGGTACGGCACTTTCGCGCCGGCCAAGACACCCAAGGAGGTGGTTGACAAGATCCGCGCGTCGCTCGACCGCGTGGTGCGCTTGCCCGAGGTGCAGGCCAAGCTCAGCGGTTTCGGGCTTGAGCCTGCTTCAGGTCCGGTCGAGGACTTTTCGCTGCGCATCCAGTCCGACCTGGCGTACTGGAAGCAGATGGTGGTCGACCACAACATCAAGCTTGAACAGTGAGCGGCTGAAGCTGGGCATGCCAAGGTGCTCGGACCCGCTTGCAACTTCGTCGATTCGGACGATGGCATGGCCATCGGCTGCGGTTATCGTCCCGGGCTTGTCTCAACCTCCATAGATTGCTTGCCATGAAACTCGATTCAACGATTTCCGCTGTCGTCACCGGTGGCGCCTCGGGCCTGGGCGCTGCCACCGCGCGCCGGCTGGCTGCTGCTGGCGTCAAAGTCGCCTTGTTCGACCTCAACGTGGCCGCTGGTGAAGCGCTGGCCGAGTAAGAGGCCTGGCCCATCTGGCCGTCTTGCGCAGCGACGCTGGCGGTGTTGACGATCGCGCCTCGCTCACCACCGTCGAGCGCCGGCAGGCTCAGCATGCCCGCAGCACTCTTGGCGATGCAGCGAAAGGTGCCGATCAGGTTGATCTGGATGATGCGCTCGAAGTTGGCGGTCGGGAATGCCCGGATCTCGCCAGTGACCTTGTCACGGCTGGCGGTCTTGATCGCATTGCCGGTACCGGCGCAATTGACCAGGATGCGTTCCTGGCCGATCGCGGCACGCGCCTTGACGAAACCAGCGTCGACCGATTCTTCCTTGGTCACGTCGACATGGCAGAACACGCCACCAATCTGCTCGGCCAGCGCTTCA
>RGQD01000320.1 GCA_010030205.1 Betaproteobacteria bacterium
GTGTTCAGCGCCGCTTCGTCCAGGCGCTGGTTGTCCCGCACTGCGCCGATCGAGGGCTGGCTGGGGTCAGGGGCGACGGTCTCTTCACGCATGGTCTGTTCTCTATCCATGGTTGTTGATTGGCCTGGCAATGTTCTGAAGCGTTGATACAAGCCAAGAGGCGGCGGCGGACCCCATCCAAAGTCAAATAGGCCTGCCTCCAAAATCATCGCCCGCCAGTCCAACGCCGGCTCAGTCTACGCCGGGCGCCACGACTGCGCTGTCGTGAAGCGGACTCGACCGCGCCGCCCGGCCAAGCCAGGGCGTGAGCGTCGACGATGACGCATCCGCCCTTGGCGCCGCGCATGGCAGGCGGAGGTCGACAGTTAAACTCGACGCTGTCGCTCGAGTGCGCGCTTGGCCACTTGGCAAGCGGCGACTGGTACTGTTGCGACCCCAAGACCCTGAAGCGATCCGACATGAACCTCAACGCCAAGATCTTCGTCTCAGGCCACCGGGGCATGGTCGGCAGCGCGATTTTGCGCCGCTTGCAGGCGGGTGCTTACACCCAGGTGATCACGCGCAGCCATGCCGAGCTCGACCTGTTGGACCAGCGCGCCGTGCAAGGATTTCTCGCTGTTGAGAAGCCCGACTATGTCTTCATCGCCGCGGCCAAGGTCGGCGGCATCCAGGCCAACAACGAGTTCAGAGCAGATTTCCTGCACCAGAACCTGTTGATCGAGACCGGCCTGATCCACGGCGCCCACCTGGCTGGCGTGCAGCGCTTGATGTTCCTGGGTTCGAGCTGCATTTACCCGCGTGACTGTCCGCAACCGATCAAGGAAGAGTACCTGCTGACCGGCCCGCTCGAGCCCACCAACGAGCCTTATGCGATCGCCAAGATCGCCGGCCTCAAGCTGGCCGAGGCCTACAACCGGCAGTACGGTCGTCAGTACATCAGCGTGATGCCGACCAACCTGTACGGCCCGAACGACAACTACGACCTGGCCAACAGCCATGTGCTGCCGGCCTTGATCCGCAAGGCGCATGAGGCCAAGCAGCGCGGCGATGCGCAGTGCGTGGTCTGGGGCAGCGGCGCGCCGCGGCGTGAGTTCCTGTATGTCGACGACCTGGCCGACGCCTGCGTGCACCTGATGGCGCAAGCCTATGACGGCCCGTTGCTCAACATCGGGACCGGCGACGATGTGACGATCCGCGAGCTTGCCGAGACCGTGATGCAGGTCGTGGGTTACGAGGGCCGTATCGTCTACGACGCGAGCAAGCCCGATGGCACGCCGCGCAAGCTGCTCGACGTCAGCCGATTGGCAGCCGCGGGCTGGCGAGCCGGCGTGACGCTGCGCGAAGGCATTGCCCGGGCCTACGCCGACTTTCTGGCACGGCAATGCGCCGAGACCACCTGACTTCAACGACTTGGACCCTCACACCATGACCCAACCCAAAGTCGCGCTGATCACCGGGGTCACCGGCCAAGACGGCGCCTACCTGTCCGAACTGCTGCTGAACAAGGGCTATGAAGTGCACGGCATCAAGCGCCGCGCCAGCCTGTTCAATACCGACCGGGTTGACCATCTCTACCAAGACCCGCATGTCGAGCACCAGCGCTTCAAACTGCATTACGGTGACCTGACCGACAGCACCAACCTGATCCGCATCGTCCAGCAGGTGCAGCCCGACGAGATCTACAACCTGGCCGCGATGAGCCATGTGGCGGTGAGCTTCGAGACGCCCGAGTACACCGCCAACGCCGACGGCATCGGCACGCTGCGCCTGCTCGAAGCGATCCGCATCCTCGGGCTTGAGAAAAAGACCCGCTTCTACCAGGCCTCGACCAGCGAGCTGTACGGCTTGGTGCAGGAGACACCGCAGAAGGAGACCACGCCTTTCTACCCGCGCAGCCCTTACGCGGTGGCCAAGATGTACGCTTACTGGATCACGGTCAATTACCGCGAGGCCTACGGTCTGTACGCCTGCAACGGCATCTTGTTCAACCACGAGAGCCCTGTTCGTGGCGAGACCTTCGTCACGCGCAAGATCACCCGAGCGATGGCGCGCATCGCGCTGGGCCTGCAGGACTGCTTGCATCTGGGCAACATGAGCGCGCTGCGCGATTGGGGCCATGCCCGAGACTATGTGCAAATGCAGTGGTTGATGCTGCAGCAAGCTGTGGCCGAGGACTTCGTGATCGCCACCGGCGTGCAGTACAGCGTTCGCCAATTCGTCGAGTTCGCCGCGCTAGAGCTCGGCATCACGGTTCGTTTTGACGGCCAGGGCGAGCAAGAGGTCGGCGTGGTGGACAAGGTCGAACGCGTCAACGGCGAACTGCGCGCCAAGTGCAAGCCGGGCGAAGTGATCGTCAAGGTCGACCCGCGCTATTACCGGCCCACCGAGGTCGAGACGCTGTTGGGCGACCCGAGCAAGGCCAAGGCCAAGCTGGGCTGGGAGCCCACCACGACGCTGCACGAACTGGTCAAGGAGATGGTGCTGAGCGACTACTCGGCGGCCAAGCGCGACAGCCTGGTCAAACTGGCGGGATTTCAGGCCTACGACCACCACGAGTAGGTCGACCGCGCTGCGGCCTTGGGCCAGCGTATCAAGCCGTCACAGGTTGCGTTGCTTGACCCGTTGCGACAAGTTGTCTGCGCTCTCTTTGCGCTCGCTGTAGCGGTCGACCAGACAAGCTGAAACGTCGCGTGTCAGCAGCGTGAACTTCACCAGTTCTTCCATCACGTCGACCACCCGGTCTAGGTAGCTCGAGGGTTTCATCCGGCCGGCGTCATCGAATTCGAGGTAGGCCTTGGCCACCGACGACTGGTTGGGGATCGTGATCATGCGCATCCAGCGACCGAGCAGGCGCAGTTGGTTGACGGCGTTGAACGACTGCGATCCGCCGCAGACTTGCATCACCGCCAGTGTCTTGCCCTGGGTCGGTCGAACCGCCCCCAGTGCCAGCGGGATCCAGTCGATCTGCGCTTTCATGATGCCGGTCATCGCGCCGTGCCGCTCTGGCGAGCACCACACCATGCCTTCGGCCCATTGCGCCAGATCGCGCAACTCGACCACCTTGGGGTGTGATTCGGGCACCGCGTCGGGCAGCGGCAGGCCGGCAGGGTCGAAGATCCGGGTCTCGCCGCCCAGCGCCCGCAGCAGCCGCGCTGCTTCCTCGGTCAGCAGTCGGCTGTACGAGCGCTCGCGCAGCGAGCCGTAGAGCAGCGCGAAACGCGGCGGGTGCGAACTGGCGGACCGCGCCAGCAAGCGATCGGGCGACGGCACGGCCAACAAGGCCGCGTCGACATGGGGCAGGTCGCTGAGCATCGGCGGCGTCAGCGTCAAACGCGCCGGCCTTGGTCGTCGACCACGGGCTGGCCGTCTTCCTTGTTGAACACCGCTTGCTGCGCTTGCGGCAAGATGTCGAGCACGACTTCAGACGGGCGGCACAGCCGGGTGCCCAGCGGCGTGACGACGATGGGCCGGTTGATCAGCACCGGGTGGATCAGCATCTGAGCGACCAGTTGCTCGTCGCTCAGCGTCGGGTCGTCCAGACCCAGCTCGTCGTAAGGCGTGCTATTTCGGCGCAGCAGGTCTCGCGCCGGGATGCCCATCGCCGCGATCAGCGCGAACAGGGTTTCGCGGCCCGGCGGATGCTTCAGGTATTCGATCACCTGGGGCTGGGCCCCAGTGTTGCGTATCAGCGCCAGTACGTTGCGCGAGGTGCCGCAAGCCGGGTTGTGGTAGATCGTGATGTCGCTCATTTTGGAGGTAATTCAGCAATTGCTCTGCGACGCTGGGTCGCGGTACAGGCGACGCCACCGCAGCAATGGGCGCTGAGGTATTGCAGCAATGCATCCATTTGCGCCAACGCCGGTCGGTAAATCAGGCTGCGACCGTCGCGCTGCTGGGTCACCAGATTGGCGTGCATCAATTCCTTGAGATGGAAAGACAAGGTCGAGGCCGGCACGTCCAGCATTGCCGACAGCGTGCCCGGCGTCAGACCTTGCGGGCCGGCGCCCACCAGCGCACGAAAGATGCGCAGCCGCATGCCCTGGGCGATGGCGGCCAGCGCAGCGACAGCGGTCTTTTCGTCCATCTCAGCCTGCCCTTGCCGCAGCAACGGCTGTTGAGCCAGCAAAATATCGCTTCTGGAAACCCAGTGCGATGTTGACCAGCATGATCATCACGGGCACTTCGACCAAGGGTCCGATCACCGCCGCGAACGCCACGCCGGAGTTGATGCCGTAGACCGAGATCGCCACCGCGATCGCGAGTTCGAAGTTGTTGCTTGCCGCGGTGAACGACAGCGTGACGCTCTTCTCGTAGTTCGCGCCGAATCGCTTGCTGATGAAGAACGAGAACAAGAACATCAGCAGAAAGTACAGCAGCAACGGGATCGCGATCCGCACCACGTCGAACGGGATGCTGACGATCAACTGGCCCTTCAGGCTGAACATCACGACGATGGTCGAGAGCAACGCGATCAGCGTGATCGGCGCGATTTTCGGCACGAAACACCTGTGGTACCAATCCTTGCTGACGTACCTGAGCATGACCCAACGTGTCAGCACACCGGCGATGCAGGGGATGCCCAGGTAGATGAACACGCTGTGCGCGATCTGCGCGACCGAGATGTCGACCACCGCGCCAGACAGGCCGAACAGCGGCGGCAGCACGGTGATGAACAGCCAGGCATAGACACTGAAGAACAGCACCTGGAAGATCGAATTGAACGCCACCAGGCCTGCGGCGTATTCGGTCGAGCCCTTGGCGAGTTCGTTCCAGACCATCACCATCGCGATGCAACGGGCCAGACCGATCATGATCAAACCGACCATGTACTCCGGCTTGTCGGGCAGGAAGATGACCGCCAGCACGAACATCAGCAGTGGGCCGACGATCCAGTTCTGCACCAGCGACAGCCCCAGCACCTTCTTGTCGCGCAAGACCTCGGGCAAGTTCTCGTAGCGCACCTTGGCGAAAGGCGGGTACATCATCAGCATCAACCCGATCGCGATCGGCAGGTTGGTGCTGCCGACCTGGAAGCGGTTGATCAAGGCCTCGGTGCCCGGCGCGAAATAGCCCAGGCCAATGCCCAGCGCCATCGCGGCGAAGATCCAGGCTGTCAGGTGGCGATCGAGGAAAGACAGTTTTCGGGTGATCGCGCTCATC
>RGQD01000033.1 GCA_010030205.1 Betaproteobacteria bacterium
CGAATCCACACCAAACCTGACAGAATCGCGCCGAGTGTTCGTTTTGACGGGCGCGAAACGATCCCTTAGGAGACAAGATGACCCATATGCGCTTCGGTGCCTTTCTGGCACCACATCACCCGATAGGCGAGAGCCCGATGTTGCAGTACCGCAGCGACATCGCGCTGGTCTCGCAGCTCGATGCCCTGGGCTACGACGAGTTCTGGTGCGGCGAACACCATTCGACTGGCTGGGAGACGATTGCATCGCCCGAGATGTTCCTGGCCGCCGCCGGCGAACACAGCCACCGCATCAAGCTGGGCACTGGCGTGATCTCGCTGCCCTATCACCACCCCTTCCATGTCGCACAGCGCATGGTGCAGCTCGACCACATGACGGGCGGGCGGGCGATCTTCGGTTCAGGCCCGGGCGCGCTGGCATCGGATGCACACACCTTGGACATCGAGCCTCAGTTGCAGCGCAACCGCCAGGACGAAGCCCTTGGCGTGATCAAGCGCTTGCTCGAGGGCGCTGACCGCTTCAGCTACGACTGCGAATGGTTTCGCCTGAAGGACGCCAAGCTGCAACTGCTGCCGTTGCAGGAAAAGATGCCGATGGTCGTGGCCTCGACCATCAGCCCATCGGGCATGACGCTGGCCGGCAAATACGGCACCGGCGTGATCTCGATCGGCTCATCGTCGACCGAGGGCCTGGCCGCGCTCGCCACGCAGTGGAGCTTTGCCGAGGACTCGGCGCGCAAGCACGGCAACCAGGTCAACCGCAAGGACTGGCGGGTGCTGCTGTCCTGGCACATCGCCGAGACCCGCGAGCAAGCCCGTATCGAAGCCGGCGCGGGATTGCAGCGCTGGAACAATGAATACATTCACGGCACGCTGCAGCGACCCGGGTCCAAGTTCTACAAGACCCCCAACGACGCAGTCGACGACGTCGCTTTCACGCCCGGTGCGGCGTCGGTGATCGGCACGCCCGACGATCTGGTGGCGGCAATCCACAAGCTGATCGGTCTGACCGGTGGCTTCGGCACGCTGGTAGGCTTCGTGCATGACTGGGCCAACCGCGAGAACACCCGACGCAGCTGGGATCTGGTCGCACGCTATGTGATCCCCGAGGTCAACGGACTGCTCGCGAAGTACCGTGAGTCGCGCGAATTCGTGGTCAACAACCGCGAGTATTTCGATGCCGCCGGCAAGGCCGTGATGAGCAAGATCCTGGAGCACGAAGGCGCGACCCAGGCGCTGGCCCTGACCAAGGACAGTCGGCTCGCGATGCCCGGTCACAACGCACCTGACCTGATCCGCAGGTCTTGAAGTCCTTGGTGCTGCTCGCGGGGCTTTGAAACCCGGCCCGGTCGACCTGCTTCATAGCCCCGCAAGCAAGCTGTGCATGGGGATTGGAGCGGCTCAGGCTGCAAACAGAGTGCATGCCAAGCGGTGGGCAGCCGTGATCCAACACAAGCCATCGCGACAAGGCATCGGCCCGCCGGCATCGGAAATGAGAGAGAATCGCATTTAGATTCTCTCTCATTCCCGGCCATGACCACCCTGCTCAGCGACCTGCCCGATGGAGCCCGCGCCACTGTGAACCAGGTGCAGGCGGACGGGAACTCGCTAGACAGCAAGCAATTGCGCAGGCTCGGCGAACTGGGCTTTCTGCCTGGTGAGGCGGTGCAAGTGCTGCGCCGGGGACCGGGCGGGCGCGAACCACTGGCCGTCGTGGTCGGCGACACGATGTTCGCGCTGCGCTTGCTCGAGGCTCGATGTATCTCGGTCACCCGCCTGGCCTGATGTCCGCCCGATGAGCGACGCCGTCAATGCCTTGGAGTCTGGGCAACTGCGAAGCGTCGCCTTGGTAGGCAATCCGAACTGCGGCAAGACGGCGCTGTTCAACCTGCTCACCGGTGCCCGCCAGAAGGTCGCCAACTACGCCGGGGTCACGGTCGAACGCAAGATAGGCCAAGTCCGGCTGGCCAACGGTCGCATGGTGTCGGTGATTGACCTGCCTGGAACCTACAGCCTGCAACCGGCCACGCCTGACGAGCAAGTCACGCTCGAGGTGATCGAAGGCAGGCGCGCTGGCGAAGGCGTGCCCGACGCGCTGATCGCCGTGGTGGACGCCACCAACCTTAGATTGAACCTGCGGCTGGTGCTCGAGCTCAAGCAACTCGGGCGGCCGATGCTGGTGGCGCTCAACATGGTTGACATGGCGCGGGACCGTGGCTTGGCGGTCGACAGCGTCAAGCTCGCTGCTGAACTGGGATGCACGGTGGTCGAGACCGTCGCTGTGCGCGCCGATGGTCACGCCAAATTGCTCGATGAGCTGGCACGCTGGACTTTGCCGGCATCGACTTGGCAGGATGCGCCGGCAGTCACATTGCCGCCAGCACAGCCGGCCAGCGCAGCCGCACTGCAACACGAGGTGCGGCGCATCTTGGCCATCGCCGCGCCGCTGGCACCGACCAGGCACCGATTACAGCTGCAACTCGACACCTGGGTGCTGCATCCGGTCTGGGGGCTGATGATCCTGGCCAGCTTGCTGTTCGTGATCTTCCAGGCCTTGTTCTCCTGGGCCAACCTGCCGATGGACTTGATACGCAGTGGCATAGCATCGCTGGGCGACTGGACCCAGGCTCAGATAGCAGCCGGCCCGTTGCGCAGTCTGGTGGTGGACGGCGCCATCGCCGGTGCTGGCAGCGTGCTGGTCTTCTTGCCGCAGATCCTGATTCTGTTCGCCTTCATCCTGGCGCTCGAAGACTCCGGCTACCTGCCCCGAGCAGCCTTCCTGCTTGACAAGCTGATGGGTCAGGTCGGCTTGTCGGGCCGAGCCTTCATCCCGCTGCTGTCAAGCTTTGCCTGCGCTATTCCGGGCATCATGGCGACCCGAACCATCGCCAACTGGCGCGACCGGATCACCACCATCATGGTGGCACCGCTGATGACCTGCTCGGCGCGCCTGCCGGTCTACGCACTGCTGATCGGCGCCTTCGTTCCCGAACGCGCGGTCGGGCCTTTCAATCTTCGCGGCCTGGTGTTGTTTGCGCTCTACGCCGTCGGCGTTGGATCGGCGATGGCAGTGGCCTGGGTGTTCAAGCGGGTCTGGTTGAAGAACCGCTACCAGCCGCTGATGCTGGAGTTGCCACCTTATCGCTGGCCTGACGCCCGAACCTTGGCATTGGGCTTGTGGGAGCGGGCGCAGGGATTCGTGCGCCGCGTGGGAACCATCATCTTTGCGCTGATGGTGGTGCTGTGGTTCTTGGCAAGCTACCCAGCAGCGCCCGATGGCGCCACTGCGGTCGCGATCCGATACAGCTTTGCGGGTCAACTCGGCAATCTATTGCAGCAATTCTTTGCCCCGATAGGCTTCAACTGGCAGATCTGTATCGCACTGGTGCCTGGACTGGCTGCGCGTGAAGTGGCGGTGGGCGCTCTCGGCACGGTCTACGCACTGTCTGCAGCAGGCGACACGATGGCCGCGCAACTCGGACCGATGATCGCCCACAGCTGGTCTCTCGCCACGGCCTTCTCGCTGCTGGCCTGGTATGTCTTCGCGCCACAGTGCATTGCCACGCTGGCCGCCGTCAAGCGCGAAACCAACAGCTGGCGCTACCCATTGGCGATGGCCGGATACCAGTTTGCGCTGGCCTATGGCGCGGCCTTCGTCACCTACCGCGCCACGCTGTGGCTGGGCGCCTGACGCGAGCTGAAATGCCTGTGATGCAAGAACTGATCGTCATCTTCATCGTCGGGGTTTGCGGCGCCTATGTCTGCCTGACACTGATGCCACAGGCATGGCGGCTGGCGCTGTTGCGTCGACTGCCGCTGCGACAAAGCCCCCCGGACAGCGCTTGCGGTGCTTGTGGCGGCTGCGGCTCACCGCCGGCCGCATCGCCAGCCGCGCAGGTCCCCAAAACCATCATCTGGCATCGCCGCCCACCGGCAGCTTGAACTGAGGCCTACCCTGAGGCTTAGCGTCAGTCGGCTTTGTCGACTTCAGGGCGCAATCGTCGAGTCAAGCGATCCCTGTCGTCGGACCGAAGCAGCCCGCTTGGCAGGATCGTCTGCCGCACCCAATGCACGAGTTCGTCGGGCGGCATGGGACGACTGAACAGAAAGCCCTGCATCAAGAAGCAGCCCAATCGGTCCAGAACCTCCATCTGGCGCAAGTTCTCGACTCCTTCGGCGACAACCCGCAAACCCAGTGAGCGTGCCAGTGCGACGATGGCCGTGACCACTGCCGAGCTTTGCGGCGTGAGCCCCAGGTCTCGAACAAAGCTGTGGTCGATTTTGAGCTCAGCAATCGGCAAAGTGGTCAGGTAGGCCAGCGACGAGTAACCCGTGCCGAAATCGTCGATCGATACCTCGACCCCGACCTCGGCCAAGCGGTGCAGGCAAGGTATGACCCTGTGCAAGTCCTTCATCAAGCCGGTTTCGGTGATTTCTAGCTGGATCGCGTTGCGCGGCAAGCCATGGGCCGACAGGCATTGGCGGATGTGGTCGACCAGATCGCTGCGCTCGAACATTCTGTTGGGCAGGTTGACCGCAATCGAGTCGGCGAAACCAAAGCTCAGGCTCCAGGCCTTGGCCTGGCGTGCCGCCTCTCGCAGGGCCCACTCGCTCATCGGCACGATCAAACCGGACTCCTCGGCCATTGCGATGAAATCGGCCGGCGCCACCAGGGATGCGCCATGACGCCAACGCATCAAGGCTTCGACGCCTGCCATGCGGGCCGATCGCAAATCCACCTTGGGTTGGTAATGCAAGACCAGCTCGTTGCGTTCGATCGCCTTGTGCAGTGCCGACTCCAACGCCAATTTCTCACGGCCGCGGCCAGCAAGCACCGGGCTGTACGCGGCGGCGGCGTTGCGGCCTGTGTCCTTGACCGAGTACATCGCGACATCGGCATTGCGCAGCAGATCGACCACCGTCAGGCCATCAGCAGGATGCATCGCGATGCCCACGCTGGCGGTGACAAAACATTCCTGGCCGCCCACCCAGATCGGCGCACGCATCACCTCGAGGATTCGCTCTGACACCCGCCGCGCATCGGATTCGTCGACGACCTCGGGCAACAAGGCGACAAACTCGTCACCGCCGAGCCGGCCCACCGCCTCGAGTGAACGTTGGCTGCGCGCACCAGGGGTCTCGAGTGCAGTGTCTAGCACCTGGTCACTGTGGCGCACGCAAGCACGCAAGCGCTGGGCTACCTCGATCAACAGTTCATCGCCAGCGGCATGGCCCAAGGTGTCGTTGATCAGTTTGAACCGATCCAGATCGATCAGCAGCAGCGCCGCCTGGTGACCGAAGCGTTGGGCATGGTCAAGCGCACGCTCGATGCGCCAGATCAGCTGACGCCGATTGGGCAGACCGGTCAAGGCGTCGAAATTGGCCAGGTGCCGGATGCGATCTTCGGCCACCCGGCGGTCAGTCACATCCTGCACGATGCCGGTGTAACCGATGGCACGCCCTTGTTCATTGAATTCAGGCTCGGCCTCGAGGTGAACGACCCGCATCCGTCCATCGGGCAGCTTGACAGGCAAGTCGATGGTCAACAGCCGGCTCTGACTTGCCACAGCGCTCAGCACCCGGGTCATCGCTCGACGCTCGGGCAATGGGACCATGCGGATCAGTTGTCGCAGCGTGACCTTGTCCTTCGGTCCGAGGCCAAGCACCCGCAGCGCCTCCGGCGACAGTATCAGTCCAAGACCGGACTGGCTGCCAATGGGGTTGGCCGAGCTGTGCCAGTCGAAACTTCCCATGCGTGCGAGGTCCTGGGCCCGCGCCAGCTTGCTCTTGCTGCGCTCGAGTTCGAGCCGGGTGCGTGAGGCCCGCAGCAGGTGACGCAAGCGCCCTGACAGCAAGCTCCACTGGCTGCTCTTGACAAAAAAATCCGTCGCGCCTGCCTGGTAGGCGCGGGCAATTGACGCCTCGTCGTCGAGCCCGGTCAGCATCAGCACTGGCACGTTTTCGAAGCCCGCCAATCGACGCAAAGCCTTGCAGCTTGCAAAACCGTCGAGCCCGGGCATCAACGCGTCAAGCACGACCAGATCGGGCGTCCAATGCGCGAGCATGGCCAACGCAAGCTCACCGCCGCGAGCTTCGAAAACATCGAAGCCACGCTCGCGCAGCGACTGCGCGGTCAGCAGCAAGGTCAGTTCGTCGTCATCGACCAGCAGAACCTGGGGTCGCTGTGACAAGTCATCGAGGTCAATTTCGGGAATCAGCGTCATCGCAGCCCGGCGCTATTCGCGGCCCAGCCGCTGACGCACGGCGTCCGCGACCAGCGAGGCCTCGGTCACCAGCGCATCGAGCAAGGCGGGCAAGCCGTCGATTCGGCGCTCTCGCAATGCCTGTTCGGTCGCGCTGCACAACGCCGACAAACGCAGCGCACCCATGCTGGCCGACGACGATTTCAAGCTGTGCGCGACCCAGCCCAGCGCCGCCAGATCTACCGGCCTGCGTGCCGCGTCCAATTGCCTGAGCAGATCTGCCAGCGAGGACAGGTAGAGCGTCAGCAAACGCGGCACCAAGCCTCTGCTGTCGCCTGGATCGAGCCCCGCGAGCTTGGCCAGCACCCCGGCATCAAGCCCTGACAAAGGCTCACCTGAAAGGTTGAAGCTGTCTTTCGAAATAGGAAATTCTGGAATGCTCATGTTTGGGCAGCCGCGGGGGAACCTGAGCACCGGCACAGACGAAATCCCCCCACCAACGGTTTGGCATAGCATCGCCCAGCCAGGGTGCGGCGTCAACCGGCAGCACTCGCACACCGTGACCAAGCGCACCCGCCAATGTCACGATACTGCCTGCGGCTTGTTGTGGCGGCGCCGTTCAGTCGAGTTCCCTGGCCTTGACCAAGGCCTGCAACAAGGCCCGATTGACCGCCGGCAAGGCCATCAGCAAGTTGTCGGCGGCGGCCTGAATGTCATGGAAAGAAGCCGATTCGATCGCTCGAACAAGCGCAAGATAAGGCTGGTATGGGCCTTGGCCTTCAAGCAACGCCGCGCGCACCACCTGGCTGGTGGGGATGCTGCACAGCAGGTCGGCAATCGGCTGGCGCATCAACAACTCGAGCAATGAGAACACGCCGCAGATGAACAACTCGGCGCGCTGCTCGTCGTCGCAGCCGCTGTCGCGACCCAACTCTTCCATCAGCAGGCCGCGCCTGACCGCCGCATAGGCCACCGGCTTGAGCCCACGCTCGCTTCGGCCTGTTGCCAGCAGCAAGGCCAGCCAGCGTTTGAGCCGCTGATAGCCGAGCATCAGCATCGCGTGGCGAAGTGACGTGATCTCGACACTCAGGCCAAGCGCCGAGGAATTCAGGTAGCGCATCAGCCTGAAGGCCAGGGTGGGGTCGTTCTTCATCACCGCCTCTAGCCGGTCGATGCTCTCCTGGCGCTCTACCCGGTTGATCAACTCAACGATCGCTGCCAACTCGGGTTGGGCGCTGCGGGCGCCAGGCGCGCGTGCTGGCGTGACATCGTCGATTGGCCAGCCCAGCACCGCACAGGCGCCGACATCGAAAGCTTGATCTGCCTGCGCCAGCGTGCGCACCCCTGCCAACACCCATGGGCGTTGTGGCAAGCAGTGCCTGGCCTTGCAAGCATCCGTCGCCAGGTCGATGATCGAGTACCTGAAACAAGGCTGTAGCGCAGGCGCCAACGGCGCCTGCAACAGGCCCTTGATCAGCAGCGTGTTGCCGCGCCGGTGCAAGGCCCGCAACGCATCGGTGCGGCTCGGGTCGCTGGCCAGGAACGCCGGCAGTTCGAGCATCAGGTGGGGTGGCAGATCTGCGTGCAGCAGACCGTCGAGCCAAGCCTCGCCGACGATGTTGAGCAACAAACGGCCGGCGACCTCGGGCCAGGCTGGCGACAGCGCGGCCAGCAAACCGCAAGCATCGGGCGCTCGCTCGGGATTGACCGGAAAAACCGTCAGGCGCAACGCCGTGATCGCCCGCTGCCGGTCGAACATCGGCGCGTAACCCAAGGCCACTTGCCCCAGCACGGGATGGTCGTTCACAGTCGCTCCTGGTCGCTCTTGCAAAAACCTATTTGAGATAATCGAACAGCGACAATCGCTGCACCGACGCGTAGCTCTGCAGCGCAGCCTGGTAGCCGGTCTGCTGGTTCTTGAACTCGCTGATGGCCTGCACCATGTCGACATCCTCGGCATCCGACTGCACTGACTTGGCCCACAGCGTGCGATCCTGGTTGCGGCCAGCGATGGCATCGAGGCGCGTCAAAGTGCTGCCAGCTTCAGCCCTGGCTGCCTGCAGGTGGCCCATGATCGAGTCGATGTCTCGCAGACCGCTGTTGACGCTCTGGTTCACCTGCCCGGCATGGGTGGTCGAAGCCTTGAGCGTCGCAATCACCCGGTCCAGCGCAGCGAACACATTGAGGTCCGGGGTCGAAGGCGCTAGGGTGAAGCTGTCACCGGCGGCTGGTGCGCCACTGATGTGAAAACTCATGCCGTCGACCGTGATGGCGCTGCCTGCGCTGTAGGCAACGCCACTCTGCGCGGTGGCCGCGCCGTTCTGGGTCACGCTGTAGCTCGCGGCTGCGCCACTGCCGACAAAGCTGATCTGGTAGCTTGCGCCAGTGATCGCGGCCGGGTCTGTGACCGTGCCAGCGTCGATCCAACCCGAACCCTGATTGCTGGCGTCCGCAGCGCTGACGAACACGCCGTTGCCGCTGGCCGCAGCCAGCCAGATCGCAGCTCCGTCCACCGTGATGGGCAACTGTTCGCCAGACGAGAGCTGGCTCTGTCCGCCGACAGCCGTCGCTTGCACGCCATCAGGCTTGTCCAAAAATGGCAACGTACTGGCGCCCTGACCGCCGAACAAATATCCCCCAGCGCTGCCGGCCTGATTGGCCAATGCCAGCAACTGCGAACGCAACTGGCTGAGTTGGGTCGCATGGGTCGCGCGTCCAGCCGCGTCCAGGCTGCCGTTGCCGGCCGCCACCAAGGTCTCGCGCACGCTTTGCAGCGTCTCGCCGGCCTGGCCGAGCGCAGATTCGGCCAGTGTCATGGCATTGCGGCTCGCCTCCACCGAGCGTTGGTCGCTGGCAATGCGCTGCTGGGCAATGTAGGCACGCTCGGCGCGCGCAGCGCCGCCTGGGTCGTCGCTGGGCCGGTTGATTCGCTTGCCACTGGTCATCTGGGTCTGCGACGCGCTCAGATCAATCTGACGCTGTTGCAGGGATTGGACCGCGGCAGCGTAGCGGCTGTTGGTGGAGACTCTCATGGTGTCGGGACCGTTTTGGAGTGGACCGTGAAGACAGTTTGCGGCGGCTTCAATGCGCGATGCTCAGGATCGCGTCGAACATCGTCTGCGCCGTCTGCAACACCTTGGCTGCAGCCTGGTAAGCCTGTTGATACTGGATCAGGCGCGCAGCCTCTTCGTCGAGGTTGACGCCGACCGCTCCGCTGAGCGCTGCGTCGGCCTGGGCGGAGAAGATGCCGCTGTTGGTGGCCGCTGCCGCCGCACCCTGGGCTCGCATGCCAAGCTGCGCGATCGCGCTGGCATAGGCATCGCCGACCGTCTGGCCGTCGATCAGCGCGCTTGACGCCATGCCGTCCAGGCGCAGCGCGTTGCCGTTGTTTGCCGCCGGATAGGTCGTCGGTGCGATCATGAAACGGTCGCCCACGCCGGGCCGGCCCGACAGCGAGATCGCGATGCCGTCGTGGCTGATCGGCTGACCGACGACGAAGCTGCCACCTGCGACCACGTTGCTGTCGACGTCCAGTATCTGGTAGCTGCCGCTGTCGTCGATGAAGCTCAGCGTGAGAGGCGTATAGCCTGCAGCCGACACAGCCACCATGCCGATGGTGTTGATCGTCGCTGAACCGCTATTGGCCGGATTGGAGGAGCCGGTGACCGGGTTTGCTGCAGCCAGGCCGGTCGGGTTCTTCAGCAACGCAGTCAGGCCGGACGCCGATGCGCTGACCGGTTTGAGCAAGAACGTGTCGCCGGCCGCCGGCACTTGGGCGCCGATGTTGATCGCGAAGCCGTCGATGACCTGCCCGTCGGCCACACCGGTGAACCGCTGGCCGTCGGACAGCCGGGTGACGAGGTACTGGCCGGCGTTGGCCGGATCGCAGCACAAGCGGTAATCGCTGGCCTTGAGCACCGACGCGTCCATCACGCTGATGGTGGGATTGGCCAGCAGGTTGCCGCTGCCGTCCCTGGCGTTGCCGGCATCGGCTTGCACCTGCGGGCCGGGGAAGGCAAACAGCGGCGTGCCAGGTCGGCCGTGCAGGTCCAGCCCCAGCGTCTGCTGCTGATTGACCGCGCTGGCCAATCCGGTGACCAATTGGCCGACCCGGCAGCGGGCGTCAGCCAGGTCGGTGTCCTGGAAGCTCAGCAAGCCGCCGATCAGGCCGCCGCCTATGGCCTGGGCGCCGAGCGTCGTGACCTGGCCTGCGACTTGGATACCGACCACGATGCGCGCAGGATCGGCGGCATCGGGCTGCGCCACCAATGCATGCGACGAGCCACCTTGCACCAAATTCTGTCCACAAGCGACGAAGACGCTGGCGGTCTGGTCGGGCCCGATCAGCGTATGTACTTCGATCTGCTCGCCGATCTGCTGGATCAGCAGGTCGCGCTGGTCGAGCAAGTCGTTGGGCTGTTGCTTGGCTTGATTGGTGGAAGCGATGTTGATGTTGAGTCTGGCGAGCTGATCGGCCAAACCGTTGACCGTGCCGACCGCAGCGCTGACATCGTTGTTAACACCGGCTTGGCTCTGCTCTATCTGCGAGCTGAAGCCGCGCGCGAGTGAGGCAAAACCCTCCAACCGCCCCAGCACCACTTGGCGTGCCGACAGATCGGACGGCGCTGCGGCCAGATCGGCATAGGCATTGAAGATCTGCGTGGCGCTGCCACCCAGGCCGGCGTCGCCGCCGACGAACACCTGCTCGAGTTGCTTGAGCTTGTCGTTGCGTGCTGCATCTGCCGACGCCGCGGCTGTGGCCGCCACGGCCTGGCTAGCGAGAAACATGTTCGAGGCCCGGGTCACCGAGGTCACGCTGACGCCACGCCCGAGGTAGCCCGAACCGGTGTAGGCCATGCCGGCGGCCGCTGCTTGATGCACCGACTGTCGCGCATAGCCGGGCGTGCTGGCGTTGGCGATGTTGTTGCCGGTGGTCTGCAACTGGGCATAGGCGGCAAACGCCGCCTGCCTGCCCAGGCTCATCAGCGACGTGGAAGACATGGTGACCCGATGCCGCCGTCAGCTCAGGCCATGCCGCGTTGCAGACGTAGCGCGGTGTTGATCACTCGGCCCAACTTGTCGGCATAAGCCGGATCGGTCGCATAACCGGCTCTCTGCAGGCCCTGGGCAAAGCCCTTGGCATCACTGCCGGCCGCCGTGACGGCCGCATAGCGCGGGCTGTCCTTCATCAGCCGGGCATAGTCAGCAAAGGATGCCGCCTCACTGGCATAGGCGCGAAAGGACTGCACCCGCTTCTGCGACCGACCAGCGATGAACTCGGTGGTCATCACCTCCACCGTCGGGCCGTTCCAGTTGGCGCCGGCCTTGATGCCAAACAGGTTGTGGCTGGGCGTGCCGTCACGACCGATGATCTCTCGCTTGCCCCAGCCTGTCTCAAGCGCTGCCTGGGCCAGCATGAAGGCCGCCGGGATACCGGTGGCCGCCGACGCGGCTTGTGCCGCGTCGCTGTGCTGCTGCACAAAGCCGGCCGCGCTCTTGTCGGGAATCCTGGGCGTGCTGGCCGGATCGCTGACCATCGGCAAATTGTTGTTGGCACGGCTGGTGCTCGGAATCGGCCCGGGCATCAAGCCCATCTGACGCTCGAGTTGGCGGGCGATGACCTCGGACAGCCCCCCAGGACGCCCTGCCATCTTGTTTGCAAGTTGGGCGTCTAGCATTTCGGTGCCAAGCTGGGTGCCGGCGTTGTCCATCAGACCGGAGGATGGGGTAGCCGCACGCATGCTCTTGAGCAGTTGACCCAGGAACAGCGACTCGAACTGCTTGGCTGTCTCACGTGCCGCCCCTCTGGGGTCCTTGCCGGCACTGTGGCGCAGCGTGTCGAGGGTGGTCGCATCGCTGGCCAAGCGAGAGTCACTGACCAATGCCGACGCTGAGCCGATCAGGTCAGATGGCATCGCCGCCATGATCAGATCACCTCGAGTTCGGCATTGAGCGCACCGGCGCTCTTGAGGGCTTGCAGGATCGCCAGCAAGTCTTGCGGCGACGCGCCCAAGGTGTTGAGCGCGCGCACCACATCAGCCAACTTGGCGCCAGCCGGCAGTTGCATCAGCGCCCCGCCCTGCTGCGTGATGGCGATGTCGACCTTCTCTGCCTTGACCGTCGTGCCACCTTGGCTGAAGGCCGTCGGCTGACTGATCACCGGCGTGGAATTGATCGTCACCGTGAGTGCGCCATGCGCCACCGCGCAACTGTTGAGCGAGACCGCCTCGTTCATCACCACCGATCCAGTGCGGGCGTTGATCACCACCCGCGCCGCCGGTCGTTCGAGCCGGACCTCGAGGTTCTCGATGTCGGCCAGAAAGGCGACATGGTCGTTGGACCGTGTCGGCATGCGAACCCGCACCACCCGACCGTCGATGGCCTGCGCCACGCCGTCGCCCTTGACTTCGTTGATGCTACGGGCCACGGCGCGCGCGGTGGCGAAATCGTTGGACTGCAGGTCGAGTTGCAGCATGCCGTTGTTCGACAGCATCGTCGGCACAGCGCGCTCGACCGTGGCGCCCTCGGGCACCCGACCCGCAGCCAGGTGGTTGATTTGCACCTTGCTGCCACCAGCTGCAGCGCCGGCGCCACCGACGATCAGATTGCCCTGGGCCAGCGCGTAGATCTGCCCATCGGCGCCACGCAAGGCGGTCGCCAGCAACATGCCCCCGCGCAGGCTCTTGGCGTTGCCGGCCGAGGAAACGTTGACATCGATGCGCTGGCCGGGCTGGGCAAAAGCCGGAAGATCGGCGGTCACAACCACCGCCGCCAGGTTTTTGGGCTGCATCGTGACACCGGGCGGCAGCACGATGCCCGATTGCTGCAAGAAGGCTGCAAAGGCCTGCGGCGTGTAAGGCGCTTGGGTCGCTTGGTCGCCGGTGCCGTCAAGTCCGAACACCAGCCCGAATCCGGTCAACTGGTTGGGCCGCACGCCCTGCACGTTCGCGACCTCCTTGATGCGCGCAGCCTGCGCCGGCCACCAGACAGCAGCGCTGGCCGCGAACAGACACAGCAAGACCACCGCGCCCAGCACGCGGTCGGCATTGAAATAGACGGTCTTGGTTCGCATGGCGATCAGAACGGCATCACGCTCTGGAACAAGCGTGCCATCCAACCCATGGACTGGGCCTCGGCCTGCTGGCCTCGACCGCGTTGTTCGATCCGCACATTGGCAATCTGGCTGCTCTGCACGACATTGCCAGACCGGGTCGACTTGGCCCGAAAAACGCAACACGTCGACATTGGCGTTGACGCCAATCTGCTTCTCGGCAGACACGACCAAGTGACCGTTGGACAGCACCTGCACCACGGTGGCGGTGACCGTGCCTGAGAAGTCGTTGCTGTTTTGGGTCGTGCCTTTGCCAGAAAAGCTGTTGGTGCTACTGCCCGAGGCGGTCGCTCGGGTCAGCGCATTGGTGCGCAGGAATGGCAGCGCGCTGATGCCCGCTGTCAAGCTGTCCGCGCGGTCAACGGTGCTGGTGCTGGTCTGTACCGCACTGACCTTCTCGGTGATGTTCACGGTCACGGTGTCGCCGACGATGCGTGCCCGGTGGTCTTCGAACATAGGCCGATAGCGGTTGCCTTGAAAGATGGCGCCGTTGGCAGCCAGTGATGCCTCTGCTGGCACCGGCAGCACCGCCGTGGGAAAGACCGTGTCGACCGCTGGCAAACGCGCCAAGGTCTCGCAACCGGACATCAAGATGGCCAGGGTCAACAGCAAGCCGCCGAGCTTCATTGGCTGCCAAGCGGCGATCGTCGAAAGGTCTTGCGCGCTCATGGCCTGATCACAGTTGCGCCAACTTCTGCAGCATCTGGTCGGAGGTGGTCACCGCCTTGGAGTTGAGCTCGTAGGCGCGTTGGGTCTGGATCATCGACACCAGTTCAGCCACCACATTGACGTTGCTGGTTTCGACCGATCCCTGCGCGACCTGACCCAATCCGTTGGCGCCAGGGGCACCGACCGCCGGTGTGCCCGACGAGCCGGTCTCGCCGAACAGATTCTCACCACGCGGCTCCAATCCGCCGGTGTTGATGAAAGCGGCAAGGTGCAGCTGGCCGACGTTCTGCGGCGTTGTCTGGGCCGGCAACGCCACCGTGACAACGCCGTCGTTGCCGATCGTCACTGATTGCGCGCTGGCCGGGATCGTGATGCCAGGCTGCACCAGGTAGCCGCTATTGGTCACCATTTGGCCTTGCGAATTGAGCTGAAACGCGCCGTCTCGGGTGTAGGCGGTGCTGCCATCTGGCATCTGGATCTGGAAAAAACCATTGCCGCGAACCGCCAGGTCGAAGGAGTTTCCGGTCTGTTGCAGCGCCCCCTGTGAGAAGTTGCGCGCCAGCGCCACCGGCCGAACGCCCAGGCCTATCTGCAGGCCCGTGGGCAATGTCGTCTGCTCACCGCTGTTGGCGCCGACCTGACGCAAGTTCTGGTAGATCAAGTCCTCAAAGACTGCACGGCCACTTTTGTAGCCGTTGGTGCCCGAGTTGGCCAGATTGTTGGAGATGACATCCAGCGCGGTCTGCTGGGCCTCCATGCCAGTCTTGGCTATCCACAGTGAACGGATCATCGAGCGGCTCTCTTAGAAAATTGTTGGTTCAATGATGACGCCGGCTTGAACAGGTCCAAGGCATGAGAAACAGGCTGGAACGATGGCTTTTCGATCTTGGCGCCACACGCCCAGGCCTGACCCGCCACTGCGGACTAGGTGTTGGCCAGCAACCGGGTGGCCGACTGCTCGCGATCCTGTGAGGTCGACAAGATCTTCATCTGCTGTTCGTACTGGCGCGCAGCGGCGATCATCGCCACCATCGACTCCACCGGACTGACGTTGCTGCCCTCGAGCGCGCCGGCCTGCACCAGCGCTCTCGGGTCGGCTAGCAGATCGCCTGCGCCAGATCGGAACAGACCGTCCTCGCCGCGCACCAGTGGCGCATCTGGCGTCACCAGCTTGAGACGACCCAAGGTTTGGGGGCGGCCATTGCCAACGACAGCACTGACGGTGCCGTCGGAGCCGATCAGCACCTGAGCATTGGCTGGCACATCGATGGGCCCACCGTCGCCCAGCACGCCTTGGCCACTGCGCGTGGCCAGCAAGCCTTCGTTGTCGACATCCAGCGCACCATTGCGCGTGTAGGCCTCAAGTCCGTCTGCGCCGCGCACCGCCAGCCAGGCATTGCCTTTCATCGCCACGTCGAGGTTGCGATGGGTGGCTTGCACAGGACCCGGATCGCTGTTGTAACCCGGTGTGGTTTCGATTGCGTAGACCCGGGTGTTGGCGCCGTCGCCCAGCACCGGCACCGCGCGAAACGCTGTCAACTCGGCCCGGAAACCCGTGGTGGATACATTGGCCAGATTGTTGGCCAGCACGTCCTGGCGCAGCATGGCGGCCTTGGCGCCAGCCATCGCGAGGTAAATCACACGGTCCATGGGCTATCCTGCGTCGGTGCTCGGTCAGTCAACGGTTTCAGCGCATGCTGACCAAGGTCTGCATGATCCCGTCCTGTGTCTTGATGGTCTGGGCGTTCGCTTGGTAGATGCGTTGGGCGACCATCATGTTGACGAGTTCGGAGGTCAGGTCGACATTGCTCTCCTCGATCGATCCGGCCTGTAGCGAACCCAGGTTGCCCGATCCAGGCGTTCCGGTGATCGGCACGCCGGACTTGAAGGTCGCGCCCCAGGTGTTGGCACCCAAGGGCAGCAGGCCCTGCATGTTGCGGAAGGTGGCCATCTCGATTTGACCGATCGGTGCACTCTGGCCACTGGAATAAGTCGCCAGCACCACCCCGGTGCTCTGGATCGCGATCGAACTGAGCTGACCAGGCGGGAAGCCGTCTTGACTGACGTTGGTCACGCCGAATGCAGCGCCATACTGCGTGGTGCTGAGCAAATCCAGCTTGACACCGATGACCGGGGTGGTGACGGCGCCATTGGCACCAGTGGTTGCCGGCACGTCGAGTGTCACCAGCCCGGCCGGCAAGGTCGGCGCACTGCCATCGGCTGGGAATGTCAACTGGGTGATGGGCTGCGGATTGCCGGCGCCATCAGGATTGACCGCCGTGCCGTTGGCCGATGCATAGACGCTCCAGGTATCTTGGGCCGATTTTTGGAAGTAATAGGTCATCGCCAATTCCTGACCTTTGACGTCGTAACTGTTGACTGACGTCGCGTTGTTGTAGGTGTTGGCGTCACTGAAATCAATCGGCGGTGTCGCACCAGTGTCCGTGACGGCGGCAGTGGCGTTGAGGTTGAGTTGCAGTTTGACATTGGCTGTCGTACTGGGCGCTATGCCCGCGGTGGGCAAGGTCAGCGGCTGGGCCTGGCCGGGTATCAGCGCGCCCTGGCTGTTGGCGGGATAGCCGAGCAGACGCAGCCCAACACTGTTGGTGATGTAGCCGGCGCTGTCGACCTGGAACTGACCGTTGCGGGTGTAGGTCACCAAGCCATTCACGTCTTTGACCTGGAAGAAGCCACCGCCGTTGATCGCGACGTCCATCGCGTTGTTGGTGGCGGAAATGCTGCCCTCGGAGAACTGCTGGGTCACCGCCGACAGCGTGGCACCCAGGCCGATGTTGTTTGAGCCGCCGCCCGCAGCACGCGCATAGACATCAGAAAATTCCGCACGTGAGCTCTTGGCGCCGACCGTGCTGGCGTTGGCGACGTTGTTGCCGATCACATCGAGGTTGCGACCTGCTGCGTTCAGACCCGACACACCTACTTGGAAACTCATGACAATAATCCTTGGCTATGCTGCGAACTTGCTGCCGCCCATCAGGCGACTTGGGAGCCAGGCACCCGATGGCGCCAAGCGACGACGGCCCATGCTGGGCTGCACTCGATCAGTTGATCGCGGTGATAGCGGTGTAAGGAGTCTTGCCGCTGCGGGCCAGTTCGAGCGTCAGCGCACTGCCCGTGGTGCTGATCGCCCGGACCGTGTCGTGCATCAGCGCGGTGCTGCCAACAGAATGTGCTCCGTTGCTGGCGCTGACTTTGAAGGAGTAGCCGTCGGCCTGACCGAGGCCTCGCCCTGCGGGCCAGTTGAAGCTGTGCTGACCCGCGGTCTGGGCGCCCAGGTTGAGCGAATCCACCGTCACACCCGATGCGTTCAACACGTCTATCTTGACCTGGGATGCCGCAGCGCTGACATCGAAGTTGCCACTGACAGCACCATCGACTACTGACAGCAGTTTTCCGGGCAGCATCACATCGCGGCCCACCAGCGAAGCGCCCTGCAAGGCCTGCATTTGCAGGACACTGGTGTTCAGACCTGTGATGCTGGTGTTCAGGCTCTGTATACCGCCAACAGTGCTGATCTGCGCCATCTGCGAGGTCATCTGTGCGTTGTCCACTGGGTTGAGTGGGTCTTGGTTCTTGAGTTGAGTGACCAGCAGCTTGAGAAACTGCTCGCTCATGTCAGCCGCGCTTTGGGTGGCGCCGCCCAAGCCGACACCGGCGCTTGAAACTGCGGCGGCACCTCGGTTCGTGGCAATGGTGTTCATGCGTTTCTCCAATGATCAAGCGCTTCAGGACTGGCCCATTTGCAGCGTCTTGAGCAGCAGGTTCTTGGCGGTGTTCATCACTTCAACGTTGTTCTGGTAAGACCGTGATGCCGAGATCATGTTGACCATCTCATCGACAGGGCTGACATTGCTGTAAGTAACATAACCCTGTTCATTGGCGGCAGGATGTCCAGGGCTGAAAACCGAACGGCCTGCACGGCTGTCCTCTGTCACGCTGCTGACCTGAACCCCAGCTGCGGTCTCCCCGCCCATCACCAAGGTCTGGAAAACCACCTGCCTGGCTTTGTAGGCCTGGCCGTCGGGACCTGCCACCGTGTCAGCGTTGGCCAGGTTGCTGGCCACCACATTCAGGCGTTGGGTTTGCGCACTGGCAGCGCTGCCAGAAACGTCGAAGATCTTGAACATGCTCATTGAGCCCCATCCGCACAGCGCTGGCCATGCATCACAACAACGGTTTCAAACAAGAAAATCACCCTTGGCTCGGACTTTTCATCGCATCAAGAATCGATCGCAAGCTGCCGTTGATGAACCGCAGCGTGGCCTCGTACTTCACGCTGTTGTCGACAAAGCTGGCCCGTTCACGGTCGAGGTCAACCGTGTTGCGGTCGATCGAATCCTGACCATGGCGCGCATACAGCAAGCCCGGTGGATCGACCGGGCTGGCTGAACCGTGCGCCGCATGGGTAACCGTCAGGCTATCGGCGCCGCTTGACACGCCAGTCGCCTGCCGTAGCGCATTGGCGAAATCCATCTCCCGCGCTTGATAACCTGGGGTATCGGCATTGGCGATGTTGCTGGCCATCAGACGCTGGCGCTCAGCCCGCAACACCAGGGCTTGCGATTGGAAATCAATCGCGGCACTCAGACCTTGCATCACACCTCCTGATGGCGTCGCTCAAAGCGACCGAATGAGGCCATTGTGTGCAGTCCAATGCAGCAACATGAGTCAGAAAAGAAGCCGCAATCGCGCGCATTTCGCATCACCGCCTTTCGATCCCAGGCCTGAGCATCTGGTCCGTGAGAAAGTCAGCGCGTCAACACCAACCAGCCTTTGCCAACAGGTCTTGCCAGCACCTGCGCGCAGCTTGGATCCAACTCTGGTGGGCCGCTGCGCTGGCGCTGTGGGCGTGTCCCGGCGCATCATCGGGCGAGCCCGTTGCCTTGCCCGACTCGCTGGTGATCGCCATCAAAGGGCTTGCGCGCGAAGCCGCCGCCGCGACCTTGGGTGGCGGCGTGTCGCCAGCACGTGTCGAGGTGTTGCTGGGTCGTATCGATCCCAACATGAAACTCGCACCCTGCCAGAAAATCGAGCCGCACCTGCTTGCTGGCGCGCCCGCGTTGGGCCGAAGCCATATCGGCCTGCGCTGTGCACAGGGTGACAAGCCCTGGCAGGTCAGCCTGCCGGTCACCATCCAGTGGTGGGCGGCATCGCTGGTGGCGAGCACGACCCTGCCCGCAGGCACCGTGCTGGAGGCGCGACACCTGGTGATGCGCGATGTCGACATCGCCGCACGTGCCGGGCGCACCATGGACGAAGCTGCGGGCGTCATTGGTCGCACCTTGACGCAGCGCCTGCTCGCTGGCGAGGCACTGCGCAGCAACGATCTGAAGCCACGCCACTGCTTCAACGCTGGCGACACAGTGCGCATCCTCGCGGCCGGTCCTGGCTACTCGGTATCGAGCGAAGGCCAAGCGCTGGGTCCAGGACTAGAGGGTCAGAGCGCGCGGGCCCGTACCGAGGGCGGACGTATCGTCACCGGCATTGCTGCCGGCGAGCGACGAATCGAACTGACGCCATGACCGCCTGCCCCCCACTCGCGTGGTCAAGTCTCAAGCCATCAGCTGGCCTCGGGAGACAATCCCTGCCCGGCGCCCTCAAGTCCCGGTGCACCAGGCCGATACCTGTTGCATGTCTCATAGGTCGGGTCGCATATGACCCACGCTGCCGGAGTCCATCATGAAGATTGGTCAGCTTGAAAAAATTCCTCACCCAACCGCAGTCGGCGACCACAAGGCCGGCACTGCGCCAACGCCGGTCAGCGCCAAACCGCCAGAGGCCAGCGCCCAGGTGGCGCTGTCGTCCACCGTGTCTCAACTCGCAAACAGTGTCAGCGATGGCGCCTTCGACACGGTCAAAGTGCAGCGCATCAGCGATGCCATCCGCGACGGCAAGTTCCAGATCAATCCTGGCGCGATCGCTGACAAGCTCATCGCCAATGCCCAGGAGCTGATGGGCAACGCCAAACCACGTTGATCCACAAATTCTCGTGGCATGAGCCAGTTCCACGACAAGGCCGGCAACGACGCCCAGGATGGGCTCGAACCGCTCGTGGCCAGTGTCGAACAGCGGCTCGGTGCCTTGGCCGGTTCGCTGCGGCAGCAAGACATCCTGGCCATCGAGCAGCAAGCCTGTGAACTGCATCGGGCCTTGGCCGCGGCGGTCGAATCCTTCATCCATGCGGCGCGCCACGGCGGCGTACCCGATGCGATGCGACTACGCCTGTCAAGCGCCAGTGCCCAACTCGCGCGGCAGCGTGAGGCCCTCGCGCGCGCCACCGCAGCGCTCGATCGTGCGATCGATGTACTGCTGCCAGGGCACGCGCCGGCCGCCCGAATGTACTCGGCCAAGGGCCTGACGCTGCCATCCAGCAGCCGCGACTCGCTCAGCGCCTGATCCAAAAAGGACAGGCACCGCGCCGGCCTCAATGCAACTGGCTTGAAGACGTGCCGGCCCCCGGCCCCGCGACGAACAGTTCGCCCACGTCGACCGGGTCAAACCGGTACATCACCCCACAGAAATCGCAACCCACCTCGGCTTCCCCACGCTCCTCGATCAGCGACTCGAGTTCTTCGGAACCCAGGCTACGCAGCATGTTGGCAACGCGTGCGCGCGAGCAGCGGCAAGCAAAGCGAGGCTGCTGGGGCTCGAAAACGCGCAGTGTCTCCTGCCAGAAAAGCCTGTGCATCAGTTGCGCGGGTTGAAGCGTCAGCAGTTCCTGTGCCGTCAGCGTCGCGGCAAGCATCGCGATGCGGTTGAAATCCTCGTTGCGGCCAATCTGGTCTTCATCGGCACTGACCAGTACCTGCCCCGCCAAGTTGGCGCCACCCGAGATCGGCAGTCGCTGGATCAGCAAACCGGCAGCGACCGAGTCGTCGGCCGCCAGCACCAGGCGGGTGTCGAGTTGCTCGGACTGCAGCATGTAATGCTCTAGCACCTCGCTGAGCTTTTGCAGTGGTTCACGTTGGTCGCCATGCAGAGGGACCACGCCTTGGTAAGGCTGCTGACCCGGCAACCGATCCAGCGGATCGAGCGTGATCGCACAACGGCCTTGGCCGTTGAGGTTGAGCATGGCCTCAAGTCTGGCCTCAGCAGCCACCTCGCCCACCACCTTGGCAGTCACCCGGAAGCTCAGATCAGGCTGGGTTTCGGCCACCGCCAGCTTGACTGGACCGTCGCCTTGCATCTGCAAGATCAGCGCGCCATTGAACTTGAGGTTGCCCTGCATCAAAACGCCAGCCGCTGCCATTTCGCCGAGCAATGCTCGCACCGGTGGCGCGAAGGCGTGCCCGCCATCGCTGACGCTGGCACGGCGCGCCAACAACTCGCGCCAACTCGCGCCCAAGCGCACCAGCATGCCGCGAACCGGCAGGCCTTCGAACAGGAACTTTTGAAGCAGATCCATCGTCAGGCGATGCGCTTGAGCAGACTGGCGTGGCGGCGCTGTTGCGCGACATAGTGCTCAGCGTTGAGCTTGAGGCGTTCGATCTGATCGGCCGTGAGCTCGCGAACCACCTTGGCCGGCGCGCCGAGAATCAGCACGCCATCCGGGAACTGCTTGCCCTCGGTGACCACCGAACCGGCGCCGACGATGCAATTGCGGCCGATCCGCGCCCCGTTCATGATCACGCACTGGATGCCCACCAGCGAGCCATCGCCGATGCTGCAGCCATGCAGCATCACCTGGTGGCCGATCGTCACGCCGGCCCCGATGACCAGCGGCTGCCCGGCATCGGTGTGCAGAACACTGCCATCTTGCACATTGCTGTTGCAGCCGACGCTGATCGGCTCGTTGTCGCCGCGCAGCACCGCACCGTACCAAACGCTGGCGTTCTCGGCCAGGATCACCCGGCCCATCACCTGGGCACTGTCGGCCACCCAGGCCGAGGCATGGATGTCGGGCACGTCGTCTTCAAGTTGGTAAATCGCCATGGCAGGATCTCATCGGTTTGCAGCCTATGATTCTAGGGATGTCACTCAGACCTCGCGCACTGGCGCTGCTCGAACTCCGCGATCCGGCTGCCAAAGCCGAAAAAACCCGCGCCCTGTTCGCGGCTGTACAGCTAGGCCAAGTCACGCTCGACAGCCAAACCGAGGTCGCCACACCGCCCTGTCTGCCAGGCCGCCCAAGCCTGCCCAGGCTGGTGGCTGCGAACGAGGTGCCGCGCAGATCACCCTTCACACCCCAGGGACGCGCCGCACTGATTCACTCGATCTGCCACATCGAATTCAACGCCATCAACCTGGCGCTGGATGCGGTCTGGCGCTTTGGCGGCATGCCCGAGGCCTATTACCTGGATTGGCTGCAGGTTGCCGCCGAGGAGGCGCTGCACTTCACGCTGCTGCGCGAGCACTTGCTGTTCATGGGACAGGATTACGGCGATTTCGATGGCCATGACGGACTGTGGCAGATGGCTGAATCCACCGCAGGAGACATCGTCGCGCGAATGGCGCTGGTGCCGCGAACGCTGGAGGCACGCGGACTGGACGCCACGCCGCCGATCCAGGCCAAGCTAGGCCGCGCCGGAGACCTACGCGCAGTCGCAATCCTCGACATCATCCTGCGTGACGAAATCGGCCATGTCGCAATCGGCAATCGCTGGTATCGCTGGCTTTGCAAGCGCGACGGACTCGACGCCGAGACACTCTACCCGCAGTTGGTGGCGCGCCACTTGGCACCCAGGTTGAGGCCACCCTTCAACATGGCGGCGAGGCGGACGGCTGGATTCAGCGACGCGGAACTGGACGCGCTAGGACCTTGAACGACGTGCCTCGGGCGTTCACAGTCATGAAGAGTTGCCTCATGCGTTAGCGGCGACTTGGCGTTGGCGCTGGCCCACATCAGCGCTGGCCCACACCGGCGCTGGCCCACATCAGCGCTGGCCCACATCAGCGCTGGCCCACATCAGCGCTGGCCCACA
>RGQD01000321.1 GCA_010030205.1 Betaproteobacteria bacterium
CCGGCCCCCATTTTCCCAATACCAGGAGAAGTACATGCGTCCGATCAAGCTGGGTCCGTACACGCCTGCAGTGGCGTCCACGACCGCGTTCAACGCCCAGACATTTAACAGCACCGGTGCCGCCACGGCGCCGACCACCACCTCGACCACCGACGGACTGGCGCACCTTGTCACGCTGACCTCGCCGGCCCAGGCGTCCTTGGCGGGCATCACGTTCACGATCGCCGGCACTGACGCCGACGGGCACACGATCACCGACTCGGTGACCGGCCCCGCAAGCGCGTCGACGACCACCAGCGTCCGGTACTTCAAGACCATCACGACCATCACGCCGTCGGCGACGATGGGCGCGCTGGTGCTGTCGATCGGTATCGCGGTGACGGCGATCACGCCAACGATCGCGTTGACGAACTCGGTGGCTGCTGCGGGCATGACGGTTGCGGTGACCGGGACGATCAACTACTCGATGTACGAGACGTTCGTGAACGTGTACACCAACGACGCGCAGCCGGTGTCGACCGCGATCACGGCGCTGACGTCCAAGACCACGATGCTCTCGGCCAACTCATCGACGAGCGCCACGGGGGTGTACCTCCTGGTCAACTCGTTGACCGCCAGTGCAACGGTCACCGTGTGGCTGAACCAGTCATCTAGCGGGATGGCGTGATGCCGAGCAGGTCGCCTGCCCAGCACCGCCTCATGGAGGCCGCCGCCCACACCAAGGGCGGGTTTGGTGGCGTCCCACAGAAGGTCGGCAAGGAGTTTGTCAAAGCCGATACAGGCAAATACGCTAAAGGGGGCGTGTCTCTCGCCGTAGGCCGCAAGGAGAAGCTGCCCGTTGAGCGCGGCGCCGGGCTCACCGCCAAGGGTCGTGAGAAGTACAATCGGGAGACCGGATCGCACCTCAAGGCGCCGCAGCCCGGCGGGGGTGGCCGCAAGGACTCGTTCTGCGCCAGGATGTCCGGCGTGGTGGAGCACTCGAAGGGTGACGCACCCCGCGCCAAGGCGTCGCTGAAGCGTTGGAAACTCTTCTACGTCCTGAGCAACCTGATCAACCAGGGCATCCAGTACTTCGCCATCAAGAAGCAGGTCATCGGCCTGCTCGCCAACCAGTACGAGTACTCGCTCCCGGTCGGTGGCAACGACGTCTTGAACGCGCTGTACAGGACCATGACGCAGCCCTCTGGTGGGTACACCAGCTCTGCCGGCGGCACGGTCGCCAACGTCTACGACCAGAACACCGCGACGTACTGCGAGCAGACGTCGACCAACGGCGACATCACGGTCAACTACGGCAGCAGCCCGGAGTACCTGGGCTCGATCGGGTTCATGCCGTACTTCGCCGTCGGATCCGGCGCCTGGAGCTACGTCTTCGAGTCGTCCGCCGACAACATCACTTGGAAGACCCTGTACACCGGCACCTACGTCCCGGTGGCCGATGGTGAGTGGGTTTGGCAGGACATCGACCCGGGCGCCAACGTGTCGTACTACCGGATGCGCGCCACCGACGGCACTACTCTGTCGTTGCGTGAGCTGTACTTCGGAAACAACTCGACCGAGATCACCATGTCGCGGCTCAACCGTGACGATTATGTAAATCTTCCCAATAAAAATTTCACGGCCAACCAGCCTTTCCAATATTGGCTTAATCGCACAATACCCCAGGCCACACTGACAGTCTGGCCGACGCCATCCAGTTCATTTGTGCAGATGACGGTGTGGTATTCGGCTTACATTGAGGATGTGGGCGCTTTGAGCGGGCAATTAGCGATACCCGATCGGTGGTTGATGGCGATTCAAAATATGCTGGCGCATCAAATGGCGCAAGAGCTCCCGGGTGTTGACGTTGGGCGGATCCAATACCTTGAAGTCCAAGCCGAGAAGTATTTCAATATGGCAGAACAAGAGGAAAGAGATCGTTCGCCAATTTATTTTGCCCCGAATATATCAGTATATTCTAGATAATGAATCACACCCTCGCTTACCAGCGGCTGATCGCTAAAGCCGGTATTAGAGGCTACGTAGACGGTTACGTAGAGCAGCACCATATCCTGCCCAAAACACTGGGTGGGAGCGACGATAGATCCAATTTAGTATTTCTTACGGCCCGGGAGCATTTCCTAGCGCACATGTTACTGGCAAAAATTCATGGCGGTAATTTGTGGCTGCCTGTTGTCCGTATGAAATGGTTTAAGGACGGGTCCAAAGCTAATTCACGACTGTACGAGATTGGTCGTATTGCTAACGCAAAAGAGGTTAGTAAACGGCTCAAGGGTACGAAACTGACTGAAGAACATAAGCGGAAGATTGGTGACTCGGGGCGTGGGGCTAAACGCTCGGACGAAACGAAACAACGAATTTCTGCGGCCTTAAAAGGTAGACCTAAGTCAGAACAGCACAAAAGATCTTTATCCGAAGCCAATGTAGGGTGTAAAAAACTGACCGTAAGCCCGTTGAAAGGGCGTAAGCAGAGCCCTGAGCACATTGCTAGGCGTCTTGCGGCAAGCAGTGTTACCGTAGCCGAAAGGGCCACGTAATGCCGCGCTTCCTCGACACCCGGGGCGGTTCGGACATCGCCATATTCATTTGCGACCGGTGCAAGATGAAGCGCGCGCACTCGGTGGCCCAAACCGATCCAAACTTCCCGGGTTTGCTAGTATGCGACCAGGGATGCGCGGACGAGAAGGACCCGTACCGGCTGGCGCCGCGTCCGACGGAGAAGATTACGATCCGGTTCCCCAGGCCCGATGTCAGCATCGCCACGGACCCGAATGCGATCGAGACCACCGGCAACAACCAGTGGGACCTTTCGCCAGAACAGAACACGCAGACCCCAACGAACAACGGGAACCTTGACACCTTGACCACCTCCCCGGGGCAGTAATGGCAAACGTAACAATCACCCAACTACCTGCCGCTGGTGCGATCACGGGGACGGAATCGGTCCCGATCGTCCAGAACGGGGTGACGGTACAGACGACGACTGCGGCGCTGGCCGGGTCGCCCGTGCAGACCCAGACCTTCCTGACCAAGAACCAGGAGCCCACGCTCACCAACAGCCGCGCGCTGTCCAACGGGACCGGGGTGGGGCTCGTAGACGCGGGGGCGCAGTCTACCCTCACCATCACCCTGAACGCGGCCTCCGGGAGCCTTGAGGCGGCCTCCAACGGCATGATCGCCAAGACCGCCAGCAACGCGGTGGCCGCCAGGACAATGTCCTCGACCACCACCGGCCTGTCGGTCACTGATGGTGACGGCGTCGCGGGCAACCCGACGTTCGCGCTGACCGGGGTTGCCCTGGCGGTGGCTGGCGCAACGGGCACCGGCGCCCTGGCGCTGACGAGCTCGACGACGGTGTCGACCCGGCAGATCCTGGGCACGACCAGCCAGATCGACGTCACCGACGGCAACTTCGCCAACTCACCGGTGATCGCGATCTCGGCGGACCCGGTGCTGTCGGGCAACGGTGGCCTAGTTGTCCCGGTGGGTACCACCGCGCAGCGCGGGTCGGCCACCAACGGCAACTTCACCAGTACCGGCACGATCAGCCTTGCGAATACCGCTGTCGTGCCGGGCGCGTACACGCGGGCGAGCATCACGGTGGACCAGCAGGGCCGGCTCACCTCCGCCGCCAGTGGTCCGGCGATCAATCTCGCGTCCGATGTCACGGGCACGCTTCCAATCGCCAACGGCGGCACGGGCGCCACGACCAGCGCCGGTGCGGCCTTTGCGCTGAAGGGGGTGAACACTGACCTGACCTCGGTTGCCTTGACGACAGGAACGGTGAGCACCACGCCGTCCGGCAGCACCGACATCCCAGGGCCTGGACACCAAGGCGTCCTGCGTCGCGGCGACCACGGTCAACATCACGCTGTCCGCCCCGCAGACAGTTGACGGAATCGCCCTGGTGGCAGGCGATCGTTGCCTAGTCAAGGACCAGTCGACCACCGCGAACAACGGCATCTACCTTGTCGCCGCAGGCTCGTGGACCCGTGCCCTGGACATGGACACCTGGGCCGAGGTGCCTGGGGCGTACGTGTTCATCGAGACCGGGACCACCCAGGCCGATACCGGCTGGGTCTGCACGAGCAATGCCGGTGGCACGATCGGCGTGACCGCGATCACCTGGGCGCAGTTCTCCGGCGCAGGATCCGGTGTCAGCTCGCTCAACTTCGGCACGACCGGCCTGACGCCGGCCAGCGCCACCACCGGTGCCATCACGGTCGCCGGTACCCTGGCGGTCGCCAACGGCGGCACGAACATCACCAGCTACGCGATCGGCGACCTGATCTACGCCTCGACCACGGCGGTCCTGTCCAAGCTGGCGGATGTCGCCACGGGCAACGCCCTGATCTCTGGCGGTGTTGGGGTGGCCCCGAGCTACGGCAAGATCGGCCTGACCACGCATGTCAGCGGGACGCTGCCTGTCGCCAACGGCGGCACCAACGCGACGACCGCCAGTATCACGTCGTTCAACAACATCACGGGCTACACGGCCAGCGGTGCGACGGGCACGACCAGCACGAACTTGGTGTTCTCGACCTCGCCGACGTTCACGACGAGCATAGACTCCGGGGTAACATTTACGGCCTTTGCCGGGGCCACGACCTCGCTCACCATTGGCGGTACTGGGGCGACTTCTGTGGTCGCGGTACCCGGTACCCTAGAGCAATCAGGTACAACGGGGGCCCTGACGGTCGCTGGTGGTGTTTACGTAGCCAAGAAACTGACTGCAATTGGCGGCATTTCAGGCGGCACATTTTAAGGAACTACGATGGCAGCAACAGGCTTTACCCCCATTTCGCTGTACTACACGACCACGGCAGCGGCTGTGCCGGTCAACACCAACCTCGTTGCCGGGGAGTTGGCAATCAACACCACCGACGAGAAGCTGTACTTCAAGAATGCCGGGGGCACGGTCAAGCTGCTGGCAAGCAATGCGATTGCGACGTTCCCCAGCGCCGGCATTGCCAACTCAACCGGCACGGCCTGGGGTACAAGCTACACCACATCCGGCACCGGCACGGTGGTGGCCCTTGCAACCACCCCGACGATAACCAACCCCACGATCACAGCGTACCTTGAGACTGCCCCGGCCATTGCCAACTCCAGCACTGCGGTGACCTTGGCCCTAGCTTCTGGGACGGTCCTGAGCTACA
>RGQD01000322.1 GCA_010030205.1 Betaproteobacteria bacterium
GTTGATAGGGCGTGTCAAGCCATATTTCTGCGAAACGCGCAGCGCCATCCGGCCAGCCAGCGCCGGCCGCTTGCTAAGCTGCGCGCTGACCCAAGCGACCAACCGACATTCCATCCCATGACAAGTACGCTCGCCCACTGGACCCTGGCCTGCCTGGCGCTGGTCGCCCCATCGGTCTGGGCCGCAGAGATCCGGCTGCGCCTGCTCGAGACCACCGACGTGCACATGACGCTGCTGGCCTATGACTACTACCAGGACAAAGCCAGCGACGACTTTGGCTTGGCCAAGACCATCAGCTTGATCAAGGCCGCCCGGGCCCAGGTGCCCAACTCGATGCTGTTCGACAACGGCGACCTGCTGCAGGGCAGCCCACTGGGCGACTGGGTCGCGCGCGTCAAGCCGCTGCAGCCAGGCCAGGTCCACCCGGCCTACAAAGTGCTCAACGCAATCGGCGTCGACGCCGCCAACATCGGCAACCATGAGTTCAACTACGGCCTGCCGTTCCTGCGCCAGGCCATCGCCGGCGCCACGTTCCCCTATGTCAGCGCCAACGTTCACCTCGACGCCGGCCGCAACGATCCGGCCAACGACGCCCACGCCTTCACGCCTTATGTGATCCTGGACCGCCAATTCAGCGACGAGACCGGCGCCAAGCATGCGGTCAGGGTCGGCGTGATCGGTTTCGTGCCGCCGCAAATCATGGTCTGGGACAAGCAAAACCTGGAAGGCAAGATCACGGTGCGCGACATTCAGGAGACTGCCCGACGCTTGGTGCCCGAGATGCGGGCCAAGGGCGCACAGATCGTCATCGCGATTCCGCATTCGGGTTTCGAGCGCGGCGAGACACCGCGCTTTGCCGAGAATTCGGTGGCCCGACTGGCCGAGGTGCCGGGCATCGATGCGATCCTGTTCGGCCACTCGCACGGCGAATTTCCGGGCGCTTTCTTCGCCAAATACCCCAAAGTGGACATCGCCAAAGGCACGATCAACGGCGTGCCGGCGGTGATGCCCGGGCGCTGGGGTGACCACCTCGGGCTGATAGACCTCAAGCTCGACAACGTGTCGGGCGCCTGGAAGGTCGCCGACAGCCGGGCCGAGATCCGCCCGATCAGCGACCGCGCCAGCCGCAAGCCGCTGGTTGCCGCCGATCCGATGGTCGCCGAGCTGATCGCCGCCGAGCATGCCGCGACACTGGCCTATGTGCGCGGCGATGTCGCCAGCACCCGCACGCCGATCACCAGCTACTTTGCCCAGGTGACCGACGATGCGTCGGTGCAAGTGATCGCCCAGGCCCAGCTCGCCTACGCCAGGCGCGCGGTGCAGGGCACCGAGTACGAGAGCCTGCCGCTGCTGTCGGCAGCATCGCCGTTCAAAGCCGGTGGCCGCATGGGCTGGAACTACTACACCGACATCCCCGCAGGGCGCTTGAGCGTGCGAAACGTTGCTGACCTGTACGTCTACCCCAACACCGTGAAGGTCGTGAAGATCACCGGCGCGGCGGTTCGCGAATGGCTGGAGATGTCGGCCGGCCAGTTCAACCGCATCGACCCGCTGGGCGCGCCTGAGCAAAACCTGGTCAACGACAGCTTCAAGACTTACAACTTCGACAGCTTCGAGGGCGTGAACTACCGCATCGACGTCACCCAGCCGGCGCGCTACAGCCTCGACGGCAAGCTGGTTGCGCCCGACGCCCACCGCATCCAGGACTTGCGCTACCAAGGCCAGCCCATCGCGTTGTCAGCGCCGTTTCTGGTCGTCACCAACAACTACCGGGCCTCGGGCGGCGGCTGGTTTCCGGGGCTGGACGGCAAGAACATCGTGGTCGACTCGCCCGACGAGACCCGCGAGGCCTTGGTGCGTTACCTGCGCGACGCCGGCACGCTAGACGCCAGCGCCGACAACAACTGGCGCATCCAGGCTGTGCCGGGCGTCAAGCTGCGCTTCCTGTCGGGCGCCGGTGCCGTCGCCCATCTGGCGCGTTATCCGCAGGTCCGGCTCGTCAAGGACAACGGCGACGGCTCGGCGCTGTTCGAGCTGATGCCTTGAATCCCTGACAGGGCGCAGCGCTCAATCGACCTCGGGCGCGATCTGCTCGGCGTAGTCGTAGAGCGCGCCCAGGATGGCCTGGCCGCGATCGTCGGCAGACTCGCTCAACCCATCGATGCGCTCGCAGAACTGCGCCAGCGTCGCCCCGCCGCCCACGCCGTCGTGCAGGCGCTCGCTGCAGTGCTGCTGCCAGCGCGCCTGCTCAGCGTCGTCCAGCGTGCTGGCGAAGTTGCGGGCACGGTAGCGAAACAGCAGTTCGTCGAGCCGGCGGTCGTCGAAAGCCGGGCGCTTGGCGGCGAGCTGCTCGGCGCTGAGGCTGCGCAGACGGTCCAGCGTTCGGCGGTCGGCCGCGCCGATGAAGCCACCGTACAAGTCCTCGTCGACATCGGGCGGCTGCGTGGGCGCGCCGCGATCGAACACCCGAGCCCAGGGCAGCGCCGCCAGCGCGGCAGCGTTGTCGCGTGCCCAGCTGGCCCGCGCCAGGCCGCCGGCGATGTCCAGCCCCCAGCGCTCAGCCATCGGGCCAGCCAAGGTCTTCAGCTTGGCGATCACCACCGGGCTCTTGTTGACGTGAATGGACTTGACCGGCAAGCGGGACATGCCCTCGGGCATCTCGTCGGTCCTGGTGAACATTCGCTGGCGCATCGTGTCGGCGCCCAAGCCCAGCAACTCGGCCGGGTCGAAGGCCAGGTCCCAGACGATCAGCTCGTTCTTGTTGGTCGGGTGCAAGGCCAGCGGCCAGACCAGCGCCATGCAGCCTCGCTCAGTCGGGTACATGCCCGAGATGTGCAGCAGCGGCCGGCAGCCGGCCTGGCCAGGCAAGGGACCGATCTCTTGCCAGACCGCTTCTTTCTTGCGCAGCTTGAGGCAGAAGTCGAACAGCTTGGGCTGGCGCTCGCGAACCAGTCGCGCCAGCGCGATCGTCGCGCGCACATCGGACAGCGCGTCGTGGGCGGCCTCGTGCGCCAGGCCGTTGGCGGCGGTCAGCTGCTCGAGTCTGAACGAGGGCCGGCCGTCGGGATGGACGGGCCACTCGATGCCCTCAGGCCGCAGCGCGTAAGCGCAGCGCAGCACATCGAGCAGGTCCCAGCGGCCGCAGGCGTTCTGCCACTCACGGCCATAAGGGTCGATCAGGTTGCGCCAGAACAGGTGGCGCGTGACCTCGTCGTCAAAACGGATCGTGTTGTAGCCCACGCCGACGGTGCCCGGCTCGCCCAGTGCGGCCAGCACCTGGTCGGGCGCGGGCTGGCAGTACAGCATCACCGGGTCGCCGATCTCGCGGAGCGCGGCGTCGGTGCGCACCCCGGCAAACTGCGCCGGCCGGTCGCGCCGGGGCACGCGGCCGAAGGTCTCGTAGTCGTGCCAGAAAAAACTGAAGTCGTTCATGCGGGTCGTCCTTGGGTGGTCAAGACGATACGTCAGATCGCCGGGTCATCGCTGGGTCATTCCCCAGGTCATTCGCCAGGCCATTCGCCAGGTCATGCCAGGTCATTCGGCATGGGCCGGCCGCAGGTAGCTGGCAAAGCGCGGCACGCCAGCTGCCGTCAAGCCGCGATAGGTGAAGGTGATGCGCTGGCCGATCGCCGGCGGCTGCTGCCGGTCGGCGTCGGAAAAACCGGTGCCGATCGCCAGCACTTGTCCGGTGTCGGTGCGCACCTGCAGCGCACCGAGCTGGCCCGCATAGCGACCCTGGCCCGGCAAGTGGGCCAGCACCAGCGCCTCGGCATCGTGCAGCGGTTTGTGCTTCCACAGCCAGGGGCTGCGACCGCTGGCCTGAGGCGCATCGGCATGGTGCAGCACCAGGCCCTCACCGCCTGCGGCGACCACCTCGTCGAGCCGCTGCTGCAGCGCGGCGCGGCTGTCGATCGCTTGCTGCGCCACCGCCTGCAGCGCAGGCCAGCCGACCTGCGCACACAGCGATTGCAGCGTCGCGGCGCGTTCAGCGAATCGACCACCCGCCGCCGGCAACTCGAAGACCTGGTATTGCAGCGCTTGCCAGCCGGCGTCGTCGACCTGTTGGCGCCGCACCAAGCCCGACAGCGCCTCGAAACGGCCGCGGCCCAGCCAGAGCTCGCCGTCCAGCGGCTGGGCCGGCAACCTGGCCTTGAACCAAGCTGGCGCGCTGATCAGGCGGCCGCTGCGAAAGCGCAAAACCTGGCCGTCCCACAAGGCGCGAACACCGTCGAACTTCTCACTGACCAGAAAGCCTGCGGGGTCGCCGTCGGCAGGCCATTCCCGCGCGAGCAAGGGCATGAGCGTGGGTTTGGCCAACGCCGGGCTGCCGAGCAGCGCACCCAGCGCGGTGGCACAGAACTGGCGGCGGCCAGGCTTGATCAGGGGCTGGACCTTGCGGTTCAAGGCGATGGGCATGGCGGGTCTCCGGCTGCAGGGGAGCACAGCCTAGAGCCGCGACCGGCCGCTGACGATCCCTCGGAATGACCCGCGCTCTAACGCCGTGAGCCTATCGGCCCTGCGCCCAACCCTCAGGCGTCGGCGCTGAAACCGATCGCCTTGACCAGCGGACCCCAACGCTCGTTGTCGGATTTGAGCGCCGCAGCCAACTCGGCTGGCGTCGAGGCGGTCGATTCCATCCCCATCCGACCGAGGCCTTCGATCGTGTCGGGCGAGGCCAGCGCGGCCACCAACGCGGCGTTCAGTCGCTTGACCGTTTCGGGCGACGCGCCGGCCGGCAGGTACATGCCGAACCATTCGCGGAACACCATGTCCTTGAGCCCCTGCTCGGTATAGGTGGGCACGGTGGGCGCAAAGCGGCTACGTGCAGCCCCCGAGGTGCCCAGCAGCCGAACCCGGCCCGACGCCAGGTGCTGGAGAAACTCACCCACCGGTGCCGAGACCGCGGGAATCTGACCGCCGATCATGTCGGCGATCGCCGGTTGCGAGCCCCGGTAAGGCACGTGGGTCAGCGTGAAGCCGGCCGCCCGACCCATCAGCGCGCCGATGAAATAAGGCGTCGACCCAGCGGCTGGCGACGCGAAATTGGCTTGCGCCGGGTTGGCTTTGGCCCAGGCCAGGTACTCGGGCACGGTCTTGACCGATGCCGGCACGCTAGGACCGACACCGAGGCCGAAATCGATGCTCGCGAGCATCG
>RGQD01000323.1 GCA_010030205.1 Betaproteobacteria bacterium
TCAAATAGGCCGTGCAGACGGGTTGCGACGAATGCAAATGATCATCTATTTTTATTTTTTTATGTAAGCAACAAATTTTCGATTGCACACCAGCTCATGACACCAAACAGCCAGCTTCATGCTGGCTTTTTTATGCCCTCATCCGTCTGGGCGTCACTTTCCGGGCGGCGACGCGCATGCGATGTATGCCTCCACGCGCCGGCTGCTGAGCCTGCCGCCCACCATGCGCCTGTTCATGTGCCATGACTACCCGCCCAATGGGCGTGCGGTGGCCCTCGAAAGCACGGTGCCGGAGCAGCGCGCCAGCGACATCCATGTGCACGATGGCGTGAGCGAGCAGGACTTCGTGGCGATGCGCACGAAGCGCGACGCCACGCTGGAGATGCCGGTACTGATCCTGCCGGCCGTAGCGAGCAGGCCACCAGAGTCGAGAAAGGCGCGGTGCACCTGGCCAAAGGCAGCGTCGGACATCGGCGCGCCCAGGTCCACGTCCAGCACCTGCAGGCCCAGCCGGTATGACAGCGGGGCAGTCAGGATAGCCATCGGATTGCTCCCAAAGTTGATGATGCGCCCATGCCAGGCGCTGGCCCGGTCACGGGGCGGTCTCAGGGTGCAGCAGCCGGTCGAGCACGGCCAGTTCGCCGATGTGGCGCACGCGCGCAGCCAGCGGCGCTGGCACTGACCCGGGTGGGCACAGTGAGAACACCTGCATGCCGGCCGCCACGCCCGCTTCCAGGCCGGTCAGGCTGTCTTCTACCACCGCGCAATGCGCCGGTTCCACGCCAAGGGCCTGGGCCGCGTGCAGGAACAACCCCGGCGCCGGCTTGAACGACTGCACCTCATAGGCGCAAAACAGCCGGCCTTCGAACCAGGGCAGCAGGCCGGTCAGGCCCAGGGTCAGCTCGGCCTTCTCGCGTGGGCCGTTGGTGGCCACGCAAAACGGGATCTGCAGCCGCTCGACCAGCGCCAGCGCGCCGGGCATGGGCTCCAGGCTTTCGCGAAAGCGCCGTGCCATGGCCTGGCGCACGGCCGTGGTGAAGCGGTCATTGAAGCCATCGGGGCGCCGGGGCAGCCGCTGCGCGATGGCCTCCACGCAATCGGCCATGCGCTTGCCGCGAAACAGCGCATGCGCCTCCTCGCGCGTGAACGCCGCGCCATGCAGGCCGGCCAGCTGGTGCAGCACGTCCAGGCCCGACACCTCGCTGTCGACCAGGGTGCCGTCGCAATCAAAGATGACGGCGCGGATCGGTGGGTACGGTTCAGGCGGTGCCATGGCGGGCAGTGTAGCCAGCGGGCATCGGGGGGCAGGATCAAACCAACCCGTCTTGCGCAGCCAGTGCCTGACGTACCGCTCCGGGCGCGCTGCCGCCGCTGGATGCCTGCAGCGCCGCCGATATGCCAGCCGCATGCCCGGTGGCAAAGGCCGTGCCCATCACCCGCAGCGAGCCATAGGCTTCGGCATCTGCGCCCACCACGCGGCCGGCCAGCCGCAGGTTGCGCAGGCCCCGGGCTACCAGCGATGCATGGGCGATGTCGAACCAGCCCCCGCCGCCGATGTCGACAAAGCGCTGCACCCCCGGCGCCACATGCACTTCCATCGGCCAACTGGCGCGGGCGATGCCATCTGGACAGCGCCGGCCTTCACGCGCATCGTCGCCGGTGGCGTCGCCTTCGGAAAACGGGCGCCGGCTTTCGCGGATGCCCAGCTGTGGCCCGGTGAGCGACAGGTGGGCGTTCTCGAAGCCGGGATGGCGGCGCAGCACATCCATCAGGCGCCAGGCTTGCTCGCGCGCCCGCGTCTCGGCGCGCGCCAGGTCGGCGCCGCTGACGCCATCGGTGTCCAGGTCCACTGTCATCCACCAGATCTCGTTGGAGATGGGCAGGCGCATCACCACGCCGCCGTCGGCACGCGTGATCGGCATATCGGCACTGGCGTTGTATTGCGCCACCAGTTCGGTCATGCGCGCTCGGTCGAAGGGCACGCCCGGCGGCACGCCGTCCACCCGCATCGGGAACGAGGCCGGCTGCAGGCGGGCGCCAGGGCCGCCGGGCTGGCTCATCGGCACACCGGCGTAGGCGCACAGCGAGGCTTCGCCGCTGGCATCGACGAAGGCGCCGGCGCTGATCTCGCGCAGGCCTTCGTGGTCGGCCACCGTGACCGCGGAGATGCGGTCGCCATCGCGATGCGCCGCCACCAGCCGGGTGTGGAAGTTCAGCGCGATGTGTTCGGCCAGGACCATTCGGTCGAGTGCGACCTTCAGACCCTCCAGGTCGATCATCACGATCCGGTTGCCGCTCTTAGAGCGCACCGGCGCGGTGTCGAAGCCCATGGCCTGCAGCCGCAGCAGCAGTTCCCAGCCCACTCCGCCCACGGTGCGCATCTGGGGGATGCTGCCGCCGGTGTAGAAGCCGCAGTAGGTCAGCACCAGCGAGCTGGTGGCTGCGCCGCCCAGGAAGCCGTAGCGCTCCAGCAGCAGGGTGCGCGCGCCCATGCGTGCCGCGCCGATGGCGGCAGCCACACCGGCCGAGCCGCCGCCGGCGACGACCACGTCATAGTTTTCGGTTGCTTTTTTGTTCATGAAGTCCTTGCCGTCGATCAAGCGGTATGAAGCTGCAGGAAAGGCAGCAGCTGCTGCGCGACCTCGTCCGGTTTTTCTTCCATCATCAGGTGGCCGGCAGCGACCGGCGCTCCCGTCACCTCACCGCTGGTCCAGCGCCGCCAGATGTCCACCGGTGTCTCGCCGCTGGCATACCGGCCGCGCTCCCACAGCACATGGACCGGCTGCGCCAGCCGGCGGCCGGCGGCGCGGTCGACCTGATCGTGCGTCCGGTCGATGCCGGCGGCGGCGCGGTAGTCCTCGATCATTGCCAGTCGCACTTCGGGGCGGGCAAAACAGCGGTGGTAGTCGGTCAGGCTCTGCGCCTTAAGGAAGTCGCGGCCCTGCGCCATCTTGTGCAGCGTGTGCTCTAAGAAGAAGGCCGGGTCGCCCGCCAGCAGCACCTCGGGCAGGGGCGCGGCCTGGGCCAGCATGAACCAGTGCCAGGCCTGCATGCCGAAGCCAAAGCTGGAGCGGTCCCACATCTCTTCGGTCGGGATGACGGTGATTGACGCCAGAGCCTGCACGCGGTCCGGGAAGTCGAGCGCCAGCCGGTGCGCCACCCGTCCGCCCCGGTCATGGCCCACCACCGCATAGCGTTCGTGGCCCAGCGCTTGCATGACGCGGGCCACGTCGCCAGCCACCGCGCGCTTGCTGTAGGGCTGCAGCTGCGCATCGGGCGCGGGGCCGGTGCTGTCGCCGTAGCCGCGCAGGTCGAGCAGCACCAGGCTGAAATGCGCCGCCAGCAACTGTGCCACTGGCAGGCAGGCGCGGTGGTTCTGCGGATAGCCGTGCAGCATGACCACGGCCGGTCCCTGGCCGGCGCAGTACGACTGGATGGCCACGCCGTCCCCGAGGGCATGGCGCTGCGCCTCGAAGGCAAGGTTCATCCGGCGACCGTGATCTTTCGCTTGGTGATGATCTGCTGGTAGTGCGCCGTGTCCGACCTGATGCGCCGCTGCGCCTGCTCGGGCGAGCCGCCATCGGCCACCCAGCCCTGCTGGAATAGCTTCTGCTTGACATCGTCGGAGCGGATGATGCGGGTGAGTGCCGCGCTGATGGCATCGGCGATGTCCCTGGGCATGCTGGCCGGCACCACCATCGCGTTCCAGATCTCCAGGTCCATTGCCGGCACACCGGCCTCGGGCAGCGCCGGCACATTGGGCGCGAGCGGTGTGCGCGCGGCCGAGGTGACGGCCACAGCCTTGATGGTGCCGGCCTGCGCCTGCGCCAGCGCGAAACCCATTGGCAGGCTGGCCATGTGGATGTCGCCGCCCTTCATGGCACTGATGACGGCCGGCGCGCCGTTGAAGGGCACGTGGACAGCGTCGAAGCCGGCCAGGTCCTTGAGCATCTCGTTGCCCAGGTGGGTGCCCGAGCCGATGCCCACCGAGCCGTAGCTCCACTTGTTGCCGGCCTCGCGCGCCAGCTTGAAGAAATCGGCCGGGGTGCTGAAGTTGAGCGAGGCAGCCCCGACGATCAGCCAAGGCGAGGTGCCCACCACCGTGAGGGTGTTGAACTCGGTCAGCTCATACGGCAGCTTCGGGTACAGAATCGGATTGCTGGTGAGCGCGGCATTGCCTACCACGCCGATGGTGTGGTCGTCGCGCGTCTTGGCCAGATCGCCGGCGGCCAGGCTGCCGCTGGCGCCGGTCTTGTTCTCGACCACCACGGTCTGGCCGAGCTCCTTGCCCAGGGGCTCGGCCAGCGCGCGGGCGATCAGGTCGGGCGAGGTGCCGGCCGGAAAGCCCACCAGGATGCGCAGCGGCCGCCTTGGCCAGTTGGCGGGCCGCGCCTGGGCCAGTGCCTGTACGGGTGCGGCAATGCCGCCAGCCGTCAGCGCTGCCGCGGTGGCGGATTTCAGCCAGAAGCGGCGGTTGTGGTCGTGGTGTTGCATGCTCAGGTCTCCTTTGTGTGTGATTGGCCGGAAGTGGCGCTATCCAGGTGCTCAGTATGTGGCCCGGACGCCCGACAGGTCAAAGGTGAAGCCGGTCGTGAAGATGCTTTGCGGCCCGGCCACGAAGGCCACCATGGCGGCGATCTCACAAATACGAATAAGCCACTCAACCGTAAGCGCTGCAGTATAGACCTCAGCAACAGGCCTCGAACCCCGAGCGAACCCTGGATTTCCCGCCCGTGGGGCAGGTTCACCATGAAGAAACGCCGTAAGCAGAACCTATAGCGTTTCGACGGAGGCGTCGGGCGCAGGCCTGGCCAGGGGCAAGTCAAAATCGCCGCTTCAACCATTCACCAACTGACGAACTGGTCCACATCGAAATCCGGTACCGGTTGTGCCGCCAGACCCCAGTCGGGCTCAATGTGCACCCCGTATGGTCAATATATCCATCCGACCTACTTCCCAGAAAAACACCAATGTTTTAACTACTGCCGCCAACCCCGCGCCAAGCTGCTCGACCAAAACCTGCGATCCGCACCACTAAAACCGCAGCTCAACCCAATTTGATTTTGTAAGCACATGGGCATTGCGCTCGGATCTTCTTGC
>RGQD01000324.1 GCA_010030205.1 Betaproteobacteria bacterium
GTCGGCGCCGACATCGGCGGCGCGCTGCGAGCTGCGCACCCAGTGCGAGATCGACTGCGCGATGCCGTTCAGGTCGGACTTCAGCGGCGACTCGAAATGCACATGGCCGGTCGCGTGGTCGCCCACGACGTTGACGATGCCAGAGCGCGCCTTGCGCGCGTTGTGCAGATTGGCCCAGCCATTGCCCAGGCCGGGGCCCAGGTGTAGCAGCGTGGCAGCGGGCTTTTCGGCCATGCGCCAGTAACCATCGGCGGCGCCTGTGGCCACGCCCTCGAACAGCGCGAGCACGCAGCGCACGCCGGGGATGCGGTCGAGCGCCGCGACAAAGTGCATCTCCGAGGTGCCTGGGTTGGCAAAGCACAGTTCGACATGGCTGGCAGCCAATGTCGTCACAAGCGATTCGGCGCCGTTCTGTTCGATCATCATGTCCCCTGGGTCAAGAGTGAGCTGACCATTCTCGTCCATGCCGCTGCGGATGTGTTGGCTGGCGTGTGGGCTGGCGTGTGGGTGGGCTGTCCTGGGTCAGGCTCGATCGAGGGCCGCCAGCTACAGTGCGCGTCATGGCCTATGAACTGCACTACTGGCCGGGCATCCAGGGCCGAGGCGAATTTGTTCGCTTGGCGCTGGAGGCGTCCGGCGCACCGTACATCGATGTGGCGCGCGGCGCCGAGACCGCAGCGCAGGGCGTGCCAGCGATGCTGCGCTGTCTGAACGACCGCAAACTGCCCCATCCACCGTTCGCGCCGCCCTTCCTGAAGGATGGTGAGGTTGTCGTCGGGCAGACCGCGGCGATTCTGTTGTACCTGGCACCGACGCTCAAGCTGGTGGGTCGCAGCGAGCAGCTGCGGGTCTGGACGCACCAGATCCAGCTCACCATCGCCGATGCCGTGACCGAAGCCCATGACACCCACCACCCTGTGGGCAGCGGCCTGTATTACGAGGACCAGCTGCCCGAGGCCTTGCGGCGGGCGACCGAGTTCTGCCGCGTTCGCATGCCCAAGTACCTGCAGTGGTTCGAGCACCTCATCGTGCGCAACCCGGCCGGGCCGCGGCAACTCGCCGGCGGCAAGCTCAGCTATGCCGATCTGTCGCTGTTCCAGTTGATCGAAGGCTTGCGCTACGCTTTCCCGAACGCTGCGAAGAAAGCCTTGGCCAAGACGCCTGAGATCGTGCAGCTGCACGACCGCGTCGCCGCGCTGCCCAAGCTGGCGGCTTACCTGCGCAGCGAGCGACGGATCCCGTTCAACGAGCAGGGCATTTTTCGCTGTTATCCCGAGCTCGATCTGGCTTGATGCTGTGCCGGTCATGCTGCGCCGGGCAGGCTGGGCAGGCCGTGCCGTGTCGGGCAGGCCGGATCAGGCCACGGCTGGGCCCGCCGCCGCAGCGCAGATCCGCCGCCAGGCGGCGTCGTCGAGTTGCAAGCTTTGCGCGGCCATCGCTTCGCGGGCCACCGTGATGCGACGCGCCCCCAGGATAGGCAGCGGCGCACTCGGGTGGTGCATCACCCAGGCGATCACCAGCGTGATCACCGTCACGCCCAAGGCCGACGCCATCGCCGCTAGCGTGTGGCGCAGCTTGCGGCTTTGCGCATCGTCGGCGGTGAACAAGCGCCCGCCGGCCAGCGGCGACCAGACCATCGGCCGCAGGCCCAGGTCCAGGCACTGGTCTAGCGTGCCGTCGTGCAGCGGGTCGCGGTGCAGCGGCGACAGCTCGAGCTGGTGCGTGGTCAGCGCGATGCGGCTGTGCAGCAGCGCGAGTTGCGCCGGCCTGAGCTGGGACGCGCCAAAGTGCAGCACCTTGCCTTCGGCGCGCAGCGTCGCCAAGGTCTCGGCCATCGCGTCGACATCCATCGGCGCGTCGGACCAGTGGATCAGCAGCAGGTCGAGGTGGTCGGTGCGCAGCGCGCGCAGCGACTGCTCGACCGAGGCCCGGATGTGCGCGGCAGAGCTGTCGAAGGGCTTGGCCCGCGCTGTAGCGGGACCACCGGGCCGGGCCGGGTTCAGCAGCCCGACGCCGCACTGGCTGACCAGCTGCACCCGGTCGCGCAGCGAAGGGCGCAGTGCCAGCGCCTGGCCGAACAGCGACTCGACGTCGTCACCGCCGCCGTAGAGGGCTGCATGGTCGAAGCTGGTCACGCCGAGCTCGAGGTTGCCCTCGATCCAGGCCAGGCGCTGCTGCGCGGTCCAGCCCCATTCGGCCAACCTCCAGGCGCCGGCGATGACCGGCGACAGCGCCGCCGGGTTGTGCGCCGGGGGCAAAGGCAATCTCAGGCCTTGGCTGCTTTGGGCAGCCGGCCCATCAGGTAGAACTCGTCGTTGGGCCGCATGCCGCTGAGGTTGGCCATGCGGTTGCTCAGGCCGAAGAACGCGGTGATCGCGCCGATGTCCCAGATGTCCTCGTCGTCGAAGCCGTGCGCGCGCAGCGCAGCGTGATCGGCCTCGTCGAGCTCATGCGAGCGCTGGCAGACCTTCATCGCGAAGTCGAGCATCGCGCGCTGGCGCGGCGTGATGTCGGCCTTGCGGTGGTTGACCGCCAGTTGGTCGGCGATCATCGGTTTCTTCTCGTAGATGCGCAGGATCGCGCCATGCGCGACCACGCAGTACAGGCAGTGGTTGGCGGCCGAGGTCGCGACGATGATCATCTCGCGCGCCAGCGCCAGGAACACATTGGGCACGAAACCGGCTTTTTCTTGCACCGCGAGGATGCGCTCGCGCAAGTCATCGGGCAGGTCTTTGAGCTCGGGCACGGGGTAGCGGCTGATCGGCAGGGTCGTCATGGCTTGTTCTGGGTTGAAGTCTTGTAAGCGCGCAGCATAGCGTGCGCTTCGAAGCGCCTTCAGCTTCTGAACTGCAGCGCGTGCAATCGCGCGTACAGCCCGCCTGAGGCCAGCAGCGCGGCATGGGGCCCTTGCTCGACGACGCGGCCGGCGTCCATCACGACGATGCGGTCGGCATGCTCGATGGTCGACATACGGTGGGCGATGATCAGTGTGGTGCGGCCTTGCATCAAGGTCTCGAGGGCAGCCTGTACCGCTCGCTCGCTCTCGCTGTCGAGCGCCGAAGTGGCCTCGTCGAGGATCAGGATGGGCGCGTCCTTGTACAGCGCGCGGGCGATCGCCAGGCGCTGGCGCTGGCCGCCCGAGAGCTCGCCACCGTTGTGACCGATCACCGTGTCGACGCCTTGCGGCAGGCTGTCGACGAAGTCCAGCAGATGGGCGCCGTCCAGTGCAGCGCGCACTCTTGGCGTGTCTATCGTGCCACCCGACGCACCACCCGACGCACCACCCGATGCGTCACCCAGCGCCACGTTGGCGGCGATGCTGTCGTTGAACATCACCACGTCCTGGCTGACCAGCGCGAACTGTCGGCGCAGCGAATCGGTCTGCCAGTCGGCCAGCGCCATGCCGTCGAGCGTGATGCGCCCGGACGTGGGCTCGATGAAGCGCGGCAGCAGGTTGATCAGCGAGGACTTGCCGGCACCTGACGGACCGACCAGCGCCACGGTCTGCCCGGCGGCGATGTCCAGCGACAGGCTGTTGATCGCCGGGGCCTGGTCGTCTCGGTAACGCAGCAGCACATCGCTGAGCACCAGATGGCCCTGGGCGCGGCCGCCTGGCGCCTGGTACGTGCCGCCTTGCTCGGCCGGGCTGTCGGCCAGCAGTTCCAGGCCTCGCTCGATAGACGCCAGGCCGCGGGTGATCGGCGCCATCACGTCCGACAAGTGCTTGACCGGCGCGACCAGCATCAGCATCGCGGTGATGAAGGCGACGAAGCCGCCGACGGTCGCGCCGCTGCTGCTGCTTTGCCACAGCGCGACGACGATCACCGCCGAAAGCGCCATCGCGGTAAAGAGCTGGGTTACCGGCGTCATCGCGCCGCTGGCCGCGACGATCTTGAGCAGCACCCGGCGCAGCGTCAGCGCATGTTGGTCGAAACGACTGGCCTGGGCTTGGGCCGCGCCGTGCAGCCGGACGATGCGCCAGGCCAGCACGTTTTCTTCGACCACATAAGCCAGTGAATCGGTCGCCTCCTGGCCTTCGCGCGCGAGCCGGTGCAGCCGCTTGCCCACGCTGCGCATCAGCAGCGCCACGGCCGGGAACAGCACACCGACGAACAACGTGAGCCGCCAGTTCAGCCACAGCAGGTAGGACAGCAAGGCCAGCAGCGTCAGCGAATCCTTGACCAGCGTGAGGATCGAGTTGACCAACTGGGTGGCGCCGATCTGCACTTCGTAGACCAAGGTGTTGGTCAGGCTGCTGGCCGTGCGCAGGCTGAACATCGCGGGCTGGCCGTTCAGGATGCGTTGGAACAGCGCCTCGCGCAGCGACTGCACACCGCGGTAGGCGGCCCAGGACAAGGCGTACTGCGCGATGAAGCCCGCCGCACCGCGCAGCGCGAAGATGCCCACGATCGCCACCGGCACCATCCACAGCGCCAGCTTGCCGGCATGGAAGCCCTGGTCGAGCAAGGGCTTCATCAGCTCGGGGATCAGCGGCTCGGTGGCCGCGCCGACCAGCGAGCCGACGAAGGCCACGACGATGCCGATCCGGCCGTGGCGAAAGTACGGGGTGATGCGGGCAAAGCGCTGCAACAAGGTGGGCATGGGCTGGGGCGAACTCGGCAGGCAGCGCGCAGGTATCGGGCAGCCTGGGCGTGGCGCCTGTTCAGAGCCGGATTATCCGGCGCGCTGTGCACTGCAGCGCGGCCGGTTGTGGTGGCGCGCCGACAGCCTGGTCTGGCTTGCCAGAAATACTGTATGAAAGTACAGTATCGATGTGAACCTGTCACTGCCCCTGTTCGGTCCATCGAACGACGTCCCGAACGACGCCTCGAACCATGTTTCGAACCATATACACGCGCCGCACGGTCCTGCCGGACTGGTGGCCTGCGCTTCGGCCGAGCGTGCGATCGAACGCGCGACCCAGCTCACCGCGCTGCACCCCGGCTTGTGGCGCGCCAGCCAGATCGGCGGCGCGCCCGGGCGTGTCACTGCCAGCGGCTTCGACGCGCTGGACGCCGAACTGCCCGGTGGTGGCTGGCCGCACGGCGTGTTGACCGAGTTGCTGCTGGCCCAGCCCGGCGTGGGTGAGTTGCGCTTGCT
>RGQD01000325.1 GCA_010030205.1 Betaproteobacteria bacterium
TCGACCGATGTGCTCGGTGCGGTGGTGGAGAAGGTGTCGGGCCAGCGCCTGGGGACTTTTCTAGACGCCCGGGTCTGGAAGCCGCTGGGTATGACCGATGCCACTTTTGCGGTGCCCGCGGCCAAGCGGTCTCGGCTGGCGTATCCACTTGCCAAGAATCCACTCGACGGCAAGCCCCAGTCGATCTCGGTGATCAACCAACAGACCCAATTTGACTGCGGCGGCGCCTGTGCTTTTTCGACGGTGGGTGATTACCTGCGCTTCGGGCAGATGCTGATGAACGGCGGCGAGCTCGACGGCCAGCGCGTGCTCAGCCCCAAGACCATCGCGCACATGACGGCCAACCACCTCGGTCCGCAGATCCAGAACAATGTCGGCGGCGTTGAGCCACACCGAGAGGGTTTCGGCTTCGGCCTTGGCGTTGCCGTCAGAACCCAGGCTGGGCTGTCAGCCGTGCCGGGCAATGTGGGTGAATACACCTGGAACGGCGCGTTTGGCACTGCGTTTTTCGCCGACCCCAAAGAAAAACTGGTGGTGGTGGTTGGGACTGCAGCGCCCGGCGACCTGCGCAAGTATTACCGCGAACAGGTGCAAGCCCTGGTCTACGGGGCGATGACACGCTGAAGCGGGCCAGCCCTTCGAATGCTGCGCAGCGCACTATTTTTGGAGACAAGATGTCGTTGACCTCATCCCATGCCCACGGGCCGAGCGAGCCGCCGATCCGCGACCTCACGCTGGGCGGCTTGCTCGCTTGGGCGGCCGAGACCGCGCCGGATCGTCTGGCTTTGATCGCCGGCAGCCCCGAGCCGGCATCGCGCCGGCAGTGGACTTATGCCGAGTTCCACGCCGAGTCGCTGCGCACCGCTCGGGCCTTGAGTGCGCGCTTCAAGCCCGGCGAGCGGGTGGCGGTGTGGGCGCCCAACATCCCCGAGTGGCCGATGATGGAGTTCGGCGCCGCGATGGCCGGGCTGGTGCTCGTCACGGTCAACCCGGGCTTCAAGGCCGGCGAGGTCGAGTATGTGCTCAAGCAGTCGCGCGCCGCCGGCGTTTTCGTTGTGCCGGGTTTTCGCGGCAATCCTATGCTCGCGACGGTCCAGGCGATCGCGCCGAACTGCCCCGAGCTGCGCGAGATCGTCTGTTTCGATGACTGGCAGGCCTTCCTGGCCAGCGCCGATGTGCACCAAGCGCTGCCGCTGGTCCAACCCGACGACCCGGTGATGATCCAGTACACCTCGGGCACCACCGGGTTCCCGAAAGGTGCGCTGCTGACCCACCGCGGACTGGTCAACAACGGCGCTCACACGATGGACCGCATGGGCGTGGCCGACGGTGCGGTCTGGGTCACGACCATGCCTTTGTTTCACACCGGCGGATGCGTACTCTGTGTGTTGGGGGCTGTGTCCAAGCGTGCGACCCAGGTGCTGGTCGAGGCTTTTGACCCCGGGCTGGTGTTGTCGCTGATGGGCCAGTACCGCGCCGCTGCGCTGCTGGCGGTGCCGACGATGCTGGTTGCGATGCTCGAGCACCCGGCCTTCGAGACCACCGACCTGTCGTGCGTGAAGGCGATCTGCTCTGGCGGATCGACCGTGCCGGCGACCTTGGTCACCGGCTTGGAGCAGCGCCTGGGTGCGCAGTTCACGATCGTGTTCGGTCAGACCGAATGCTCGCCGGTGGCCTCGATGACCCGGCCCGACGACACCTTGGCCGACAAGGCCGGCACGATAGGCCCGGCGATGCCTCATGTCGAGGTCAAGATCATCGACCCGGCCACCGGGCTGACCTTGCCGCTCGGTGAGGTCGGCGAGTACTGCACCCGGGGCTACCACGTGATGCGTGGCTATTTCGAGATGCCTGAGGCCAGCGCCGCGGCGATCGACGCCGATGGCTGGCTGCACACTGGTGATCTGTGCGCGATGGACGCGCGAGGTTACTGCACCGTCGAGGGCCGACTCAAGGACATGATCATCCGCGGTGGCGAGAACGTCTATCCGCGCGAGCTCGAGGAGTTGCTGTTCCGCCACCCCAGCGTGGCCGAGGTTGCGGTGGTCGGACTGCCAGACGCCAAGTGGGGCGAGGAGGTGGCAGCTTTCGTCCGCCCGGCGCCCGGCATGCTGGTCGACAAGGACGCGCTGTTTGCCTATATGCGCGAGCACATCGCGCCGCACAAGACGCCGCGCCGCTGGTTCCAGATGGCTGGATTTCCGCTCACCGGGTCGGGCAAGATCCAGAAGTTCAAGCTGCGCGAGCAGTGGCTGGCGGGCGAGTTGGCCGAGCTCTGACGCCTCCGAAGCCAGACGAAGCCCGTCGCTCCCATGGAGGTCGAGCAAAGTGGCGAGGCCACATTTGTTTAGAGGGACCGCCGCAGTTGAAGAGCCGGTTTGCCAACTGCGGCAGACCGCGGGAGGGTGGCACCGCGAAGCCCTACAATTACAAATCGAAAGTCAGAGTTTCGATTTGTAAAATGATAGATCGCCAGGCTACTGTCACGCTCGAACGTTTGTCTCGAGGCTTTCCTGTGGTGGCCATCACCGGGCCAAGACAGTCGGGCAAGACCACGCTGGCGCGGGCCGTGTTCGCCGGCAAGCCCTATGTGTCGCTGGAAAATCCGGAAGAGCGCGAATTTGCGCTGGAAGACCCCAAGCGCTTCCTGGCACGGTTCACCGATGGCGCCGTTCTCGATGAAGTGCAGCGCTGCCCGCAACTGATGTCCTGGCTGCAGCAACTCGTCGATGAACGCGGCCGCATGGGTGACTTCGTGGTCACTGGATCAGCGCAGTTCGACCTGATGGCCGGGATCAGCCAGTCGCTGGCCGGAAGAGTGGGTCGGGTGGAACTGCTGCCCTTGTCCGGTGCCGAAATCGGCGCCGAGTTGTTGCCGAGCAAGCTCGAGAAGTTGCTGTTCGTCGGAGGCTACCCAGCGCTGTATGACCGGGCGCTGCAGCCTGGCGATTGGTTCTCCAATTACGTGGCGACCTACCTCGAGCGCGACGTTCGCCAACTGGTCGCGGTCCGGGATCTGGGGCTGTTCCAGCGCTTCGTACGCATGTGTGCTGCGCGCTCGGGTCAGCTGCTCAATTTGGCCGCATTGGGTGCAGACTGCGGCATTTCTGCGGTCACCGCGCGCCAGTGGTTGTCGGTTCTGGAGACCAGCTATATCGCCATGCGCCTGCCGCCTTACCACGTCAACTTTGGCAAACGGCTGGTCAAGACGCCCAAGCTCTATTTCCTGGATTCGGGTTTGTTGGCATGGTTGCTGGGGATTCGGGATGCCGCGAGCCTGGAGGCGCACGCTGCGCGGGGTGCTGTGTTTGAAACCTGGGTCGTCTCGGAACTGGTCAAGCGCCGATTCAACGCAGGCCAAGGCGCTGAGCTGTTTTTCTGGCGCGACAGCCAGGGTCACGAGGTCGACGTGGTGTACGAGACACCGCTGGGCCTGCAGGCGATCGAAATCAAGTCAGGTAGCACCTTCGGGCGCGATTGGCCGCAGTCCTTGCAGCGTTGGGCTTTGTTGACCCATCAGGCCATGCCCACACCGCGCATCGTCTACGGCGGCGATGGCCACAGCGTGCGTCAAGGTTGCGAGGTCATGGGCTGGCGGCAATTCTGTCTGGCATAGCAGGCCCCTTGGGCTTGACCCTGCACCAGCTGGCAATGGTCGAGCTTTGAGGGGCCGCAGCAATCAATAAATCACCGGCTCAGGCGAGGTCGCCGAGCCTTCCAGGAAATCGAAGTCGCAGCCTTCGTGGGCCTGCGTCACATGCTCCTGGTACAGCCGGGTGTAGCCGCGTGTCACCGGACGCGGCGGCGGCTGCCAAGCCGCGCGCCGCAGTGCCAGCTCATCGTCAGGCACGCACAGCGTGATCGATCGTGCGGCGACATCGATCGCGATCTCATCGCCATTGCGCACCAGCGCCAGCGGACCGCCCACCGCCGCCTCGGGGCTGGCGTGCAGGATGCAGCTGCCGTAATGGGTGCCGCTCATCCGCGCATCGGACAGCCTGACCATGTCGCGAACCCCTCGCGCGAGCAGCTTCTTCGGGATCGGCAGGTTGCCCCACTCGGGCATGCCGGGTGCGCCCACCGGCCCTGCATTGCGCAGCACCAGCACCGTGTCCTCGTCGACATCGAGGTCCATGTCGGCGCAGGCCGCGTGCATCTCGGGTGGCGAGTCGAACACCAGCGCCCGGCCGCGGTGCTTGAAGAAGCGCGCGTCAGCGGCGCTGCCTTTCATCACCGCGCCTTCGGGCGCCAGGTTGCCACGCAGCACCACCAGCGCCGCACTGCTGCTGACCGGGCGGTCTAGCGGGCGTATCACCTCGTCGTCCTGCACCACCGACGCGGCGATGTTCTCGCCCAAGCTGCGGCCGGTGACCGTGAGCTCGCCCAATGAGAGCTGTGCGCCGATGCGGTTCATCAGTGCCGGCAGCCCGCCGGCGTAATAGAAGTCTTCCATCAACCGGTCGCCGCTGGGGAACAGATTGGCGAGCACCGGCACCCGGCGCGCGACCTGGTCTAGGTCGTCCAACACCAGCGCCACGCCGGCGCGCCTGGCCATCGCGATCAGGTGCACCACCGCGTTGGTCGACCCGCCCAGTGCCATCTGCACCACCGCGGCGTTGACGAAAGATTCGCGTGTCAGCAAGCGCTGCGGTGTCAGGTCGTCCCAGACCATGGCGACGATGCGTTCGCCGCAATCGGTGGCCATGCGCGGATGGGCCGAGTCCATCGCCGGGATCGAACTGCTGCCGGGCAGCGCCAGGCCCAGGGCTTCGACGATCGCCGTCATCGTGCTCGCCGTTCCCATGGTGTTGCAGGTGCCTGGCGAGCGCGTCATCCGGGTCTCGAGCGCTTTCCATTGGTCTGAATCGATCTTGCCGGCCTGGTACTCGTCCCAGAACACCCGGGTGTGGGTGCCCGCGCCCACTTGGCGCGTCACGCCACCTTGCACCAAGCGGTCGTTGAGCATCGGCCCGGCCGGGCAGAACAGCGTCGGTACGCCCATGCTGATCGCCCCCATCACCGTGCCCGGCGTGGTCTTGTCGCAGCC
>RGQD01000326.1 GCA_010030205.1 Betaproteobacteria bacterium
GCGATCCTGAAGATGATCGTCGGCCTAGACGACAACGGCGCAGGCAAGGCGCTGTCACCGTATCAGGCGTATGCGGCCGACTTCGACGGCAACGGCAAAGTTGAGCTCAGCGACGCGATCGCAGTGTTCAAGCACGTTGTCTGCTGGCCCTCGCCAGACCCGCAGTGGTTATTCTTCAACCAGGCCGACCTGACGATGCCCGGCAAGGCCAACCTGAGCCCAGGTACGGTGCTGGCACTGGCCTCCGATATGTCAAGCGGCCAGGCCTGTATATTTCGGCCTTGTCGGGGTGATGCGGGGCGATGTCGACGGCAATTACGCCGGACTCCCGCGGACGCGGTGATGAATTACCGGCTCAATTTCGAGCCGGTAATCGCATGCGCCCAAGTCGCTGGCCGGTCAGCTGCCAACAGCGCGGGCAGCGTTTCCAGAAGGCTGGAAGTCGGCATTTCATCGAATAACGCGCCTGGGGGTCCAGGGCATGTTGCGGTCGCGCTAGCGCTGGGCGAGCGTCATCGGCGCGGAATTCGAGACTATCCCGGTGCGCCCTTGCTCGGGAAAGGCAGCACGTCTTCGTGAACGATACGCAGCGCTACAAGGTTGTCCAGTGCATTGATGACGTGCGGGTCATCGAACCTGCCGCAGTCGATGGCCAGCGCGGCAATTACTTGGTAAGCCTCGCCAATCAGCCGCTCGAAGATGTCTTGCTTGGTTGTGACTGCCACGGCATCAAGGTAGGCGGCGGCCTCGTCGAGGTCGGTCAGAGCTAAGGTCAGCGATTCGTCGTAGCTCTTGTCGCTTGGCTCATTCATGTGGACACCGGCAGCGCCTCGATGCGCATCACTGCACGGGCGCCAACTGCCTGGGCATAGCGTTGCACGGTGCGCAGAGAGGGCGCTTGTTTGCCGCCCTCCAGTCGGGCAATCACACTTTGGGTCGTGCCCATGCGGGCAGCCACTTCGCTTTGAGTCATGCCGGCGCGGGCGCGGGCAGCAATCAGTTCACGGGCCATGTCGAACTCCGGGGCCTGATTGCGGTATTCGCCCTGCACTTCGGGGTCTGCCAGCAGTTCGTGCTTGATGTCCTTGAGGGTCCTCATGATGTGGCGTCCAGTCGTTTGCGAGCGATTTCCAATGCGCTGCGGGGCGTGCTGCGAGTCTTCTTGGCGAACACATGCAGCACGAGCAGGCGGCGACCCTGGACGGCGGCATAGACGGCGCGAGCGATGCCGTCGCGGCCTTGCATCCGCATCTCCCAGAGCTTGCCCTCCAATGCGCGGATGTGAGGCAGGCCAACGCGCTGCGGACCGAAGTCTTGCAGCAGTTCAGCGATGTGCAAAAAGCGGGCTCGGATGTCGGCGGGCATGGCGTGCAATTCCGGTTCTGCTAGCGGATGCAAGGTCACAGTCCAATTGATCATAGTATAGCTTTTTTGCTATCTTCAAGCCACCACGCGCAGCGCACTGGTCGCGGCGGTCGCGTCAAACTGCACGCCGCCCTGCTCAAGAATCCAGGCTTCGATGCGCTCATGGTGAAGGCGCAGCAGGTCGAGCGGACGAACGGTGTAATATTTTTCAGTGGTCGCGCTGGGCTTGTGGCCCATCAGTTGCGCCACCACGTCGGCCGGGATTTCCAGCCACTCGGTCAGCGACTTGAACGAGCGGCGCAGGCCATGCAGGGATAGCCCTTCGATGCCGGCCAATCCACAGGCGCGGGCGTGCAGTTCATTCGGTGCGGCCACCACGTCAGCACGGGCGCCAGAAAACACCCATTGATTGCGGCGGGGCAGGGCGGCCAGCAGGTGCGCCACGTAGGGGGTCAGCGGCACGGTGCGCTCGCCTTCCACCTTGTCGCGGATGGTCAGGCCCTTCCATTTGGTGTTCAGGTCTTCCCATTGCATCTCCAGCACCTCGTCGGGACGGGCGCCGGTCAGCAGTACGGTTTGTAGGTAGGCGGCCACCACGGGGTTACGGATGCCGCGCACAGCATCGAACCATGCCGGCAGTTGCTCGCGTTGCAGGGCGTCGGCCTTGACGCCAGGGCGGCCCAGCGACTCGCGCGCCTTCTTCGACTTCGCGGGGTTCTTGTCGCTGACGGTGCCAGCGTAGGCCGGTTTTTCGGCGCACCAGCCTAGAAACGCTTTCAGCAGGCGCCATGCCAGCCGGGCCGATGTTGGGCGGGTCTTCGCTTCCCGGGCGGCCCAGGCTTCGATGGCGGCGGCGTCGAGGTCGCGCAGCGGCTTTGCCATCAGCGACTTCCTGATCGATTGAATTTTCATCAATACAAGTACCTGCCTCTTCGCCCTTGTCAGGGCCACATAAAGCAACCTTCGCTCCTGTGCCGTGGCTTCTGGGGCGCCGAGGGCGACTTGACCTCCGACGACCACGACGCGATCAAACTCGAGGCCTTTTGCACGGTGCAGGGTCGGCGCCAACAGTAAGTTACAACTGGCGAGATCATTTGCGTTGCCGCACGCGACCTCAGGACATTCTCTGGTCTAGGCAATCCCGCGCGCTGGTCAAGCGCCACTCGCGACTGGTCACCCGCCGGTCCTGTGACCCTCAACCCCGAGCGTGGATCACGCTCTGGCCATGGTTGACCCAACCCCATGGGGTTTATGCCATGAGCACCGAGATGCGTACGGAGTTCGGGCGTCCGGCGGCTTCTGCGCTGCCTGGCAGAGTCGAGGTAGCCGGGCATCTATCAGCAGGCTGATGTCTCCATCATGGATACACCCCAAACTGATCCAAACTCAGCTCATTGGGGTGCGCTGCGACCAGGGTATCAAAATAAGTTTTGGTCAGGCTGCTCCTGCCACCGAGCGCATAGCTGCCGTCTACATCCCCAGTCAAATACCCCACCAGGCCCACCTTCACCGGGCTGCTGGCGCTCAAGCTTGCGGTGATGCCGGTCTGTGCAGCACCCGGGCTGAGGGTGGTTTTGCTCGGCACCGTGGCATCGAGCTCGTTGACAAAGCGCCAGACCGGGTCTGGGGCGCTTAGCCCCACCACATGCTTGAGCACGCCAATGGCGTCAGCAAGTTGCACAGATCCATTGCCGTCGTAGTCTGCTGCCAGCGCTTGGTATGGTGACAGGGCTTTACCGACACCATTCACATCCAGCCCAACAATCATCTTCAAAATGGCGATGGCATCTTGCAGGTTGACGGCGGCTGATGTGGCGGTGGCTTCTGCGCTGGGGATGGCTCGGCTGGCTGTCAAGGTGAGGCTGGCGTCGGTGACGGCGGTGAAGCTGACTGCGCCGTTTGAGTCGGTGGTGCCGCTGTGGCTGGTTCCGGCTGCGGTGAGGCTCACACCGCTGAGTAGGGTGTGGGCTTTCCAGCTGTATGCGGTGATATCGGCGGTTTTGCCAGCGGTGTTGGCCGCGGCTGTGGTGAAGTTGTATTGTCCGTGCGTGTAGCTGAATGCATTACCAGCGTTATCGGCCAATGCGTTGTTAAACCCGAGGTGGTAGCCCGTGCTGGGCAGTAAGGCACTGGTGGGATCAATGGTGACGACATTGCCACTGATAGTGACCCGCGTGGCATCACTGACTGAAAACACCTCCACCGATTGGTGCCCACTGCCGTAATCGGTCATCAACTCAATGGTGCCGCCGCTTCGTGCCACAACTGATTCGCTGAAGGTGAGAATTATGTTGCTATCCACCGCCACTGCGCTGCTATTGTCGGTGGGGCTGGCTGAGGCCAAAGTCGGCGCGGTGGTGTCTGCCGGGAGGGTGTTGCTTTGGAATGAACTCGCAGAGTACGAGCCGTCTAAAAAGGAGAGCGTCTCGATACCTATCAGCGTGTCGGTGCCTTCGGCAGAAGAAACGACAGTAAAAGCAGATGTGCTGGCGGACCAGCTCACCGTGTAGCTATTGCGCGGCCCGGCGAACAGCGCCTTGTCTGCACCCTCGCCGCCATCTATGAAGTCGTTGCCTGGGCCGCCCATCAGCACATCGTTGCCCGGCCCGCCCACCAACGTGTCATTTCCTCCAAGCCCGCGCAACACGTCGTTGCCTTCCACAGCCTCAAGACGCTCGCCCTTTTCCGTACCAAAGATCACGTCGTCCTTGTTTGAGCCCAAGACCTGTACGTAGAAGTCGTAGTCCGCGACGCCCGCTACCGCCGACAGATCAACCAGGAACGGTGACACGAAACCCGGGGGGTTCGCAGAGCTGGCGGCGCTGAAACCCCAGGGGTTGTAGACACGGATCTGGGTGTCGTTCGGGTTGTTCGGATCCGGGTCAAACGCCAGAAAGGCATGACCCTTCGTGAGAAGGATTGCCCCTGAAGCGTCGGTGGTTTCGTTATGGGAGCCGATCCACACAATCTGACCTGCGTTGATGGCCTTGGCCACTTCTGCAGCGATGGAGCTGCCTGCAGGCGCTTTGATAGCGGAGAGGAGCGGAAGGCCATTGATGGTGCTATAGGCTTTGTCATTGACCCAGGCCATGCGCCCGCCCACGATGTTGGGTACGGCGTCGGCCAAACCGCCCTCGATCGCAAACATCGCGTTGGCATCGTTTCTGCGCCCAAAGGCACCCAGTTCGTTGGCCTGGGCATAGGCCTTCTCGACGACAGGCACCCACATCTCAGGCACCACGGCGCCACTGGCATCGCGCCCAGTTGCCTTCGCGTAGAGAGCCGTTTTGGCACTAGGGCGGGCTACCGCCAGTTGGTCGTTGGCGGTGACCCAGACCTCTTTGCCTTGCGTGTCGAAGAAGCGCACGCCCCAAACGCGGTTTCCGGCCACCGTACCGTCTGAAACAAAGGTCGTCTGCAAGGCCGAAGGCGAACTGTTGGCCACACCCGCGAGCGCCGCCATCAAGTAGCAGGTGCCGGCAGAACCTTGGTTCACGTCCAGAAAGCTGGCTCCCCCCACCAGCAACTCGGCCGTGAATGTTTTGTATGTCCCCGAGGCGGCTGCGGCATTGGGGTTGGCTGTATCCCCTTGTGTAAGGGGGTTGGGCAG
>RGQD01000327.1 GCA_010030205.1 Betaproteobacteria bacterium
ATCGACCAGCACCGCGCCCTGCTCGGCGACCCGGTCTCGCAGCTGCATGAAATCAGCCAGCGCACCGGTGCTCATGTCGACGAAGACAGTGCCCGGCGATGCCGCGGCCAGCGCGCCATTTATGCCATTCACGCCCTTCACGCCCTTCACGCCATTCCCGCCGACCAGGGTCTGGCGAACCTCGACCGAGGTCGGCAGCAGTGTGACGACGATGTCACATCCTCGAACCGTGTCGGCAGGGTCGGCGCCAACGCTCGCGCCCGCGTCGGCCAATCGGGCGCAGGCGCGCGGCGCGAGGTCGTAGACCCTCAGCTGGTGGCCGGCCCGCAGCAAGTTGGTCGCGATCGGGCTGCCCATCGCCCCGAGACCGAAGAAGGCGATGTTCGCCACAGCGCTCAGCCGGCGCGGTGGATGTCGTTGCGGCCCGAGCGGTCGACGCCGCGCACCAGGTGCAGCTTGCGCCGGCTCAGGTCGAGCACGCCCATGTCGCGCACTTGCTGCGCCGCGAGCATGCGGTCGAAGTGCGAACTCGCTGGCATGTAGCGGAACACCAGCCCGGCGCGCCGCTTGCCCGAGTTGTTCGGGTTCGCGCCGTGGATCAGGTAGACGTCGTGGATCGAGAAACGACCCGGCTCGAGCTCGATGTCGCGCGGCGGCGCGCTCTGCAGATGCTCGGGCTTGAGGACCTGGTTCAGGATGATGGCGTCGCTGTGGTCGACATCGTGGCTGTAGCTGACGCGGTCGCGGTGCGAGCCCGGGATGACCCGCAGGCAGCTGTTCTCGGCGTTGACATTGTCGATCGCGATCCAGGCCGTCACGGTCTCGAGCGGGCGGATCGGCCAGTAGTGCCCGTCCTGGTGCCAAGGTGTGGCCTTGCCGCCTTTGCCGGCTTTGCAGAACAGCGCCGAGCCCCAGACGATGATGTCCTCGCCGATCAACTGCGCCACGGCGTCGAGGATCTCGGGCCGGGTGGCGAAATCAAGCCAGCTCGGGTCGCGCTCGATGATGTCGGGCACGTAGTCGGCGTCGGTGATCTTTTGCTCGACCAGGAAATTGTCGAGCTTGGTGCTCAAGGCCTCGACTGTTGACCGGCTCAGGCCCGACTTCGGCACGACGATGCCGTCTTCGCGGTAGCGGGCCAGTTCTTCGGCGTTCAGCGGCTGCATGGGCGACTCCTGCTGTTGGGGGTGGGCTGCCGTCGTCAGGTGCGCAAGGCTGCGGCGTTTCGGGGCATCGCGTCTGGCGACAAGACACCCAATAAAGCGCTGCAATTGTGCTGGCTTTGCTGGGCTGACGCAGGCATCATAACTAAGGATCTATCTATGGTACATTCATCTCATTAAAGGGTCGCCAGACCCCGTGTTTGATCAATCCGCGAGACGCCGGAACGGAGTCATCTTGAGCGCCAGTACTTGGCTGAACACGGCGAAATCCACTGGTCTGCAAACGCTTGCGCCGCTGTCGGTGGTGGCCGTGGCGCTGCTGATCTGGCAATACCTGATACCGCTGGGCATCGTGCCCGGCGTCAAAGCCGAATACCTGGGGACGCCTTCGGGCATCGCTGTGGCGGCGATGGAGCTCGCCAGCGCCGGATATGGCGGCCACGGATTGTTCGAGCATGTGCGCGCCAGCCTGTTTCGAACCGTCACCGGCTTTGCCATCGCTGCGGCCATCGGCGTTCCGCTGGGCATTGTGCTGGGCTACCACCAGCGCGCCGGCAGTTTTCTGCTGCCGATCTTCGGCTTTTTGCGGCCCATCCCAGCGCTGGCTTTCATCCCGATCGTCGTGATCTGGTTCGGCATCGGCGAATTCGCCAAGGTCTTCGTGATCTTCATGACGGCATTCCTGTACGTGCTGCTCGGGTCGGTCAGCGGCGTCAGGTCAGTGCCCGCAGACTACCTGAGGCTGGCCCGCAACTACCACCTGTCGACCTTCTCGACGCTGTTGCGCGTCGTGCTGCCATCGGCGCTGCCCGAGATTTTTGTCAGCCTGCGCACCGCGATGGCCTTGAGCTGGGCCGTGGTGGTCGCGTCCGAACTGATCGCCGCACAGGTGGGGCTGGGCTACCTGATCCAGAGCGCGTCGCAGGTCTACGCGATCAACAAGGTCTATGTCGGTGTCGCGTTGATCGGGTTGGTCGGCGTGACCATCGACTTGTTGTTCCTCGCAGTTGAGCGCCGACTGCTGCACTGGGTCGGGCGATGAGCGGGCAGGACATGGGCGCACAGATCATGGGCGCACAAATCGAGCTGATCGGCGCCTCCAAGACCTTCGGCAGCCGCACGGCAATGCGGCTCGCGCTAGACCAGGTGTCGCTGAGCGTCAAGGCCGGACAGACGGCCACCGTGATAGGACCCACCGGCTGCGGCAAGACGACGATCCTCAACATGGTCGCCGGATTCACCCATCCGACCGGCGGCCGGGTGATGGTCAACGGCCGGGACGTGACCGAGCCCGGGCCGGACCGCGGTTTCATGTTCCAGCGCCCCACGCTGCTGCCCTGGCTGACGGTGTTCGACAATGTTGCCTTCCCCTGCCGCCACGGCCATGGCTTGGGTCGCCCACACCGCGCCGACCAGATCGAGGCCGAGGTGATGCATTACCTGGCCCGCGTCGGGCTGGGCGATGCCCGCGACCTGCACCCGCACCAGATGTCGGGTGGCATGCAGTCGCGCGCCGCACTGGCCAGGCTGCTGATGGCCGAGAGCGAGGTGCTGCTGATGGACGAGCCTTTCGCGGCGCTCGACGCGCAGACCCGGCTGGCGATGCAGCAGTTGCTCAAGCAGGTGATCAAGTCCGAGCAAAGCCTGCGAACAGTGCTGTTCATCACCCACGATGTCGAGGAAGCGCTGCTGATCTCGGACCATGTGTTCCTGATGTCGGCCTCGCCCGGGCGCATCATCCGCCATGTCGAGGTGCCGTTCGGCAAAAACGAGCCCTACCGCGACCTGGTGTTGAGCCCGGCCTTTACGGAGCTCAAGCACGAATTGATAGACCAACTCGAGCGTCTGGTACCGGGCTGACAAGCGCCAGCCCAGACGGATGCTCACGATTTCACAGCTTTGACAGTCTTTACAACTTTTACAACCAGCAAGGAGACAGCGACATGCTATTGCCAACGAGATTGCGGTCATGGGTCAGAAACCTGGCTGCCGGCCTGGCCGCTGCAAGCTGCCTGACGCTCAGCGTCGAGGCCCTCGCCGCAGATCCTACGCCCAAGACTGGCGGCGCTTTGGAGGTGGTCAAACTGGCCTGGGGTCCGGGTGCGTCCTGGGACTTTGCCTACGCGCAGCATGTGGACTTGTGGCAGCGCTTCGGCCTGAAAATCGACATGGTCGAGGGCGCCAATGGCGCGGCCTTGCTGTCGTTCCTGGGCAGCGGCGAGATCCAGACCGCGACGATGGCGCCGTCAGCGATGATCGTTGCCAACTCGATCGGCATCAACCTGCGGGTGGTGTACGCCGACGCCAGCACGACCAAGCTCGGTCTGTACGCCAACCCGGCCTCGGGCATGACGGCCGACCCCAAGACCTGGAAGGGCAAGAACATCGGCGTGGCCAAGAACTCGCAGGCCGACTACGCGCTGCGCTGGTCGCTGCAGAAGGCCGGGCTGAAGCCCTCGGACGTCAACATGGTCGTTCTCGCGCCGCCCGTCGCGGTGCCTGCTTACCAGCGCGGCCAGATCGACGGCTATTACGTCTGGGATGTCTGGGGCGCGCGGCTCGAAGCCTCGGGCGCCAAGCTGGTGCAAAAAGCGGTCGATGTCGGCTTCGCGTCAAGCTCGATCTGGACCATGACCAAGGAGTTCCTGGCCGCGAAACCCGAGGTCGCCGCACGCTATGTCGCCGCGCTCAACCAGGCCAACATCGAGATGCGCGACGCGCTGGCCAAGGGCGGCGCAGACGCCGAGGTCGTCTACGCGGCGATCGTCAAAGCCAATGGGGTCGACCGCGCTGCTGCCGAGCAACTGCTCAAGGCGCAGCCGCCTGCAACGCTTCAGACCCTGCTGTCGGCCGATTCACCGCTGTCGTTCACGGCCAAGTCCGGCTTGCTGGCCCAGATCGAGCAGCAGGCCCGCATCGCGGTCGAGGCCGAGGCGATCAAGCAGATGCCGCCCAGTGCGCAGGAGTTGATCGCGCCGCGTTCGCTGCTGGATGCGGCGCTCAAGGTCAAGCCTTCACACTGACTCTCTATCCGGGATCCGCTGATGACCACCACCCTGGCACCCTACGCTGTCGAAGCGTTCAATGTCTCTGCCGACTCCGAGAACAAGATCCACGACGATGCCGTCGCGAGCCGCTTCGGCTTTGCCGGCGCGCTGGTGCCCGGCACAGCGGTCTTCGGCTACATGGCGCACCAGCCGGTGGCGCGCTGGGGCCGGGACTGGCTGGCACGCGGCACCGCAGACTGCCGCTTCGGTCATCCGGTCTACCACGGCGCGACCACTGTGGTGAGCGCCGACAGTGTCGACGACACCCTGGCGCTGCAGGTCCACAGCCAGGGTCGGCTGTGCGCGACCGGGTCCGCAGCCTTGCCGGCAGCCCAAACCCCGCCGTCGGTCGATTCGTTCAAGCTGTCGACACCACCCGCGCAGCGGCCTGCGGCCAACCCGACTTCACTGGCCGAAGGCCTGGTGCTGTGCACGCTGAGCGAAGCGACGACGCGCGAGTTGGCGAGCCGCTGGCTGGCCGACCTGCGCGAGACCGACCCGCTGTACGAATCCGAGCAGCTGATGCACCCGGCCACGCTGCTGCGGCTGTGCAACGCGGTGCTGGTGCAAAACGTGCTGCTCGGTCCGTGGATTCACACCGGCAGCCGGATTCGCAACTTCCATCCGATGCCGGTCGGCGCCAGCCTGAGCGCCCGGGCGGTGGTGCTGCGCAACCACGAGCACAAGGGCCATCTGATCGTCGACCTCGACGTGCTGGTCGTCATCGAC
>RGQD01000328.1 GCA_010030205.1 Betaproteobacteria bacterium
GTCGCCGAGGTGGCCGATGCGAAACATCCGGCCCCTGACCTTGCCCAAGCCGGTGCCCAGCGACAGGTCGAAGCGCTCGTGGATCAGCCGACGCACGGCGTCGGCGTCGATACCTGCTGGCATCACGACGCCGGTCAACACCGGCGAATGGCGCGCCGGGTCTGCGCATTGGATCGCCAGGCCCCAGGCGCGCACCGCTGCGCGAACCCCTTCGGCCCAGCGCTGGTGGCGCGCCAGCACCTTGGGCAGGCCTTGCTCGAGCAGCATCTCCAGCGACTCGTTCAAGCCGTAGAGCAGGTTGGTGCTGGGCGTGTAAGGCCAGTAACCGGTCTTGTTGAGCTCGAGAATCTCGTCCCAGGCCCAGAACGACTTGGCGCAGCGCGCGTGCTGGCTGGCGGCGATGGCCTTGGGTGACAAGGCGTTGAAACTGATGCCCGGCGGCAGCATCAGGCCTTTCTGCGAGCCGCTGACCGTCACGTCGACGCCCCATTCGTCGTGCCGGTAGTCGGCGCTGGCCAACCCTGAGATGCTGTCGACCAGCAGCAGCGCCGGGTGGCCTGCGGCGTCGATCGCGCGCCGCACTGCGGCGATGTCCGAGGTCACGCCGGTCGATGTCTCGTTGTGCACCACGCACACCGCCTTGATCGCGTGGCCGGGGTCGGCGCGCAGCCGCTGCTTGATCAGGTCAGCCTGAACCCCGCGTCGCCAGCTGATGGGCAAGCCTGTGTCGTCGCTGCCGGCTTCGCCCAACAACTCGGGCGCCAAGCCCAGCCGCTGCGCGAGCTTGTGCCACAGCGTGGCGAAATGCCCGGTCTCGTACATCAGCAGCGCGTCGCCCGGCGACATGGTGTTGACCAGCGCGGCCTCCCAGGCGCCAGTGCCCGACGCCGGGTAGATCACCACCGGGTGCTGGGTCTGGAAAATCTGCCGCAAGCCGGCCAGCAGCTTGAGTCCCAGCGCGCCGAACTCCGGGCCGCGGTGGTCTATCGTTGGCAGGCTGATCGCACGCAAGATCCGGTCAGGCACCGGGCTGGGGCCAGGAATCTGCAGGAAATGGCGACCGCTGGGGTGTTGGTTCAGCTTCATCGAGGCTCCGGATTTGGGCCTCAGTTTTGCATGCAAACTACAAATGTCAATTCGGACAGGCCTATAGTGACTGGATTGAAGCACTGCGCGACGCCATGGCCGATATCTTTTCCATCCCGTGCCAGGTGCTGCACAAGCGCGACGCGGCGCTCGAGTTGATGCAATCGGGTGGGCAGGCGGGTGGGCAATCCGCTGGCCTGGACCGCACGCAGAGGATTTCCGCATGAACGCACCGCTGCCCAAGGTCGTCACCCAAGCGATCACGCGCGACAACGCGGCTTCGGCCAGCCTGGCGCTGGCGCAGCGTGCCACGCCCGAGGCCGCCGACTTGGCGCTGCGCCTGGCGCGCGATACCCAGGGTGAGGTCTTGTTCGACACCGCGTCGCGTGGGCGCTACGCCACCGATGCGTCGATCTACCAGATCATGCCGGTGGGCGTGTTCGTGCCGCGCAGCGCGGAAGACGTCGTCGGCGCGATGGCGATCGCCCGTGACCTGAAAGTGCCGCTGCTGCCGCGCGGCGGCGGCAGCTCGCAGTGCGGTCAGACCACCGGCGCCGCGCTGGTGATCGACACCAGCAAGCACCTGCGCTCGGTACTGGATTTGGACCTAGAGGCGATGACGGTCGAGGTCGAACCCGGCATCGTGCTCGACCATCTCAATGCCTACCTCAAGCCGCACGGCCTGTGGTACCCGGTCGATGTGTCGACCAGCGCCCAAGCCACGCTGGGCGGCATGGCCGGCAACAACTCCTGCGGCAGCCGCAGCATCGCCTACGGCAACATGGTGCACAACGTCGCAGGTGTTGAGGCCTGGCTGGCCGATGGCCGGCTGATGAACTTCGGTCCGGTGGCGGGTCTGGGTGCTGCCGAGCGCGAGATTGCCCAATTTGTCCACGGCCTGGCCGATGCGCACCGCGACGAAATCGAGTCGCGCTGGCCCCGGGTGATGCGCCGCGTCGGCGGCTACAACCTCGACATCTTCCATCCCCGCAGCGAGCGGCCCTACACCGAGGATGGCAGCGTCAACCTGGCGCACCTGTTGGTCGGCGCCGAGGGCACGCTGGCTTTCACCCGCAGCCTGCGGCTCAAGCTCAGCCCTTTGCCGCGGGCCAAGCTGCTGGGGGTGGTGAACTTCGCAAGCTTCCACGCAGCGATGGACTCGGCCCAGCACATCGTCAAGCTCGGCCCCAGCGCGGTCGAGTTGGTCGACCGGACGATGATCGATCTGGCGCGCGACAACCCAGCATTCCGTCCGACGATAGCGGCCGCGCTGCTGGGCAAGCCGGCGGCGATTCTGCTGGTCGAGTTCAGCGGCGACGACCGTAGCGCGTTGCTGCCGCGGCTGCGCGCGCTGGTCGAGTTGATGGGCGATCTGGGCCTGCCGGGCTCGGTGGTCGAGATGCTTGACGAGGCGCCGCAAAGGGCTTTGTGGGAGGTCCGCAAAGCCGGCCTGAACATCATGATGAGCTTGAAGGGCGACGGCAAACCGGTCAGCTTTATCGAGGACTGCGCCGTGCCGCTGGTCCACTTGGCCGAGTACACCGACGCGCTGACCGAGGTGTTCGCGCGCCACGGCAGCCGCGGCACCTGGTATGCCCATGCGTCGGTGGGCACGCTGCATGTGCGGCCCATCCTCGACATGCGCCAGGCCGGGCCGGCTGGCGGCGCGGCCAAGATGCGCGCGATCGCCGAGGAGGCCGCCGCGTTGGTGCGCAAGTTCAAGGGCGCTTACAGCGGCGAGCACGGCGACGGTCTGTGCCGTGGCGAATGGATTGCTTGGCAGTTCGGGCCGCAGCTAGACCAGGCTTTCCGCGCGATCAAGCAGCGGCTAGACCCTGAGAATCTGATGAACCCGGGCAAGATCATCGACCCGCCGAAGATGGACGATGCCTCGCTGTTCCGCTATGCGCCGGGCTACCGGACGATCCCGCTCCAAGCGGTCTTTGACTGGTCGGCCTGGAACGTGCAGAACAACCCGCTCACCGAAGCGACGAGTGCGCCGGGCACTGGCGGCGACAACACCGGCGGTCTGGCCAAGGCGGTCGAGATGTGCAACAACAACGGCAGTTGCCGCAAGTTCGACGCCGGCACGATGTGCCCGAGTTACCGCGTCACCCGCGACGAGGTCCATGCCACGCGCGGTCGCGCCAACACGCTGCGGCTGGCGCTGTCTGGCCAGCTTGGCCCCGACGCGTTGACCGGCGACGCGGTCAACGATGCGCTAGAGCTGTGCGTGGGCTGCAAGGGCTGCAAGCGCGATTGCCCGACCGGTGTCGACATGGCCAAAATGAAGCTCGAGGTGCTGGCGCAGCGTCGCCGGCGCCACGGCTTGTCTGTCCGGCAGCGCTTGATCGCCCACTTGCCCGACTACGCGGCGCTGGCCAGCCGGCTGCCAGGCTTGTTCAATCTGCGCAACCGCTCGCCGCTGCTCAGGCGGCTGGGTGAGCGCTGGCTTGGCCTGTCGGCGCGGCGTTCGCTGCCGCAGTTCAGGCGCGACACCTTTTGGCGCAGTGCGGCGGCGTTGACGCTGGCGAGCCGCGACGAACTGCTTGTCGCGGCCAAGCCGGTGCTGCTGTTCGTCGACACCTTCAACGGCCAACTCGAAAGCGAGAACGCGGTCGCTGCCGTGCGGCTGCTGCAGGCCGCTGGATACACGGTGCACGCCGCGCACGGCGATCGTGGCCAAGCGCTGTGTTGCGGCCGCACCTTTCTGGCCGCAGGTATGGCCGACGAGGCCAAGTCCCGCGCCGGCCAGCTGCTGGCCGCGCTGCTGCCGCTGGCGCGTCGCGGTATCCCCATCGTCGGGCTAGAGCCGTCTTGCCTGCTGACGCTGCGCGACGAGATGCTGGTGATGGGCCTGGGCGACGGCGCGCAGGCCGTTGCGGCGCAGGCTTTGATGCTCGAGGAATTCCTGGCGCGAGAGGCCAAGGCCGGCAGGTTCCGCCCGGCGCTGCGACCGGCCAACCGGCAGATCCTGGTGCACGGTCATTGCCACCAGAAGGCTTTTGGCACCGTATCGGCGCTGCTCGAGGTCTTGCGTCTGATCCCAGGCGCAAACCCGAGGCTGATCGAGAGTTCCTGCTGCGGCATGGCAGGCAGCTTCGGCTACGAGGCCGCTCATCACGAGGTGTCTATGCAGATGGCTGAGTTGAGTCTGCTGCCAGTCGTGCGCGCCGAGCCTGACGCGCTGATCGTGGCCGACGGCACCAGCTGTCGGCACCAGATCGCCGACGGTGCGAGCCGCCAGGCGCTGCACCTGGCGCGGGTGCTGGCCGATCATCTGGTGGATTGAGCCAGGCCTGGCGCAGCCGGGGCGCTGCGTGATGCCTGCGCTTGCTCAAAAGACTGTATGCATGTACAGTATCTCCTCCAACAGGAGATTCGCTTGAGCCACGCTTCGTTTCGACAGCACTACAGCCCCCGCGTCAGCCGGGTTCCGCAATGGCTTTGGCGGATCTGGATCTGGCTCTGACGCTGCGCGCGGTGTTCGGCTGGATGCTCAGCCCTGATCAGGGCGCGGTTTTGGCACCGCTGTCGTCGAGTACCACGGGCTCATAGACGAACAGCGAAGGCAGCCCGCCGGTATGCAGGAACAGCACTTTCTCGTCGGGCCGCAGCCGGCCCTGGCGTGCCAGCCCGATCAGCCCGGCCATGGCCTTGCCGGTGTAGACCGGGTCGAGCAGCAGGTTTTCGGTGCGCGCGAGCATCTGTACCGCTTCGACCATGGCCTGGTTGGGCACCGAGTACTTCGGTTGCCAGTAGCCGCCGACGCTGACCACCGATTCGCGCGGCACGGTCAGCTTGACGCCCAGAAGGTCGAGCACGGCCTGCGCCTCGCGGTGC
>RGQD01000329.1 GCA_010030205.1 Betaproteobacteria bacterium
CGGTTTGCAAAAGCTCAGGCTTGACAAGCTGCCGCATGCGGTGGCAGCGGCGCAGTACCACTACCTGTCGAACCACATCGGCGGCGTGGCGGTCGAGTACATGTACGAATCGGACCGCAAGGCCTGGATCCGCTATGCCGCACCGCGCTGGATCTGGGCCGGCACAGCGCTGTGCGGCATTCCTTCATCGGTGTCGAGGTCGATGCTGGCCGGTTGGCATGCCCAGAACGGGCTGTCATTGGGCAACCCCAGGCTCGGATTTGTGTGCACCAAACAGACCACCGATGGGCAATCCGGGCTGGAGGGCTATTACCTGGAGCACGACCGCGCGCTCGAAGCCCACGAGCGCCTGCGTTTCGCGCCGCATGAGGACGCGCCGGACTTCGACCCGAGCGCCGCGCCTGTCCTGCCGATCAGCACCTGGCCGCCAGAGCGATTGTCAAAAGCGCATCGAAACTACGCGATGGAATATGTCCGCACGGCCTACCCGACCGCGCTGCAGCTATGGGGCCCGGACCAGGCCTGCCAGTTGCTGCGGCTGACCGGCCGCATGATAGGCATGCAGTATTACCACCAGATCGCCGCCAGCCTGGGGCTGGCCGTCGATCGATCGGCAGCCAGTTTTGCGCAGTTCATCGCCGCGCTGGCCCAGGCCCAGGGCGACCGCTGCGAAGTGCAGGCCCACGGCAGCGGATTTCGTGTGCACCAAAGCGGCTGGAAATTCATGGAGGGCATCGCCGACGCCGACAAGGCGCTCGCGTCGAGCTGGAACGGCTTGATCGAAGGCGCGCTGGCGGCCCACAACAGCAAGGTGTGGCCGCTGACATAGTCAGACTCCGGGATGCACAACAGGTAGACCGCGCCCGCCGCCTCGTCGGGTGTGCCGCCACGGCCCAGCGGAATGCTGCGCTCCATCGCCGCGAGCAGGTCCGGGTTGATGCCGACCTTGATGTCGCGGCCGTCGATGTGGGCGGTCGCATGCTGCGCCGCGCTGGTGGTCAGCCGGGTCTGGATGAAGCCGAAGGCAACGCAGTTGACCGTCACGTTCATTCGCCCCCACTCCTTGGCCAAGGTCTGCGTCATGCCGACGATGCCGGCCTTGGCGGTGGCGTAGTTGGCCTGGCCGGCGTTGCCGAACAGCCCAGCCACCGACGAGATGTTGACCACCTTGCGCACCACGCGATGGCCGGCGTCCGTATCGGCCTTGCTCAAGCGTCGGATCACCGGTTGCGCGGCGCGCAGGATGCGGAACGGCGCCGTCAGGTGCACGTCGAGCATCGCCACCCACTGCTCGTCGCTCATCTTCTGGATCACGTTGTCCCAGGTGTAGCCGGCGTTGTTGACGATGATGTCCAGGCCCTGGTAGGTGTCGATGGCGGTGGCGATGAATCGATCGGCAAAGTCCGGTGCCGCGACGCTGCCGATACAGGCCACGGCCTGCCCGCCGGCGTCGCGAATCGCCTGCACGGTCTCTTGCGCTGGTTCGGCGTCAAGGTCGTTGACGACGATGCGCGCGCCCTCGCTCGCCAGCTTGAGCGCGATGGCGCGGCCGATGCCGCGGCCCGATCCGGTGATCAGCGCGACCTTGGCGTCGAGTTTCTGGGTCATGGGAAGTTCTCCTTGAGGTTCAGGGCCAGGCACAAGATGAGCCGTGCCCGCCGTCAAACGGGTACGGTCAGACGCGCTCGTACAGCGTGACGACGCAGGCGCCGCCCAGCCCCAGGTTGTGCTGCAGCGCGAGCCGCGCGCCTTCGACCTGACGTTTGGCCGCGGTGCCGCGCAGTTGCTGGACCAGTTCGGTGCACTGTGCCAGGCCGGTGGCGCCGAGTGGGTGACCCTTGCTCAGCAAACCGCCCGAAGGGTTGGTGACGACCTGGCCACCGTAGCTGTTGTCGCCGTCGCAGACGAACTTCTCGGCGCCGCCGCGCGGGCACAAGCCCAGCGCCTCGTAGCTCAGCAACTCGTTGTGGGCGAAGCAGTCGTGCAGTTCGACCACGTCGAGGTCCTGCGGTCCGACGCCGGCCGCAGCGTAGACCTGGTCGGCCGCGGCCTTCGCCATGCTGAAGCCCACCACCTCGCGCATGTCGCGGGCGCCGAAAGTCGCCGCACCGTCGGTGGTCATCGCCTGCGCCCGGATGCGCACGCTGCGGTCCAGGCTGTGGCGTTGGGCAAAATCGGCCGAGCAGACGATGGCCGCGGCCGACCCGCAGGTCGGCGGGCAGGCCATCAGCCGGGTCATCACACCGGGCCAGATCGCTGCCGAGGCCATCACCTCTTCTTCGGTGACCACGGTGCGGAACAAGGCCAGCGGGTTGTTCGCCGCGTGTCGGCTGGCTTTGGCGCGGATCTTCGCGAAGGTCTCGACCCGGGTGCCGAATTCGTTCATGTGCGCCAGGCCGGCACCGCCGAAATAGCGCAGCGCCAGCGGCAGGTCGGCATCGACGAGCGCGCCGGTGGCGTCGTCGAAACGCTCAAACGGGCTGGGCCTGTCCTTGAAGATCGCACCGAGCGCGCCCGGGCTCATCTGCTCGAAACCCAGCGCCAGCACGCAGTCTGCCGCGCCGCTCGCCACCGCCTGGCGCGCCAGGAACAGCGCGGTCGACCCGGTGGAGCAATTGTTGTTGACGTTGACGATCGGGATGCCGGTCATGCCGACCTCGTAGACCGCGCGCTGCCCGGCGGTGGAGTCACCGTAGACATAGCCCACATAGGCTTGCTGCACCAGCTCGTAGCCGATGCCGGCGTCGGCCAGCGCGGCGCGCGTGGCCTTGGCGGCCATCTGCGGATAGGGCTCGTTGGCCCCAGGCTTGGTGAACGGGATCATGCCGACCCCGGTGACGTAGACATCTCGGCTCATCTGGTGCTCCTGAAGGTGCCGGCCCGCATCGCGTCGATCGTGTCGCGAATCAAGTGGCCGGCGATTGAGAATCTAGGCGGGATGCCGGGCAGCGCGTCGATCGCAAACCACTGCGCATCCTCGATCTCGCCGGGCTGCGGCACGATCTCGCCAGACATGTACTCTGCGGTATAGGCGACCATCAAGCTGTTCGGGAAAGGCCAACTCTGGCTGCCGTAATAGCGCAGGCCCTGGATCTGCAGGCCGACCTCCTCGGCGACCTCGCGGTGCACGCAGTCCTCGAGCGACTCGCCGGCTTCGACAAATCCCGCCAGCGCGCTGAACATGCCCTTGGCGTAATGCGGCGACCGCGCCAGCAGCAACTCGCCCGGCCGCCACACCAGCGCCATCATCGCCGGGCTCAGCCGCGGGTAGGCGCTGTGCTTGCAGGCCGGGCAGACGCGGGCGCGCTCGCCGGCTTGCAGCCCCGTGGGCGTGCCGCAGACGCCGCAGAAGCGGTGGCTGCGGTCCCACTCCAGCAGCTGCGCAGCGCGCCCGGCCAGCGCGCCCATCGCCGCATCGAAACGCATCATCGCGGTGCGCAGTGGCACCGCGCGCCAACCCGCAGGCACCGCCGGCAACAGCAGCGCCCAGCAGTCGATCGCCGCAAGCGTGCCCAGGTAATGCGAAGCGCTGGCCTCGGCCATCATCGCAGCGGCGACCAGCGGCTGCAGCGCCAGCCCCTCGTCCTCGGGCAGCAACAACTGGTTGCCGACAAAGGCAAAGCACCAGGACTGCGGGGTGGCTTGGGCGGGCGGCAGGATCGACGGGATGAATGGCATGCGTTGTCTCACTCGGGTTTGCTTCGCATCATCGCCGATCAGGCCGGCGCCAGCATCAGTGGCAGCAGCTCGCGCACATCGGCAAGCTCGGCCAGGTCTTGTAGCGCCGCCAGAAAACCCTGCATCTGGGCCGGGGCCAGCGGCTGCAGCCCGAGCGAGGCGGCGGCCAGCGAGGCATAGGCCAGGCAGTCGTCAAAGCGCGCCAGGTGCTGTGCCTCGCTCAGACCGGCACCGGGAAAACCGGGCGCGATGTCGAGCCCGTCGTGCAGCACCCGGCCGTCGGTCGTCGTGATGCTCAGGTCGACGGCGGTGTGACCGCGCGCGTCCAGCGCCGGGTCGGCGACGACGCGGATGCGCTCGATCAACGGCCGCAGCGCGGGATCGTTGACCTGGACTGGCGAGAAATGCGCCAGCTGCGAGCTGCCGCGCAGCAACACATTGGCGACGCAGTAGCCGGCGTTGAACTGGGCATCGACCCGCGGGTTGGCGCCGATCTGGAACGTATGGCCGACCAGGCGGTGCGCATAAGGCGGCAGCCTGACCTCGGCACTGGCCAGGTCGGCAGCGCCCAGCCCGTGGCGCGCGGCCAGCCGCAGCGCCAGCTCGGTCACGCCCTGCGTGACGCCGCAGCTGGGGAATTTCTTGAACATCATGCGTTCGAGCCGCCACTCGCTGCCCAGCCCGGCCACCAAGGCCTGCACATCGAGCGTGCCACGGCCGTAGAGATGGGCATAGCCGTAGTGGCCGGCCAGGAACTGGTGCGGCCCGGTGATGCCCAGCGCGGCCATTTGCGCGCATTCGACCGCCGCCTGCGCGACCCAGCCCTGCACGATGCGAACACCCAGCGAGCCGTCGACATGGCTCTGGAAACTGCCGCCGCAGCGGTTGAAGGCCAGCGCCAGCGCCTGCAGCGTCTGCGCGGGTGTGAGCTGCAGGATGCGCGAGGCCGCCGCGGTGGCACCGAACACGACGCAGATGCCGGTCGGATCGAAGCCGTCGTACTGTGTCTCGCTGAGGTTGAAGCGGCTGGCCAGCTCGGCACCGGCCACCAGCGCGGTCAGGAACAGCGCGCCGCTGCAGCCGCCGACCAGCTCGGCAGCGGCCAGCGCTGCGGGGATCAAGGCCGAACCGATGTGCGGCCCCGGCGCCATCGCATCGCAATAGTCGAGCGCGCGGCACAGCGTCGCGTTGAACTGTGCGGCGGCCGCCGCAC
>RGQD01000330.1 GCA_010030205.1 Betaproteobacteria bacterium
GGCTGGCCCGAGCTGTCGATCTCGTGGCGGCACCAGTCGTGGCCAATCCAGACCGCTTGGTCACGGCCCAGCGAGGCCAGCAGTTCGAGCATGTCGTCGACGATCAGCGCCTGCGCGAAGTCTTCGTGACGGGTGTAGGTGGCCGATCGGCCGTAGCCGCGCATGTCGGGCGCGATGCAGCGAAAACCCAGCGCGGCAAAGACCGGCAACTGGTGCCGCCACGAGATCGACAGCTCGGGCCAGCCGTGGACAAAGACCAGCAGCGGCGCATCCGACGCACCGCATTCGAGATAGCCTGTAGTGTGGCGACCGGTTTTGAGCGTGTGTTCGGTGATCGGGAATGTCATGGTGGCGTGCGTCCATCGAAAGCGGGTTGCAGTGACGGCGAGTTGCATTGACGGCGTATTGCACGGGCCACTGGGCAGCCAATGATGCCGGACATCGCCGCATCGACATGGAGGAAAACCCTAGCCACGCTTGAAGTCCAGCTGCCGGATTTTGCCGAAGTTAATAACTTCTTCAATGCGCGAACAAGAGTCAGCCGCAGCGGCGCCTCACTCGACCTTGCCGATCTGCTGCACCGCCTCGGTCATGCGTCTGGCGTCGGCGTCCCAATAGAGCTGGAACTCTGGCGCGTCCAGGTACTCGACCGGACTGCCGGCCCGGTTGATCGTCGCGAGCACCTGCGCATCGGCAGCAGCCCTCTTCGCAGCCGCCCGCAAGCGCTGCACCACCGCCTCAGGCGTACCGGCAGGTGCGAACAGCGCCGACCATTGGGCGAACTGGACCGGGTAACCCGCCTGCTTCAGGCTGGGCAGATCGGGCAGCGCACTCAGCGGCTTGTCGCCCCAATGCGCCAGCGCCCGCAGCTTGCCGGCCTGGATGTGCTGCAGCACCGAGGCCGGGCCACTCGCCACCGCGTCGACCTGACCGCCGATCAGCGCGAGCACCGCCGGCCCGGCGCCGGTGTAGGGGATGTGCACCATCGGAAAGCCCGCGCTGGCCTTGAGCATCTCCATCGGCACATGCATCGTGCCGTAGTTGCCCGAGCTGCCGTAGTTGTAGCCGCTAGCTTTCTTCTTCGCGTCGGCGACGAAATCGGCCAGGGTCTTCCAGGGTGAATCGGCGCGCACCACCAGCACCGTCGGGTCGGCGGTGAAACGCGCGATCGGGACGAACTGCTTGATCGTGTAAGCCTGCTTGCGCGCCAGTATCAGGTCGGCCTCGGGCAGGATCGAGATCGACGACAAGCTCATCAGCAGCGTGTAGCCGTCGGCAGGTGCGCGCGCCGCTGCGGCGATGCCCAGCGCGCCACCGGCGCCGAGCTTGTTCTCGACGATCAAGGTCTGGCGCAGCTCGCGCCCCAGCGCCTCGGCCACCGGCCTGGCGACGGTATCGGCCACGCCACCGGGCGGAAAGGGCACGATCATCACAATGGGCCGGTCGGGGTATTGAGCGGCCGCAGCGTCTGCCAACAACGCCAGGCCGACCCGCAACACCAGGCCAACCAGCAGCATCGACGCGCGGCGCATCACGCAGCCCCTGCGACGAATCGGTTCTCGATCATGCCGATGCCATCGATCGCGATACGCACGCTGTCGCCGTGCTGCAGCCAGCGCGGCGGGTCCAGCCCCATGCCCACGCCGGCGGGCGTGCCGGTGGCGATCACATCACCAGGGTGCAGCGTGATGCCGCGCGAACAGGTCTCGATCAGCGTGGCGATGTCGAAGATCAGGTCGCTGGTGTGCCCGTCCTGGCGCAGCTCGGGCGCGCCGCCTGCGGGCGTGACCCAGCAGCGCACGCGGGCATCCGTGCCGTCGAGCTCGTCTGCGGTGACGATCCAGGGCCCCATCGGGCAAAAACTGTCGAAGCTCTTGCCCAGGTCCCATTGGCCGTGGCGCATCTGCACGTCGCGCGCCGTCACGTCGTTGACGATGGTGTAGCCGAACACATGGTCCATCGCATCGGCGCGCGCGATGTTGCGCCCACCTTTGCCGATCACGACCGCCAGCTCGGCCTCGTAGTCAATCTGCGACGAGACTGCGGCGCCAGGCAGTCTCACATCAGCATCCGGCCCGACCACGCAGTCGGCCAGCTTGCTGAAGACGATGGGCCAGGCCCCGGTGTTGGCGCTGCTGTCCTTGAAAACGGTGTCGCGCAGCTCTCTGGCATGGGCGTGGTAATTGCGACCGACGCAAAACAGGCTGCGCCGCGGCAAGGGCAAGGGCGCATCGAGCTGCAGCGCGGCCAGCGCCAAGGCCGGGCCGACCAGCGCGGGCCAAGCAGCCTGCACCGCAGCGCGCTCGATCAAGGCCAGCGCACCGCGCTGCGCGTCGGCAGCTGACAGGTCGAAAGCCATGACCGTGCTGGCGTCACTCGAAACCTGGCCGACCTGGCGCAGCCCCTGGTGGGTGTAAGTGGCAATTCGCAAGCGCTTCTCCTGTGGCTTTGGTACCGGCTTGGTTCAAGCTGTCAGGATGGATGCTGCGGTTCAAGATGAACTGCAGCCTCTGACGGGTAGCGCCAAACTGTAACGAAGTCCGCCGCTCATCCCCGCTCGCGCGGGGCAACTCCAATGCCAGCGAAAACGATGTGCTCTGTCCAGGGCTCACCCGCCAGGCCTTGGCGCCGGCCGCAAGCCGGGGTGAAATCTTCGCGGTGAAGTCCTTCGAGAACCTGCTTCGTCCGACCAGGATCGAAGTCGCGTCGCTGATGCGCTTGATCCGGCACCCGGCCACCGAGCCCTGCTGGTCGGCTGGGGTTCACCGGTTTGACAATCCAGATTCCAAAGGTGCCCACGCGTTAGGCACCTGCTACGCCACCAGCACCATCGAGCTTGCCTTCGCCGAGAGTGTCATCCATGAGTGCGAACGGTTTGTCGCAGAGAGTTACGAGCTGCCTGCTGCGGCAGGTCTTCACTGAGCAAACATGTCTTGTGCGCAAGCACTGTAGCGTCGCAGAATAGCTGACTGCTACAGCCAAGCGTTCGCATCGTCAGCCGCAGCGCGGCTGTGATTTCTCTCCCGCCACCAGGTAGGTCGCTCTGGGCAATCCCTCAGCGAACGGGGCCGATCGCGAAGCTGAGCGAAGCCCACAAGCTCTCCCAGTCCGCGCCACTACCAGCAGCTGCCGGTCGCATGTGAACGGCTTTGAGCAGCCACTCACCATCGTGCGACAGTGGGAAGAACACGCGACCCTCGGCATCGGTGCGCAGCCCAAGCTTGTTGTTCAGATCGGCGCGATGGAGTGCGACCACCAGCGCGCCGGCAAGCGGCCGGCCCTCGTACAGCAAGCGCACCGGCAGCGATTCACCGTTGAGCAAGAGCCAGGGCTGGCGTTCGGCAATGAGTTCGAGGGCAAAACCCAAAGCGCGGTCGGCCGGCCGGCTGTTCTGAGCGGTCAAACCCGCGAACACCAAGGTTTTGGCGCAGCGTGAATAGATTTCGCGTCCGGGCTGGCCCAATTGACCCCGCTCGGCCCGTAGCGCAAGAACTGACTCGAGGCCCTCGTCCTGTAGATAGGCGTTGAATTTATCTGCTGGCAGTTCAATGGCATTTGGTTTGCCATGAAACCCGACGATGTAGGCGCCCGGACCGGCGACCCGGAAGACCCCTGCTGGATCGGCGCCGGTTCGTCCCCCCAGCTCGACTGTCGTATTGGTGCTGGCCTCGACGAACACGAAGCGATGCATGCTCACTGCGGGCGGACGCCCCAAAGCGTCGCCGCTGAAGTGTTCGCCGACCAGCAAGCGCACGGCCACCTGTTGACCAGGCACTGGCCAGAAGCTGGCTGGCTCGATCCAGAAGTCATGCGCTGCGGCCTGCGCGGTGACCAGCAAGCCCAGGATTCCACGCGTCAGCAAGCGCAGAACTCGACGCGTCGAGCTTAGCCCGGGGTATCGCACTTCAGCGCATCCGACCGGGCCAGGCAGCGCCATGAGCTCAAGGCACCGGAATGTCAGGCACCGTCGGCACGTTGATGCCGCCATGGCCTTGCAGCAAGCCTTGATGCGCTGGTGCGAGGAACGGGAAGCGGTCGAGGAAGTTCTTGTCGTTGACCTCGACTCCCTTGGCCAGACCAGCAGCCGGGTTGCCAGCCACGATCAGGCTGATGAGCACGGTGTTGACGTTGACCTGGTGGCGGTTCGGCGTCGTGCCACCGCCCAGACGACGGCCATTCGGGAAGCTCGAGTCGATGGCGGCGTCGAGCGTGAGCACGTCACCTGTCGAACCGTCGGCAACGGGAATCGGTCGGCCCAGGTTGATCGCGGTGATGATGTCAAAGCGCGGGCCCTTCAGCACCGTGTCGACCGTGGCCTGCGGCACGCCCAGGGCGCGGTAGATGCCCAGGGCATCGGCGTCGCGCACCAGCACCGGGTAGAGGATGTCGGCGCCGAAATTGGTGACGTCCGACATCGGGCTGGTGGCCGACCTGTACCCAGTCGCCCGAGCCCTTGTAGCCGGTGATGATGTTCGTCGGATCGACCGACTGCACGCGCTGCTTGTTGATGGTCGTGAACACGCGCAGCAGGCTGTCGGTGGAGTTGACGTCCAGCACGCCGTTGTGCGGGATGCCGCCCGGGAACACGTCTGTCATCGGGATCTCGATGGCGATCGAGAAGATGTTGAACCCGGTGAACACGTCCTTGCCCGGCGCCCGGCGCGCGCCTGGGATACCGCCCAGGTCATCGGTGTTCAGGTTGACCAGGTCGAAGATGCCCTTTTCGTCAAGCTGGTACGGGTCGTCGAACTGGCCGGCGATGACGCGCCCGCCGTTGCTTAAGCTGCGGATGTAGGTGTCAACGAAGGCTGGTTGTACAGGCCGACTTCGCGGCTTGCGGGGTTGCCCGAGT
>RGQD01000034.1 GCA_010030205.1 Betaproteobacteria bacterium
GCCGGCAAGCCGGCCTGCTGCGCCCGGTACGCCATGTCGCCGAGCTCGTCCGCCGCCAACGCGGCGCCGGTGGCCCGGCGCAATCGGTAGACATCGAGCTGAAGCCGCTGCTGCGCAAAACCGTCGCGACGCGCCAGGCGCGAAATCAGCTCGGCCCAGTATTCAGGTTTGCCGGTGCTCGCCGCCAACTTTTCCAACGTGCCGATGTAGGCCGGCATGTCCTTCAAAGCGCTCTGGCTGGCAGCCAGCAAGCGCAGCACCGCCTCAGGGCTGGCGCGTTTGGCGGCGGCGTCGGCAGCGAGCTGTGGCGCGAGTTCACGCAACACCCCGGCATGGTCACCCAGCACGCTGAGCACCTGCGGGTAGAGCTTGCGCATCTCGGCGCTGCTGCCGCCGTCGGCCAGATAAGCCTTCATCCGGCTTGCCGCCCGCGCATATTCCTTTTGCTGGAGCAGCAGCTTGACGGTGGTCTCGGCGATCGACAGCCGCTCGGCCGCAGGCAGCAAAGGCGCCTCGATGATGGACTCGAACAGGACGACCGCGGTATTCAGATCACCGGCACCAAAGGCCGCAGGCGCCTTGAGCCGCAGGATGATGTAGCGCTCATAAGGCGACAGCGCTGGCATCGCTTCGGCCTCGGCCACCCGCGCCAAAGCGTCCTTGAAGTTGCCGGCCTTGAGCGCATCCTGAGCTGCCTGCAGCGGTTTGCCGACTTCGGCGCTCAACATCGGGGCTGAGGCAGCGCCGGCCGGGGCGCTGGCTGCGGTCTGGGCGAACCCACAGGTCGAGCCGACGGTCAACAGGCCGGCGAGCGCCAGCTGGCGCCACAGCGACCGGCTCGGCGGGCGCCGACCAGCGCGACGAAGAGAGATCAGGTGGGAATGGCTGTTCACGGCGACGGTCGGCCCAATGAGCGAAGCCGCGAGTGTAGCCAGCCGTCAGGCTGGCCCTGCTGCGGGGCGGCCCAGACGCAAAAACGGCGGCCAAAGCCGCCGTTGTCAAGCCCTCAGGCGCGGCTCACCGCACCGGCGTGATACCGGCGATCGCCCACTCGCTCTTGCCATCGGTCGGGCGCACCAGATGCCACAGCTCGTTGAAGGGCTCGGCACCCGCATCGACCGCCTCGCGGATCAGGCCGTAGAAGCGCACCGTGACGATGTCGCTGCCGTTCTCAACCACAGCCTCAACCACCTGGGCGTCGATCTGAACCACATCGGTGTGCTGCTTGGCGTTGCCACGCTCCAGCAAATCCGTGCGCAGCGAGGCGAACAGCTCGGGCGTGGTGAACTTGCGCAGGTCGTCGAGATTCGCCGCATCGTTGGCCGCCTGCATCCGGACGAAGACCATCTTGGCCAAGCGTTCGAAATCGGCCGCCGCCATGCCCCCCGGCAACACCGGTGGGCTCGCCACCGCAGCGACTGGCGCAAGGCTAGGTGCCTGTGGCGCGGTCTCGAGCGCGGTGCGCGGCATCGCCACGGGTTCGGACATCGGCGTCGGCTGCCAGTTGTTTGGTGCCGGTGCGCCAGCCCCTGCGAGCTGAGGCCCACCGCGCGAACCCCCCATGCGGCTCATCACGAAACGGATCACGAAGAAGGCCACGCCCGCCACCAGCACCATCATCAAGATGTTGCTTATCGCCTCGCCCATGCCTGCGCCCATGCCGAAATGGCTGAACAGCGCGGCAATCCCGATGCCTGCGGCCAGACCGGCCAGCGGGCCCATCCAGGAACGCTTGGGCGGGGGCGCTGCAGGGGCTGCGGGCGCTGCGGGAGCGGCCGCTGGCGCAGCGTTGTGAGCCGGTGCGGCCGGTTTGTCAGGCGCGGCGCGCTGCATTCCCGCCGGTTTGTCAGCGCCCAGACGCTTGGCGTCGACATCAGTAGGCGCCAAGCTCAGGCTGAGCGCGGCAACAGTCATCGAAATCGCAAACAGCAGTTGTTTCACAGCATTTGTCTCCAGAAAAACAAGGCCTCAGCCCAAGGGTGAAGCAGCGTATGAGTCGATCGAGGGTAACTCAGTTCCCTGAACAGGCTCGCGAAGCTTTCCAGGGGCGGCCTAAAGTTAACAAATATCAAGCTGCAGGGCGCCGATGCAGTCCGATTGCGGCGCTTTTTGCCAGGTAGCGCTCAGCGCAAGCCGCCAGCGCGGTCTTGGGCACGCGCTGCAGCGCGCACAGCAGGCCGAAAGGCGTGGTGGCGGCGTAGCGGCGCTGCACATCGCGGGTGATGCGCAGCCACAGCTCGGCGGTGACCTCGGCATCGGCCAGCGCGCGGTGGGCCCGACCCGTGGGCTCGATACCGTGAAAAGCGACCAGCGTGCCGAGCTTGTGGTTGGTCGCCTCGGGGTAGAGCCGGCGCGACAGCAACAACGTGCAGGCAAACTCGGCCGGGTCGCCCGCCTCGCCGGCGACCCCCGCCAGCGCACGCTCGTGCTGCCAAAAGGCGCGGTCGAAACTCGCGTTGTGCGCCACCACCCCGCAGCCCCGGGTGAAAGCGCTGACCTCGCGCATCACCTGGGCAGACGGCGGCGCTGCAGCCAGCATCCGGTTGCTGATGCCGGTGAGCTGCTCGATGAAAGCCGGCACCCGCTGGCCGCTGTGCATCAGGCTCGAGAAGCGGTCGACGACGCGGCCATCGCGCACCAGCACGGCTGCGATTTCGGTGCCGCGCGCGCCCAGGGACGGGCTCATGCCAGTGGTCTCGAAGTCGATGACTGCGATGGTGTGGGGGTTGTTCATCCCCTCATTTTCCAGGCATGCTGCCAACACATGTGCGAGCGGCAAAAGCCATGCAACCCAGGCCCGAGCTCAGGCATCTGGCGCGAGGGCTGCCGACCGGCGCCAGTTCAAGCATGATGCGCAGGCTGAAATTCAGGAGTCCCACATGCCCACTCTCCACGTCAATGGCCAAGCCCGCAGCCACGATGCCGAACCCGACACCCCGCTGCTGTGGGTATTGCGCGAACAACTCGGCCTGACCGGCACCAAGTACGGCTGCGGCATCGCGCAGTGCGGCGCTTGCACCGTGCACATCGACGGCGTGGCCACCCGCTCCTGCGTGCGCCCGGCATCGAGCGTCGGCCCAGACGAGAAAATCGTCACGATCGAGGGCCTGTCGGCCCATGGCGGGCAAGCGCTGCAACAAGCCTGGGTGCAGCTCGACGTGCCGCAATGCGGCTTCTGCCAGTCCGGCATGCTGATGGCGGCCGCTGCGCTGCTCAAAGCCAAGCCCAAGCCCAGCGAGACCGACATCCGCGAGGCGATGACCAACATCTGCCGTTGCGGCACCTACAACCGGGTGCAGGCGGCGATCCAGCTGGCTGCGACCCAGGCCTGAGGAGCCGATGATGATCAAGACGTCCCTCACACGCCGCAGTTTCATCGCCACCAGCGCCGCCGGCGGACTGATGCTGAGTTTCCAGATGCCATCGACCATGGCCCAGACCGGCGCCAACCCCGAGCTCAACTGTTGGGTGCTGATACAGCCCGACGACCAGGTGGTGATCCGCATCGCCCGCAGCGAGATGGGCCAGGGCACGCTGACAGGCCTGGCCCAGTTGGTGGCCGAGGAGCTGCAGTGCGACTGGGCCAAGGTCACGACCGAATACCCCACGCCGGGACAGAACCTGGCACGCAAGCGCGTCTGGGGCAATTTCTCCACCGGCGGCAGCCGCGGCATCCGCGAGTCGCACGACTATGTGCGCAAAGGCGGTGCCGCAGCCCGGATGATGCTGGTGCAGGCCGCAGCCGCCGACTGGGGCGTACCGGCTGCCGAATGCAAGGCCGTCGCCAGCGTGATCACCCACGGCCCCAGCGGCAAGCGCACGACTTACGGCAAGGTCGCCGCGGCCGCGGCGCTGCTCAAGCCGCCGACCGAGGTGGCGCTGAAGGACCCCAAGGACTGGACCGTCGCCGGCAAACCGCTGCCCAGGCTAGACACCGTGGACAAGACCAACGGCGCCCAGGTCTACGGCATGGACCTGAAGCTGCCCGGCATGCTCAATGCAGCGATCCGCGACTGCCCGGTGGTCGGCGGCAAGGTCAAGCGCTTTGACGCCACGACCATCGCCAAGCGCCCCGGCGTCAAGAAAGTGATGGCGGTGGGCGACAGTGCGGTCGCGGTGATCGCCGACACCTGGTGGCATGCCAACAGCGCGCTGGCTGCGCTCGAGATCGAGTGGGACGAAGGCCCGAACGCGAAGCTCAGCAGCGCCGACATCGCCGCGATGCTGAAAGCCGGACTGGACGCACCCGAAGCCATCGTCGGCGCGCAGGCCGGCAAGGCCCGCGAGGCCCTGGCAGGTGCGGCGCGGACGATCGAAGCGGTCTACGCCTACCCGTACCAGAACCACGCGCCGATGGAGGTGATGAACGCGACCGCCAAGATCACTTTGTCAGCGGCCGGGGTGCCCGAGCGCTGCGAGGTCTGGACGCCGACGCAGAACGGCGAGGCCGCACTCGCCGCCACGGCCGAAGCCTCGGGCCTGCCGATCACGCAGTGCGAGGTCTACAAGATCCACCTTGGCGGCGGCTTCGGCCGGCGCGGCGCCACCGACTGGGTGCGCCAGGCGGTGGAGATCGCCAAAGCGCTGCCCGGCACACCGGTCAAGCTGATCTGGACCCGCGAAGAAGACATGCAGCACGGTTTCTACCACCCGGTCACACAGTGCAAGCTCAAGGCCGGGCTAGACGACAAAGGCCGGCTGACGGCGCTGCACATGCGGATCTCGGGCCAGTCGATCCTGGCTGGCTTGTTTCCGCAAAACATGCAGAACGGCAAGGATCCGGTCGTCTTCCAGGGCTTGATTCTGGACGGGGCTGAAGGCTCGCTGGGCTACGCGATCCCCAACCTGCTGGTCGACCACGCGATGCGCAACCCGCCGATACGGCCCGGTTTCTGGCGCGGCGTCAACCTCAACCACAACGCGATCTACCTCGAGTGTTTCATCGACGAGATCGCCCACGCGACCCAGCAAGACCCGCTGGCACTGCGCCGGCAATTGCTGGCAGGCAGCCCGAAACACCTGGCGGTGCTCGAAGCCGTCGCCAAGCGCGCGGGCTGGGGCCAGCCCGCCGCGCCAGTCAATGGCCAGACGGTTCACCGAGGACTGGCCCAGATCATGGGCTTCGGCAGCTATGTCGCAGCCTGTGCCGAGGTCTCGGTCAGCGCCGCTGGCGAACTGACCGTGCACCGCATCGTCGCTGCCACGGACAGCGGCCATGCGGTCAACCCTCAGCAAATCGCAGCCCAGGTCGAAGGCTCATTCGCTTACGGGCTGTCGGCCGCGCTATACGGCGAGTGCACGGTCGAAAACGGTCGAATCCAGCAGAGCAATTTCCACGACTACCCGGCGATGCGCATGGCCGACATGCCCAAAGTCGAGACCATCGTGATGCCTTCGGGCGGTTTCTGGGGCGGCGTCGGCGAGCCGACGATCGCAGTGGCCGCGCCGGCGGTGCTCAACGCGATCTTCGCCGCCACGGGCCAGCGCATCCGCACGCTGCCGATCAAGAACCAGAACCTCAAACGCGCATGATCCTCGGGCTTTGCGCCGCCTTGCTGCTGGGCCTGGCCGGCATCGCCCAGGCCCAGGGCGATGCCACGCGCGGTGCAGCGCTGGCGGCCAACCGCAGCCAAGGCCTGTGCGTGCTGTGCCACGCGCTGCCCGGGCAGCCCACCGCGCTGCAGGGAACGATAGGCCCGGCACTCGACGGCGTGGGCGCTCGACTCAACCCTGAGGCACTGCGACAGCGACTTCTCGCGCCAGAACGCTTCAACCCCGACACCGTGATGCCTTCCTACGGCCGGGTCTACAGCGCCGCAGACGCCATGCAGCGCGTGCCCGTGGCGAGGCAGGGCAAGCCGCTGCTCGCGCCGGACCAGATCGACGACCTGGTGGCCTATCTGGGCAGTCTGAAATGAGCGCCTTGCCAAGCCTCGGGCGGCGACCGCTGCTGCTGGCGGCAGGGCTGCTGTGCCTGCAGACCCGTCCGGCGAGCGCTGTCTCGGCCACGCTGTCGCTGCAGCAAATGGTTGACCGCTGGGCCGAAGGGCAGCCGGTGCGCGAAGGAAAGATCAGCTTGGAGATCGCCGAGCTGGTTGAAAACGGCAACGCGGTGCCGATCACGGTGCGGGTGGACAGCGCGATGAACGCCACCGACCGGGTGCAGGAGATCATCGTCTTCAACGAGCGAAATCCGCAACGCGACGTGCTGCGCGCAAGCTTCGGGCCTGCCTGCGGTCGCGCCGAGCTCTCAACCCGCATCCGGCTCGCGACCTCGCAGCAGCTGGTGGCCCTGGCCCGGTTCGCCGACGGCAGCCAGTGGTCGCACCGTGTCGACGTGATCGTCACGCTGGCGGCCTGCATCGAAAGCTGAAACCTGATGGCCGAACGCACGCGCAGCTTGATCCACCTGCCTCAAGGCCTGCTCAAAGGCCAACCCTTCGAAGTCCGCGTCACGCTCGGCCATCCGATGGAGAACGGCCTGCGGCCCGACGGTTTCGGCAATGTGGTGCCGAGAAGCCTCGTGACCCACTTCGAATGCAAGCTCGACGAGCAAAAAGTCTGCGCCGTCGAGCTCTACCCTGCGATCGCCGCCAACCCCTATCTGTCTTTTTGGGTCCGCGCCGACGCACCCGGCATGCTGGTCTTTGAGTGGCTGGGCGACAGAGGCTTCGTACACCGCGAGACCCGGGCCATTGCGCCGGCATGAGCGCCAAGACCTGTTGCGCCGCACTGCTGCTGGCGGCCGCACTGGTCCCAGCGCTGGCCGCATCTCGGACCGACGCAGCAGACCTGCGGCGCTCAGGCCTGGACTTCATGACCCCGGCGCTGCAAGCGCTGCAGCGTGACGACCGGCTGAACCCGGCCATGCTCTGGGTGCAAGACGGCGCAGCGCTGTGGCGCACGCCGGCCGGCACAGCGGCCACCTCTTGCGCCGACTGCCACGGCGAAGCCCGCCAGTCGATGGCGGGTGTCGCTGCCCACTACCCGGCCTGGGATGCCATCAGCGGCCAGCCGATCAACCTGGCCGGCCGCATCCAGCGCTGCCGCCAGCGCCACCAACAGGCGTCGACATGGCCCAACGAGCACGCGGACCTGCTGGCGCTGGACGCCTACGTCGCAATGCAATCACGCGGGCTGCCGCTGGCGCCGCCGGACGACGCCAGGCTGACACCGCTGCGCGCCCAAGGCCAGGCGCTGTGGCAGCAGCGGCTGGGACAGCTCAACCTGGCCTGCCAGCATTGCCACGACCAACGCGCCGGCCAGCGCCTGGGCGGCGCGGCGATCCCGCAGGGACATGCTACCGGCTACCCAGCTTACCGGCTGGAATGGCAAGGCCTGGGCAGTCTGCAGCGGCGCTTGCGCGGCTGCCTGGTCGGCGTGCGAGCCCAGCCTTTTGCAAGCGATGCGCCCGAATGGCTGGCGCTAGAAGCCTATCTGGCGCTGCGGGCCAAGGGCATGGCCGTGGAGACCCCGGCCGTCAGACCGTGAGCGGCGGGCTGGCAAAACTACAGCAGCCGGCCGACATTGAGCAGCGTCAGCACGCCCAGCACCGCGAAAATCACCGCCGCGACGCCGTGCACCAGTGTCATCGACAGCTTGCTGGCGATCCGGTCGCCGAGAAATACCGCTGGCACGTTGGCGATCATCATGCCCAGCGTGGTGCCGGCCACCACCGCCAACAGGTCGGGGTAGCGCGCGGCCAGCGCCACGGTGGCAATCTGGGTCTTGTCGCCCATCTCGGCCAGGAAGAAGGCGAGCACCGTGGTGCCGAAGATACCCAGACGCTGAGCACTGTCGCCGGCCTCTTTCTCGTCGAGACGGTCTGGGATCATCATCCACGCGGCCATCACCAGGAACGAGCCGCCGATGACCCAGCGCAGCAACTGCGGCCCCATCTGCGCGGCGATCCAGCCGCCCAGCCAGCCTGCGGCGGCGTGGTTGGCCAGCGTGGCCACCAGGATGCCGAGGATGATCGGTACCGGCTTGCGGAACCTGGCCGCCAGCAGCAGCGCCAGCAGCTGGGTCTTGTCGCCCATTTCACCCAGGGCGACGATGCCGGTCGAGACGAGGAAGGCTTCCACGCTGTTTTTTCTGGTCCTGTGACGGGACCGCATTGTCACCGGCACGGTCTGCGCGTTGTCCGCAATGGCGCCGCACAGCGCGCCGGTGTAGCGTCGCGAAAACGCTAGCCCCTCCATTGGAAAGAAGACGATGCACGATCTCGCCTCAATGCAGCAAATGTTGGAACCCTTGTTTCCCGGGCTGATGGGGGTACGCCTGATCTCTGTGGCGCCCGACCGGGTGGTCGCCGAGATGCTGGTGCGACCCGACCTGTGCACCGGTGGCGGCATCCTGCACGGCGGCGCCTACATGGCTTTTGCCGACCACCTGGGTGCGGTCGGCACGGTGCTCAACTTGGTCAACGGTAAACGCACCACCACGACCGACTCGAGCACCAAGTTCATCGCCGGTGCCAAGCTCGGCAGCACCGTGACGGGCGAGAGTGTTGCGCTGCACCGCGGCCGCACCACACTGGTCTGGCAGACCATGATCCGCAACGCCGAGGGCAAGCTCTGCGCTGTTGTCACCCAAACCCAGCTGGTGCTCGACGCCCCTGTCTGAGCGCCTAGCGCCCCAGCACCTTGGCCACTGGCGCCGGCCGCAAGCGGTAAGCGTCGGGCAGGCCCGACCCCAGCAGCGGCCGCAGGTACAGCCTGAAGGCATCGGTCACATCGGTGCCCGCCTCGTTGATGAAGACATCTTCCATCACCCTGGTCTTGCCAGCGACGGCTTCTAGCGGCAGCAAGCTGTAGTCGGCCGAGTAGTAACCGGTGCGCTGGATCGCGACCGAACCGTCGCGGTCGCCCCACATCGCGAACTGAACCGCTTTCTCGCCAACCTCACGCGCCTCGCGCTGGTCGACATCCGACACACAACCTATGAAGCTACGCTGCAGGTAGCCGAAGGTGTCGCCGCGCACCCGCTTGATGCCGAGCTTGGACTTGATTTCTTCGCACAGCAGATCGGCCAATGCGCCGGTGCCCGAGAGCTGGACATTGCCGTGGTCGTCGCGCTCGAGGTCCTTGGCGAGCTGGGCCAGGATAGGCTGCCCGCTGGCGTCGTGGATGCCCTCGCTGACGGCGACGACGCAGCGCCCGTAGCGGGCATAGACCGCTTTGACATCGGCCAAGAACTTTTCCAGCACGAACACCCGCTCGGGCAGGTAGATCAGATGGGGGCCGTCGTCCGGAAACTTCTTGCCCAGTGCGGAGGCGGCAGTCAGGAAGCCGGCGTGCCGGCCCATCACGACGCCCAAGTAGACGCCAGGCAATGCGGCGTTGTCGAGGTTGGCGCCAGCGAAGGCCTGGGCCACGAAGCGCGCCGCCGACGGAAAACCCGGCGTGTGGTCATTGCCGACCAGGTCGTTGTCGATAGTCTTCGGGATATGGATGCTGCGCAGCGGGTAATTCGCGGCACGGGCTTGCTCGCTGACGATGCGAACCGTGTCGGACGAATCGTTGCCACCGATGTAGAAGAAGTGACCGATGCCATGGGCTTTGAGCACGTGGAAGATCTTCTGGCAGTAAGCCAGGTCCGGCTTGTCGCGCGTGCTGCCCAACGCCGACGAAGGCGTGGCGGCGACGAGTTCCAGGTTGTGGCTGGTCTCCTGGGTCAGGTCGACAAAATCCTCGTTGACGATGCCACGAACACCGTGCCTGGCACCGTAGACCAGGTCGATCGCGCGATGACGCCTGGCTTCGAGCACCACGCCGACCAGGCTTTGGTTGATCACCGCAGTGGGGCCACCACCTTGGGCGACGAGTATCTTGTTCAGAGCCATGGCTATTTCCTGGGAATGAGATGAAAGTTATTGGCGCCCGGCGCTTGGCTGGCGTCGTCGATGAGTCTGTCAGCGCCGGAAAGACGGATCACGGCGCTCGACCAACCTGAGCATCGCGTCGAAAGCATCCTGGCCCGCACCGAAGCGGGGATCGAAGTTCAGCGAATCGCGAACACAGGCCTCGAGCACCGGCTCGGCAATGGGCCGCAGTCGCCCCATCGCTTGTGCGCTCTGCTGCACCTCACACGCACGGGTCAGCAACCACATCAGCCCGAATGCATTGGCCAGGCTGAAGCCTATCGTCACCGGCCCGTGGTTGCGCAGCAGCAGCACTGGTTTGCCGCTCGCACTGGCCAGGATTCGCCGCCCCTCGTCAAGGTGCACGGTGATGCCTTCAAAATCGTGGTATGCCACTTTGCCGTGCAATTGCGCCGCATAGAAGTTGGTGAACGACAAGCCTTCGTCGAGGCAACACACCGCCATCGTCGGCGTCGTGTGCACATGCATCACGCAGTGCGCTTCGGGCATGGCCTGGTGGATCGCGCCGTGGAAGGTGAAACCAGCTGGGTTGATAGGCCAGACCGGTTCACCCTCAATGCGGCCGACGATGTTCCCGGCCAAGTCGACCTTGAGCAGGTTGGACGCACAGACCTCCGAGTAATGCAGGCCAAAAGGGTTGAGCAGAAAGTGACCCGGCTCGCCCGGCACTCGCAGCGAGATGTGGTTGTAGATCAGCTCGGTCCAACCCAGATGGTCAAAGATCCGGTAGCAAGCGGCGAGCTGAACGCGTGCGGCCCACTCCTCATGGGAGACAGCGGCAGGACGGGGATAGCGATCGGCGGGCAAGATGGCGTTCATGGCGGTGCTTCGGATTGGGCTGTCAAAGTCCTGGCCTGTCAAGGCACAGCGCTGTGGGCAAGTGTTGAACAAGCAGGCAGTTGTCCACAGGCTGAGGCTGAAATTCAAAGTTGTTGTCGGTCTTCAGCCTCGCTCAAGGTCACCGGCGCACAGGGTTGAGTCGATCTCAAGTGTTTGAAAAAAAACATAAAAACTGGCTTATCAACAGTTCAGGCCTGGCTCTACTACGACTACCAAGTTAAAAGAAAGACAACACAAGGTCGACTGCGTCGCCGAAGAAAAACCTACGAAAACCCTTGCGCTGCTCAGCCGAACAGGCCTGGTGCCACTGCACCAGCGTCTTCGTCAGCATAAAAGCAGGCCGGGCAGACTGCCCGGTAGCGCTCGTTACCGCCGATCACGACTTGTTCGCCCTGTTTGACCCGGCGACCCTCGGCATCGATGCGGATGTTCATCGTCGCCTTGCGGGCGCAAGCGCAGATGGTCTTCATCTCCTCGATGTCGTCAGCCAGTGTCAGCAGCGTTGCGGCGCCGGCAAAGGCATCGCCACGGAAATCGCTGCGAAGTCCCCAACAGATCACCGGCAGCTTGTGGCCGTGGGCCAAGCGGTGCAGCTGGCGCACCTGTTTCGGGCTGAGAAACTGAGCCTCATCGATCAGCAGGCAAGCCAGTGCGCCACCAGCCAGCGCCAGCAAGTGCGCGTGCACAAAATCGGTGTCTAGGCCGAAGCTCGACGCGTTGCGAACCAAGCCGAGCCGCGAACCGACGCGGCCACTGCCGACGCGGTCGTCATGGGCTGCGGTGAACAGCAACACCCGCAACCCTCGCTCTTCGTAGTTGTGTGCCACCTGCAGCAAGGCAGTGGATTTGCCAGCGTTCATCGCGGCATAGCGGAAATAGAGCTTGCTCATGCATTGACGCGGGCTGACCGTGTGGCGATGTCTGCGGTAGATTGCACTTTACGCGAAGGCTAGTCGCAAGGCTGCCGAACCACGGTTCGTGGTTGCAGTAGAGTGCCCAAGTGGCAGCCAGACCATGGTTTGACGCAAAAAAATTACCTTGGAAGTTCTCAAAAGCTGAGCACTGCCGTTTTCGCAGGCAAACAATGCCATCAACGCCCGTACCGATTTGCCTGTACTCGAGACCATCAGCCCGATCGAGCAAGAGATGCTTGAAACCCGGCACCAGATCGATGCCAACCCGGAGCTGGGTTTCGAGTAGTTCGCAAGCAGCGATTTGGTGGCCGAAAAGCTGACGCGTTGGGGTTAGCTTAGGCAGCTTTCTAATCAGGTCGTCGGTTGAGAATCGACCGATAATTTCCAACTCTGATGATTATTTGCAAGCACTAGCTTTTGGGGAAAGCCTTCTTGAGAGTCCAACTTTTTCGATCACTCTACATCCTGCTGATAAGCAATGCAGCCTGTTTTGCTGCTTTGGCACAGGAACTTTCTTCAGTCATCAACTCCGAAAAACAAGCGTTCCGTGTGGTCACCTTGTTAAGCGGGCTTGAGAATCCCTGGTCTCTAGCGTTTTTACCGGACGGACGAATGCTGGTCACCGAAAGGGCTGGACGTTTACGACTTGTCGGTGATGATTTCAAATTGGACCCCAAACCGATTGATGGCCTGCCTGAAATTGTGGCACAAGGGCAGGGTGGCTTGTTTGATGTGGTTTTACATCCCCAATACGCGAAAAATGGTTGGATTTATTGGGCTTACAACGCGAATGGATCCGGCGGCTGGGGCACGGCTTTGGCAAGAGGCAAGCTTCAAGGCCACCGCATGACCGAGGTACAAGTGCTTTTCAGCATGCAGCCCAAAACGCGTTCAAGCCAACATTTTGGCGGGCGTATCGTATTCGACCAAGCAGGCTTGCTGTATCTGACATTGGGTGACCGTGGCGACAAAGAGCGTGCCCAAAAACTGGACGATCATGCTGGTTCGGTCATTCGCCTTCACGACGATGGCGGAGTGCCAACCAATAACCCCTTTGTCAACCGAGCAGGGGCCTTGGCCGAAAAATGGACGCTGGGCAATCGCAACATGCAAGGCGCAGTCCTGCACCCCAAAACTGGCGAACTGTGGACACACGAGCACGGGCCGCAAGGTGGTGATGAGGTCAACGTGATGCGTTCAGGTTTCAATTACGGCTGGCCCATCATCACCTACGGGGTCAACTACGGCTTGGGTACCAAAATTGGTGTGGGCCATGCCAAACCTGGTTTGGTGCAGCCCTTGCATGTGTGGGTGCCGTCGATTGCGCCTTCCGGCATGGCTTTTGTGAGCGGCACACAGTTTCCTCAATGGCAGGGCGATTTGCTGGTGGGCGCCTTGCGCGGGCAGATGTTGGTACGTTTGACGCTAGATGGCGAGAAAGTACTCGGCGAAGAGCGGTTGCTGCAAAGCCGGTTTGGACGCATACGCGATGTGCGCATGGGCCCAGACGGTTTGGTTTACCTGCTAACTGATGGTGCGCAAGGGGCTTTGCTCAGGCTGGCACCAGTAAAGTCCTGAAACGATCAAGTTTGCATAATTCAACCTAATTAGAAACCGCCCGCTGCCTGGGCACCGGCGCGAGCTACTGGGCGCGATTGGCTGAGGCCTTCCTGGTCTGACTGGCTGCTGCTGCTGCCACCTTGCAAGTAGGTCGGCCATCACCATCTTGAAACCACAGGGCCAGCGTGAAATTGGCCTGTGGAGTTTCACTATGCAAAGCGCTCACCCGTCCACCGACCCGGCCCTTGGTGTGTTCAGAACTGCTGCGCTGCTGGCTGAACTGCTGCAACGGGTCGAGTCCAGTGCTCAGCCGGTGGGCGCGTCGCAGTACCGGCGGCTGGTGCGGCATCTTGCGCATCTGCTCGACGACCTGCCTCCTGACGCCAGACTCGACGCGCTGCTCAAAGCCTTTCCGGCCGCAGCCGCGCTGTACGAGAACAAGCGCTACGAACAGGCCGGGCTGTGCCGTTCACCGCTGGACGACTCGCTAGAAAGCGAGTTGCACGCCCGCGCGGTGATCGACAAGGCACGTGCCAAGCCCTCGCGGCAGCCACGCAACAACGGCAAAGGTTGACAAGGGCGGCGCCAGCCGCAAGCATGACGTACTTCGCGCCATTCCGGCGCGGCAACAGCCAGGAGCCTCACATGGCCAAGAGCCAACAACGCAGCACCAAGGAAACCAAGAAACCCAAGAAAGAGGCGGCCAACGCCAAGCCACTTTCACCGGATGCCGTCACCGCGACCATCACCACCGTGGTGCCTGAGCGCAGCAAGAAAAAGAAATGAGGCCACGGCCCGTCTGCAGCCGTGCAGGATGTCTGCAGCCGGCTCACCGGGCCGCGCGTCCAGGCGCCTGCGCGTCGAGGTCCACGTACTTGAAAAACTCGCGCACGAAAATGTTGCGGTGGTAGCCCTGCACCCACGGCTGGTTCAGGTCGGTGAAGATGCGATGGGCGTGGATCTTGTAGGGCATGTAAGCCACCATCAATCGCTTGGCCTCGTCCATCAGCGCTAGGCGTTCGGGGCTGTCAGGCAGCATGCGCTGGGCTTGGTAGACGCTGTTGAACGCTGGCAAGTTGAAGCGGGCATGGTTGGCGCCACCCTTGTTGGGGCCGTAACCCAGCGCCAGAAAGGTGTCGCCGTCAGGCGAGCCCGCGCTCCAGCCCACGCCCCACATCATCAGCTTGCCGGCACGGCTGCTCTTGAGGTTTTCGGGCCATTTGGCGGTTTTGAACACCATGCGAACCCCCAGGGCGTCCATGTTCTTCTTCCACAACTCGATGAGTTGGCGACTGACTTGGTCTGGCTGGGTGGCGTACTCCAGCACCAGCGGTTTGCCATCGGGTTGGTCGCGCCAGCGATCGCCGTTCTTGGCCACATAGCCATGCAGGTCGAGCAGCGCCTTGGCCCGTGGCAGGTTGTACTCGCTCATCTCGGACTTGAACGCAGGGTCGTAGCCGAAGGTCTCGGGTCCGATCGGGCTTTGGCCCGGAATGGCCTGGTTGCGGCGAACCAGGCGGATCTCGCGGTCTAGGTCCACCGCCAGCGCGATGGCCCGGCGCAAGGCCACTTTGTGGGGCTCGTAGCCCCCCACGACGGGGTCCTCCATCGCGAAGTAGCTCACCGCCACATCAGCCCGGGGATAGCGGATCATGCCCATGCCGCGCTTGCTGAGGTTGGGTGCAAGCTGGTTGTTCGGGATCGCCAGGTTGGAAAACTCAGCGGGTACGTTCTCCAGCACATCGTGTTCCCCGTTGAGAAAGGACAGCCAGCGTGGCTGTGCCTCCTCCACCACCGAGATCTCGACGCGGTCGACCAGCGGCATCCTGCGGCCCTTGAATTTGGCCGCCACCTCGACCAGCCGGGCGTTGTTTTGCGGCGGGTGCTCGTCGTAGAACACCTCACGGTAGTTTGGGTTGCGCTCGAGCACCATGCGCGAGCTGCGCTTCCACTCGGCCAGGCGGAATGGTCCGGTGCCCACAGGGTGCTCGCCGACCTTGTCGCCATAAGCTTCAACGACCTCGCGCGCCATCGCGCCGGTGAAGGAGCCATCGGTGAAGTTGTAGAGAAAACGCGGGTTGGCTTCGGCCAGACGGATGCGAAAGGTGTAGCGATCCAGGGCCTTGAGGCCCTCGACATCCCGGTCGTAGTCGAAAGGCTTCTTCGCGGCGATGAGTTCCTTGCGCAACTCCGACAGTCCCAGGATCTTGGCGTTCTCCAGAACGTAGAGGTTCGCGCTCTTCCAGCGCGGGTCGTAGTGGCGTTTGAGTGCGTAGACGAAGTCGTCAGCCGTGAGTTCGCGCTTGGCACCCTTGAAAGCCGGATCGTCAGCGAAAAAGATGCCCGGCTTGATCTGAAAGGTGAAGCTGCGGAAGTCGTCAGTCACCTCGGGCATGGCCGCAGCCACGTTCGGGCGCATACGGGCCGGCGAGGCCATGAACTCGAACTCCAGCGGCGCGTCGAACATCGCCGCCGCAACAGTGCGTGAATACAGGTCCGAGATCTGCGCCGGATCAAAGCCGCTTTCGGCAATGGGAAATGCATAGCGCAGCGTCTTGGCGGTATTGCCCAATGCCTTGGCTTGCGCCACAACAGCAGGCTGATCCGCGGCAGCAGACATCGAACAGACGGAGACCAACACCAGCAGAAGGCGACGGATCATGAATTGGGCAGCGCTTGGCTATCGGATCGACCAGCGGCCAGTCTAGCGTCAGCGCCGCTGACTGCTGATTCGGTCGACCCAGCGACAATGACATCTCGGCACTCGCCCAGGTGAACAACTGGGTAAAAGCAACAAAACAGCGTAACCTGCGGCACCCTACACTGCGCCGTCTCCAATACACGAGAGTATTTCGACCATGGCTGCGTACATCTTGCGGCGCCTGTGGCAGATGGTGCCAACGATTCTTGGCGTTTTGCTGCTGGTGTTTTTTCTCTTCAAGTACTTTGGCGGCGACGCCGCCGAGATTCTTGGCGGCCTGAATGCCACGCCAGAGCAGATCGCAGCCATCCGCCAGCAACTCGGTCTTGACCAGCCCGTGTGGGTGCAACTGGCCATCTACCTCAAGGGCGTGGTCACCTTTGACTGGGGCCGCAGCTGGGCCACCAATGAGGCCGTCAGCAACCTGTTCGCCTCGCGCTTGCCGGCGACCTTGACCGTGATGCTGCCGATTCTGATCCTGGACCTCTTGCTGGCGCTGCCGATTGCGATGTGGGTCGCCAGTCGCCGCGGCTCACTGGCTGACCGGGCGATCATGGTGGTGACGACAGTGGCGCTGTCGATCAGCTTTCTGGTCTACGTGATCGTCGGCCAGTACCTGTTCGGCTTCCAACTCGGCTGGTTCCCGGTCCAGGGCTGGAGCGACAGTGTGTGGACCAATCTCGCCATCTACGCGCCGCTGCCGGTGTTGCTGGCGGTGATGGTGGGTGTCGCACCTCAGACCCGCTTGTACCGCAGCTTCTTCTTGGACGAACTCGGCCACGACTATGTGCGCACCGCACGCGCCAAGGGCCTGACCGAGAACACGGTCTTGTTCAAGCATGTGCTGCGCAACGCGATGATCCCTATCCTCACCAACATCGGCCTGTCACTGCCGGGGGTTTTCGTCGGCTCGTTTCTCATCGAGGTCTTTTTCTCCATCCCAGGCCTAGGCCGGGAAATCCTGCTGGCCGTCAACCGAAGCGACTACCCGGTGATCCAGGCGATTGCGGTGTACCTGGCGGTGCTGACGATGGTGATCAACCTGGTCGTGGACCTGCTGTTCAAGCTGGTCGATCCGCGGGTGGTGCTGAAATGACCCAAGCCCACAGCCGTGGCGCGACACCACAGCTGTTTGAGCGCTCGGAGGGTGTCTGGCACGCCGCTTGGCGCCGCTTCAAGGCCGACCGAGTCGGTCTGAGCTCGGCCATTGTCGTGCTGGCTTTTCTGCTGCTGGTGCTGCTGGCGTCTCTGGGTGTTGTGGCCAAGGGCTGGCAGGCTGAGGTGGGTGTGGCCAATGCGCCGCCCACTTTGATGGGGCCACGCCCCCCAGAAGCGATGGGCGCCCTTGAGGTGCCCAAGGGCCCGAATGTGGATCTGTCGGCGGTGGATCCGCTGGCACCGCGCTACGCCGAGATCGAGGCTGCCGCCAAGAAGTACCAATCCAGCGACAGCATCAAGGCCAAGACCCTGGCCTTGGGCGCCGATCGAATGGGTCGCGATGTCTTGTCCAAGGCCGTCAAGGGGACCCAGATCTCGGTCTTCGTCGGTCTGTTGGCTGCGTTGCTAGCCACGCTTATCGGCACAGTGCTGGGGGCGCTGGGCGGCTTCTTTGGCGGCAAGGTGGGTGATTTTCTGGAGTGGCTCTACAACGTGTTTGAGGCTATTCCGAGCATCTTGCTCATCTTCGCTTTCGCAGCGGTGTTCGGCCGTGGCATCAGCACCGTGGTGTTGATCCTCGGGCTGGCCGGCTGGACCGGCTTGTACCGGCAGGTGCGTGCCGAATTCATGAAGCACGGCGGGCGCGAGTACGTTCGCGCCGCCGAAGCCATCGGTGCCTCGGCCTACAGCCGCATGTTCAGGCACATCCTGCCCAATGTCAGCCATGTGATCCTGGTTCGCATGAGCCTGCTGGTGGTGGCCTTCATCAAGAGCGAGGTGATCCTGTCCTATCTTGGGCTTGGCGTCGGCGTCGAGGATGTTTCCTGGGGCACGATGCTGGCCGAGGCGCAGAGCGAGCTGATCCTGGGCCACTGGTGGCAGCTCGTCACAGCGACCGCGTTGATGGCGCTGTTTGTCACGGCGTTCTCGCTGATGGCCGATGCTTGGCGCGATGCACTCGACCCCAAGCTGCGTGGCGCAGAGTGAGCCTCCCATGTTGCTGAGCATCCAAGATCTGAAAGTCGCGTTCCGCCTCGGTGAGCGCGGCGCCACCACGCTGGTTCCCGCGGTCAGCGGCGTGAGCTTCGACATTCCCGAGAACAGCACGGTCGCGCTGGTGGGCGAGTCGGGCTCGGGCAAGAGCGTGACCGCGATGTCCATCCTCAACCTGCTGCCCGACAACGCGCGCCGCCAGGGCGCGATCCTCTACCAGGGCCGCGACTTGTTGGCCGCGGGCCGGTCCGAGCTGCAGGGTTTGCGCGGGCGCGAGATTGCTTGCGTGTTCCAGGACCCGATGGGCTCGCTCAACCCGGTGTTCACCGTCGGTGCGCAGTTGATTGAGCCGCTGATCAAGCACTTGGGGCTGGGCCGGCGCGCCGCGTTGGCGCGCGCCGAAAGCCTGCTGGCCGAGGTCGGCATGCCAGAGCCCAAGCGCAGGTTGTCGGCCTATCCGCACGAGTTGTCGGGCGGCCAACAGCAGCGCGTGATGATCGCGATGGCGCTCAGCTGCGAGCCCAAGCTGCTGATCGCCGACGAGCCGACCACCGCGCTCGATGTGACGATCCAGCGCCAGATCCTCGAGCTGATCGCCGGCCTCAAGGCCAAGCACGGGATGAGCGTGCTGTTCATCAGCCATGACCTCGGCGTGGTGGGCGAGATCGCCGACCAGGTGGTGGTGATGCGCCACGGTCGGGTGCGCGAGCAGGGTCCGGTGGCGCAGATCTTCAGCGCGCCGAGTGACGCGTACACCCGCGCGCTGCTGACCTGCCGGCCCAGCCTGAGCGACACGCCGGCACGGCTGGCGGTGATCGACGACCAGATCGGCGACGCTGCGCCCGATGCCGTGCCTGCCAAGCCCGCGCTGGTCAAGAATCCCCAAGCGCCGGTGGTTCTCGAGGTGAGGGCGCTGGCCAAGAGCTTTTTCTTGAAACATGGCCTGTTCGGCAAGCGCGAGTTCAAGGCCGTGCAGGGCGTGAATTTCCAGCTGCGTCGTGGCCACACGCTGGGCGTGGTCGGCGAGTCGGGGTCGGGCAAAACGACGATGGGGCTGACACTGCTGCGCCTGCACGAGCCCACCGGCGGCGAGGTGATCTTCGACGGCCGCAACTTGCTCACGCTGTCCGATCGCGAACGGCAAGCGATGCGCCGGCGCATCCAGATCGTGTTCCAGAACCCCTATGCCAGCCTGAACCCGCGCTTCACGATCGGACAGACCCTGGTCGAGCCGATGACGATCCACGCCATCGGCGCTGATGAAGCCGAGCGCGAGGCCCGTGCCCGTGCGCTGCTGGTCAAGGTCGGCCTGGGCCCCGAAGTCATGGCCAAGTATCCGCATGAGTTCTCGGGCGGCCAGCGCCAGCGCGTGGCGATCGCGCGCTGCTTGACGCTCAATCCGGAAGTGCTGGTGCTCGACGAAGCGGTCAGCGCGCTCGACGTCTCGGTGCAGGCACAGGTGCTGAACCTGTTGCGCGACCTGCAGGACGAACTCGGGCTGTCCTATGTCTTCATCAGCCATGACCTCAGTGTCGTGCGCTTCATGAGCGACGAGGTGCTGGTGATGAAGGACGGCCAAGTGATCGAGCAGGCCAGCGCGGCGCAGATCCTGGCCTCACCGCAGCAGGACTACACCCGCAGACTGCTGGGCGCTGTGCCGCGCGGCTGGGTGAGCCCGGGGTCCAGCCCCGACAGCTGCTGACAGGCACCGCGAGCGGACTCAGGCACGCTGGTCGACCCTAGACCTGGGAAATTCGATAGGAGCATCCGCCGCATCCAGCAAGAAACCGGCTAGGCCCTGGTCAGCCCGGCGCTCCAGGAGCGGCTGTTGTCGCAGCGCGCGATCCCCGGCGGCGGCGGCAGCAGCGCCGACTTCGCCAGCTTCATCGCTGCCGAGGGCAAAAAGTGGGCGCAGGGGGTCAAGATTTCGGCCGCGAAAGCCGGTTGACCGGCCTGTTGCGGTCGATCAATCGGCCCAGATCACGGCCTCGCGTGACCCGGCCCAGGCTTCATAGCGCGCTCCATAGACCTCCTCGACCCGGTTGCGCTTGACTTTGAAGGTCGGCGTGATGAAGCCGCTGTCCACCGTCCAGGGCTCGGTCACGACGATCAGGCTGTCGAGCTGCTCGTGCGGGTCCAGGCCGGCGTTGACCGCCTGCAAGTGCGCGGTCAGCGAAACCCGCAGCGTCTCGCGACCAGCTGCGTTGCGGGTCGCGCCGATCGCCTCGGCGTTGAGCATCAACACTGCCAGCGGTTGGCCCAGGTTGGCGCCGGTCACACAGCAGGCCTCGACCGATGCGTGCATCACCAGCTTGTCCTCGATCGGCGCCGGTGCAACATATTTGCCCTTGCTGGTCTTGAACAAGTCTTTGACCCGGCCGGTGATCTTCAGGTAGCCCTCGGCGTCTACCGTCCCCTTGTCGCCGGTGTGCAGCCAGCCGTCTGGCGTGACGGCCTGTTGTGTGAGCTCGGGCTCTTTGTAATAGCCCAGCATCAGGCCGTGGCTGCGCACCAGGATCTCGCCGTTGGCGGGGTCGATCTTGCACTCCACGCCGTCGTAGGTCGGGCCCACCGTGCCGGGGCGCTGCACGCCGGGCAGCGTGGCGTGTGAGACGCCGCAGTTCTCGGTCATGCCGTAGAGCTCGACGATGGGCAGCCCGAGCCTGGCGTACCAGTTCAGCAGGGCTGGCGGCATCGGCGCGGCGCCGCCGGCGGCGAACTGGCATTGGTCCAGCCCGAGCGCGCCGAGGATCTTCTTGCGAACGATGCGGTTGAGGATCGGGATCTTGAGCAAGAACTCGAGCTTGGCCGGCGGCATCTTGGCCGACACGCCTTGCTGGAACTTGACCCACAGCCGCGGCACCGTGAAGAACGCGGTTGGCTTGGCGCGCTGCAGGTCCTGGGCGAAGGTCTCGAGGCTGTCGGCGAAGAACACGTGCATGCCAGTGGCCAACAGTCCGTGCTCGACGAGCGTGCGCTCGGCGACATGCGACAGCGGCAGGTAGCTCAGCATGCGCGAGCCGTCCTTGATGCCCTCCATCCGCTTCAAACCTGATTCGATGGACCAGGCGAAGGTGCCAAAGCTGTGCATCACGCCCTTGGGCGCGCCGGTCGTGCCCGAGGTGTACATGATGGTCGCGAGCTCGTCGCCGTCGCGCAGCGGCTGGCCCGCCAGCGGCGCGGTGCCCGCGACGATCGCCTCCCAGTCCCGGGTTCCTGCAGGCATCTGGTCCAGACCCGGCGCCAGCGGCAACCGGATGCACGCCATCCCGGCGGCGACTGCCGGCGCAACGCCAGGTCGCATCGCGTCCCAGCCGTCGAGTTTGCCGATGAACAGCCAGCGCGCTTCGCTGTGGTCCAGGATCTGGCGGATGGTCTCGGCTGCCAGTGTCGGGTAGAGCGGCACCGACACGCCGCCAGCCAGCCAGATCGAAAAATCGGCCATCATCCACCAGGCGGTGTTCTTGGAGATCAGCCCGACCCGATCGCCCGGCTGCAATCCCTGGGCTTTCAGGTGCGCGGCCATGCGGCGGGCCCCATCCATCACCTGCGACCAGCTGAAATCTCTCAGCGCGCCGCCGCCCATGGGCTGGGTCAGCACCACTCTTGAGGGCGCTGTCTGCTCCCAGTGGTAGAGGCGCTGCAGCGCGAGCTTGGACGGTTCAACAGGGGTGTGGCGCATGACGATGACCTTTCGAAGCAACTATTTCAGAGTGCTGCAGCGTAGCTGCTGGCGCAAGGGCTGCCAATCGGGGTTTCGAGGACAGGGTTGAGCTCGATCCACCACCCTTGGCGCATTGTTTTCCGGCCAAGCCGCGAAAAAAAAGCGCCAAGCTGGAAAGCCTGGCGCCAATAAACAGGGTGCTGCCTGGTCGGCGCAGGCTTCTCGCGCCAGGTTCTTCGCCCGATCGTTCTGATGATGTCTCCTCGGTCTCCCGGGTTTGTGCGGCAGGCCGCTCAAACCGAGTGCGCGAACTCTATGCAATCTGCTGCCATCCCGTCACTCTGGGATAACCCTCGCATTCATTTCGCCTGCAACAGTCCAGAAATATTTCCGCTCGCGACAGCCCTGTTCGTGTTGCCGCTTGGCCTGGACCTCAGGCGCCGGCCAGGCGCAGCCACTCTGCCGCGCGCTCGGCGATCATCAGTGTCGGCGAGTTGGTGTTGCCGCTGGTGATGCTGGGCATCACGCTGGCGTCAGCGATGCGCAGGCCCGCCACGCCGCGTACCCGCAACTCGCTGTCGACCACCGCCATCGGGTCGTCGTCGCGGCCCATTCGACAGGTGCCCACCGGGTGAAAGATCGTGGTGCCGATATCACCCGCCAGCCGCGCCAGCTCGTCGTCGCTCTGGAATTCAATGCCGGGCTTGACCTCGCGCGGTTGGTACCTCGCCAGTGCCGGTTGGGCCGCGATACGCCGGGTCAGGCGCAGCGACTCTGCGGCAATCTTGCGGTCCTGCTCGGTCGACAGGTAATTGGCCATGATCGCCGGCGCATCCTCTGGCCGAGAGGAGCGGATCTGCACCTGGCCGCGTGAGCTCGGGTTGAGGTTGCACACGCTGGCGGTGAA
>RGQD01000331.1 GCA_010030205.1 Betaproteobacteria bacterium
GCTTGAACACCTACAGCAGCACCGGCAATTACGCACTGGGCTTGCAAAACAGCGACGAGGCCAAGGTGAGCCAGGCGCTGCTGGTTCGCACGACCATCGCGCCCAAGACCACCGCCACGCTCAACGCTTCCAATGTGTACGACGTGGGCGTCTACGAGGTCAGCAAGACAGCGGCCGCCGAAGCTTTGGGCTACGCCGCCACCAACCCCAAGATCACGGTCACGCAGGCGCCCTTGACGATCGCCGCCAAGGACGCGTCGAAGGTCTACGATGGCGGCGCTTATTCGTTGGGCAATGGTTTGTCGTACAGCGGCTTCGTTGCTGGCGAGGGCAGCGCCGCCTTGGGCGGCTCGGCGGTGTATGCAGGTGCCGCGCAAGGTGCTGTCAATGCCGGCACCTATGCCCTGACGGCATCGGGCTTGACGTCCAAGAATTACAGCATCACCTACAGCCCGGGCACGCTCACGGTCAGTCCAAAAGGCCTGACCATCCGCGTCAACGACGATGCGCGTTTCGTGGGCCAAACCGACACTGCGGGTTATGCCGGCGCCAGCTACACAGGCTTTGTCACCGGGCAGTCGATCTCAACCCTGGGCAGCTTGAGCATCACCCGCACAGCCACTTCAGCTGCGGGTACTTACACAGCTGCACTGCAAGCCTCCATTCCCGGGCTGACGAACACCAACTACAGCATCACCTACGTGCCGGGCAATTACACGATCGTGCCGGCCGACCAGTTGCTGGTGAAGTTCAACAACACCGCCGCCACTTATGCCGCGGATCCGGTGTACAGCCTGAAATCGGCCCAATATCTCAAAAGCAGCACCAACACGGTGATTGACCTGACCAGCAGCGCATCGGTCGTGGGTTCGACGTTCAACTTGGTCGATAGCGACGGCGGGTCCACATCGTTCACCGTGGGCGCGCAAAGCGCCTCACTCAGCAACGCAGGCAAGCTCAATGCGTTTGGCGGCTACCAGCTTGGCGCCAGCAGCGTCACCAACAGCAGCGCCAATTACAACAACTCCATCACCACCACCGGTGCATTGACGGTCAATCCGAAGGCGGTGTCGGCATCGGTGGGCAGTGGTTTGTCCAAGACCTACGACGGCAACGCCGGCATGCCGGCCATGAGCCTGACATTGAGCGGCGCCTTGGCGGCGGACAAAGTGTCTGTGACCGGACAAGGTGCTTATGCCAGCGCCAACGCTGGAACGACGAACTATGACGTCAAAAACCTGACGCTCGGCGGCGTGGACCAGGGCAACTATGTGCTGACTGCGGGCAATAGCATGGCAGGCACCAATGGCGTCATCAACAAGGCAGCCCTCACGGTCACGGCCCAAAGCGACAGAAAAATCTACGACGGCGAGGCGTACCTCGGCGGCCATGGCGTAGTGATCAGCGGCTTGGTCAACAACGAGGTCTCAACAGTCTTGAGCGGAACTTTGTCGTACACGGGCGACAGCCAGAACGCCATCAATGCCGGCGCGTACACCATCACGCCGCAAGGTCTGTCGAGCAACAACTACAGCATCAAATACTTCGACGCAGCGTTGACGGTGGAACCGGTGACCATCACCACAACACCGATCACTGGCGTTTTGCAAGGTCCGATCACCAAGGTCTATGACGGCACCGACACGGCCACGCTCACCAGTGCCAACTACATTTTGACGGGCTGGGTGAGCACCGACAGTGCGACAGTGAAGAAGGCCAGTGGCGCCTACGACAACGCGAACGTCGGCAACGCCAAACTGGTCAGCGTGAGCTTGACACCGGATGACTATTTGGCGGACGGCACCACGGTGCTGACGAACTATGTCTTGCCCACCTCCATCACGGGCACGGTGGGGGCCATCACCGCCAAACCTCTGACGGTGACCGGCTTGACCGCCACCAACAAAACCTACGATGGCAATCCAAGCGTTGCCATCAGCAACTGGGGCGCTGTGGCGACCGGCGTGGCCAACGAGAGTTTGATCCTGTTGCCTGGCGTTGCGAGCTTTGCGGATGCCAACGCGCAGACCGGCAAGAGCGTGACCGCAACAGGCTACAGCCTAGCCAACGGCAAGGGTGGGGTTGCCAGCAATTACGTTTTGACCAATTCGGCCAGCACCGCCAGCGCAGACATAACCCAAAAATCGGTCACGGTGACCGGTGTGGTACGCACGACCACTTATGACGGCGTGAGCACCTACGCGGACCTGACCAGCAACACCGGCTTTACAAGCAGTGCGCTGGCGCAAGGCGACTGGGTGTCGTCGGTCACCAAGGTGGCGGGTGAAGCGGGCGCCACCGCCAGTGCTGTGGCGCAAGCCGGCAGCTACACGGTCACGCCGAGCAGCGCCGTGATGGGCGTGGGCTTGGCCAGCAACTACAGCTTCAGCTACTTGCCCGGCAGCAACAAGGTGGACAAAGCGGCGCTGACCGTGGCCGCCAACGCAGCGAACAAGGCCTACGACGGCAAGGCCTACAGCGGCGGCAACGGCGTGAGCTATGCGGGTTTCGTCAACAGCGAGGACAGCAAGGTGCTCAGCGGAACGCTGGCTTACGCAGGCAGCAGCCAGGGCGCGGTCAACGCCGGCAGCTACCCGATCACGCTCAGCGGGGTGAGCAGTTCTAACTACACGCTGGGATACACCGACGGCACATTGAAGGTCTCGCCAGCGACGCTCACCGCGAGCCTGGCGGGCAACGTGACCAAGGTCTACGACGGCAGCAGCGTTGCGACACTCGCGAGCGGCAACTTCCTGCTCAACGGCTTTGTCGGTGGCGAAGGTGCGACAGTGACCAAGTCCGCCGGCAGCTACGACAACAGCAACGTCGGCACGGGCAAGACCGTGATGGTGAGCGCGCTCACCAGCACCGACTACGCCGCCAACAGCAGCACCTTGTTGTCCAACTACGTCTTGCCGACGACTGTCAGCGGGGCCTTGGGCAGCATCACGCAGCTGGCCAGCGTCACCTACATCGGCGCGACGGGTGGCAACTGGTCGCTCGCCAGCAACTGGGCCGGCGGCGCCATCCCGACGCTGGGCAACGTCGCCACGGTGGTCATCCCGGCCGGCAGCAGCGTGGTCTTCGACGACGCCAACCTGGGCGCGCTGACGCCCACCAGCGCGATCAGCAACAGCGGGACGCTGGGTTTTGCCAACAGCGCAGCGCTGTCGTTTGCCAACGCAATCTCTGGGCCGGGCATGCTCAGCAAGGCGGGCGCCGGCACCTTGTCCCTGTCGGGCACCAACACCTACAGCGGATCTCTGGGCCGGGCATGCTCAGCAAGGCGGGCGCCGGCACCTTGTCCCTGTCGGGCACCAACACCTATGACGGCGCCACCACCATCAGCGCCGGCGTGCTGCGGGCAGCCAACAGCAGCGCGCTGGGCAGCACGGTGGGCGGCACCAACGTCGCCTCGGGCGGGGCACTGGAGCTTGTGGGCAACATCGCGATTGGCGCAGAGGCGCTGACGCTCAGCGGCACCGGGGTCGACCAAGGCGGCGCGCTGCGAAGCGCCAGCGGCACGAACACCTACGCTGGCGCCATCACGCTGGGTGCCAGCGCATCGATCGTCACCGACGCCGGCAGTTCGCTGCAGCTCAACGCGACCAGCGGTGATGCGATCGTCACCGCGCTGGGCATGGACTTGACCGTGGGCGGCGCCGGTGCACTCCAGGTCGAACAACCGATCGCTGGCGCGGGGTCGCTGACCAAGGTGGGCAGCGGCACCTTGGTCCAGATCAGCCCGCCCACCTACACCGGCACGACGACGCTCAACGGTGGCAGCATCGTGGTCGGCAACGGCCTCAAGGTCCCGACATTGACGGCGTCCGAGGTCGCGGCACTCAGCGACTCGCAGCTGGTGGCGATGAGCACGCTGCAGATGGGGCAGTTCTCCGACAGCCAGTTGGCCGCGCTGACGCCAGCCCAGATTGCCGTCTTCTCCGCCTTGCAGATCGCTGCCTTGCCCGCTTCCCAGCTCGCGCTGTTGACGGGTTCGCAGCTCGCGGGGCTGACACCCGCGCAGATTGCCGGGCTGTCCAGCAGCCAGGTCGGCGCCTTGTCCGCGTCGCAGCTCGGCGCGCTCAGCGCGACCCAGATCGGCGGGTTGACCGCTGCGGAGCTGGGCGTGCTGAGCAGCGCGCAGCTCGCAGGCCTGACCGCGACACAACTGGCTGCACTGTCCGCCAACCAGCTGGCCGGCATCACGGCGGCGCAGGTCACAGCCCTGTCCAGCACCCAGCTGGCCGCGCTGACGCCCTCGCAGCTGGGCAGCTTCAGCACGGCGCAGATCAGCGGACTGACCGCTGCGGAGCTGGCCGCGTTGAGCAACGCGCAGCTCGCAGGCCTGACCGCGGCCCAACTGGCCGCGCTGTCCGCCACCCAACTGGCCGGCTTGACGCCGGCCCAGATCGCGGCCTTGTCCAGCACCCAGCTGGCCGCGCTGACGCCCTTGCAACTCGGCAGCTTCAGCAAGGCGCAGATCAGCGGACTGACCGCTGCGGAGCTGGGTGCGCTGAGCAACGCGCAGCTCGCCGCTCTGACCGCGAGCCAACTGACCGCGCTGTCCGCTGCGCAACTGGCCGGTTTGACGCCGGCCCAGGTCGCGACCTTGTCCAGCACCCAGCTGGCCGCGCTGACGCCCTCTCAGCTCGGCGGCTTCAGCACGGCGCAAGTCGGCGGGTTGACCGCTGCGGAGCTGGGCGCACTGAGCAACGCACAGCTCGCCGCGCTGACCGCGGCCCAACTGGTCGCGCTGTCCGCCACGCAACTGGCCGGCTTGACGCCGGCCCAGGTCGCGGCCTTGTCCAGCACCCAGCTGGCCGCGCTGACGCCCTCTCAGCTCGGC
>RGQD01000332.1 GCA_010030205.1 Betaproteobacteria bacterium
GGTGGTGAAATTGTTGCTAATAAATTAACCATACAATACACCACAGTTACTACAACGTTGATTCAAACCGATGATGTTATTAAAACTAGTAATACCACAAACGCTACATCAACCACTACAGGTGCATTAGTAGTATCAGGTGGAGCTGGTGTTGGTGGAGATTTATATGTCGGTAGTAATATATATAAAAATGGTATTTCAGTAGGTTATGGATATTGGGGATCAGTTGGTTATACTGGTTCATTTGGTGCTCAAGGATTCCAGGGCAATCAAGGATTCCAAGGCAATCAAGGTTTCCAAGGTTATACCGGTAGTGTTGGTTATACTGGTTCATTTGGTGCTCAAGGATTCCAGGGCGCTGGTGGTGGTACTGGTTCTCAGGGTAATCAGGGCTTCCAAGGATATACTGGTTCATTTGGTATAGGATTTGATGGGGTAACATCTACAACAACCGCAACACCTGCTGCTACTGGAACAATTACATTAACTACAAATAAACAAGGTGCGTTTATTACAGGTAGTCGAGTACGTGCAGTTAATACTGTGGCTAATTACTTTGAGGGTACTGTTACAATTACCGGTGGAACCAGTTTTGCTATTGCTGCTGATTATAATGTTGGTACTGGTTCTGCTAGTTCTTGGACCATCACTGATGTCGGGGTGCGGGGTGCTACAGGTGCTGGTGGCGGTACTGGTTCTCAAGGTAATCAAGGTTTCCAAGGGGCTACAGGTGCTCAAGGGGCTACAGGTGCTCAAGGTGCTACAGGTGCTCAAGGGACAGCTGGTACAAATGGTAGTAATGGTGCTACAGGTGCCCAAGGTGCAGCCGGTACAAATGGTGGTAATGGTGCTCAAGGTGCTACAGGTGCTCAAGGTGCAGCCGGTACAAATGGTGGAACTGGTGCTCAAGGGGATAGAGGATTCCAAGGCTTCCAGGGTGTTGGTGGCGGTACCGGGGCTCAAGGATTTCAAGGTTTCCAAGGTGCTACAGGTGCTCAAGGGGCAGCTGGTACAAATGGTAGTAATGGTGCTACAGGTGCCCAAGGTGCAGCCGGTACAAATGGTGGTACTGGTGCTCAAGGTGCTACAGGTGCTCAAGGGGCAGCTGGTACAAATGGTGGTAATGGTGCTCAAGGTGCTACTGGTGCTACTGGTGCTACTGGTGCTACAGGTGGTACTGGTGCTCAAGGTGCTACAGGTGGTACTGGTGCTACGGGTGCTACAGGTTACCCATTTGGCGGTGGAACATTTACTGGTAATATAGCTATAAACAACGCAAGCCCAACTATATATTTTCAAGATACTGATAATAGAAGTGCCATGATTCACTGTAATAGTAATGTATTGTATGTGCTAAGAGGTAACGGAAATAATTCTCAGACCTGGGAAACATACAACGGTTTATGGCCGGTTCAGATTAACTTAGAAAATAACGACTTTACTTCCGGCGGTAACGTTACTGCATACTCTGATATTAAAATTAAGAAAAATATTGTTACTGTTGACAATGCATTGTCTAAAACTTTAAAATTGCGGGGCGTTTATTACAATAGAATAATGGAGGAGGATACTACCAAAGTTAGACGTATTGGTGTAATTGCTCAAGAAATTAAAGAAATATTACCCGAAGTTGTAATATCTAACATTGATCCTGAAACAAAACAAGATACACTTTCTGTTGATTATGGCAATATTACAGCACTATTAATTGAAGCTATTAAAGAACTTAAAGCCGAACTAGACGAAGTTAAACAAAAATTACCTAAGTAATAAATACACTATCACATATACATGATAGGTAATTAACTTATGGCTACAAGAACAGATTTAACAGCATTACCAGCGTTAACCAAGCCCACGGATGGGGGTACCCTATTCATTGTACAGGATGGCTTACTAAATGTTACACTTACAGTATCTCAAACTAGAGATTTACTTGGTACAAAAGGATCTCAAGGTGTACAAGGTGTGCAAGGACGTCAAGGATTTCAGGGTACGCAAGGTTTCCAAGGACGTCAAGGAATTGGTACTTCTGGATATTGGGGAAGCGTAGGTTCTCAAGGATTTCAGGGTACACAGGGTGCTGGTTTCCAAGGTGTGCAAGGATTTCAAGGTAGTCGCGGAACTCAAGGGTTTCAAGGAACACAAGGTGCCGGTTTCCAAGGAAATCAAGGAGTTCAGGGTGTTCAGGGATTCCAAGGCAATCAAGGTAGCCAAGGTGCTGGTAATCAAGGTGTTCAGGGTAATCAAGGTTTTCAGGGTCCAGCAGCTACATTAATTAGAAACATTCAAGGTGGGGCTCAAGGAGCAATACCTATTCAAAGTGGAACAGATACCACTACATTTATTTCTATCGGTGCATCCGGATCCATATTACAAAGCAATGGGACTACTGCTACTTGGGTTAGTGCTAGTACCATTGTTCCATCCACTGCTGGACAATCAGATAAGGTATTCATTAATACATTAACTAATGCTATTTCTGCTCCTTATTATATTACTATGGCAGCTGGCCCAGGTGCTTACTCAACCCCGGGAGTTAATGCAGATTTAAATTTTACCCCAAGCACAGGACTTTTAAAACTTCCTAATTTAGAAACCACTGGCGGAGTTAAGATAGTAGGCGTTACTACAATTACTAATACTACTACTGCAACATCAACAACAAGTGCAGCATTAGTAGTTGCGGGCGGTGTTGGTATTGGTGGCGATATTTATTTTAGTGGTAATTTATATAAAAATGGATCTTTATTTACTAGTGGGGGTAGTCAAGGTTTCCAAGGAAATCAAGGTGCCGGTGTTCAAGGGTATCAAGGCTTCCAAGGTAATCAAGGTGTTCAAGGCTTCCAAGGTTATACAGGTAGCGTTGGTTATACCGGTAGCAGTGGTAATCAAGGGTTTCAAGGTAATGATGGAACATCAATTACCATTTTAGGATCGTATAATACATTATCAGATTTACAAACCGCGCATCCAACAGGATCTTTAGGAAATGGATACATATTAACTAACACTGGACACTTGGCAATTTGGAATGGGACTTCGTGGGCAGATGTTGGTAATATACAAGGACCACAAGGTAATCAAGGTTTCCAAGGCAATCAAGGCTATCAGGGTAATCAAGGTTTCCAAGGCAATCAAGGCTTCCAGGGCAATCAAGGTTATACCGGTTCATATGGATATCAAGGCAAATCAAGGTGTTCAAGGCAATCAAGGTGTTCAAGGTGCGCAGGGATATACCGGTTCGGTTGGATATACCGGCTCATTTGGAAATCAAGGCTTCCAAGGTAATCAAGGCAGTCAAGGTAATCAAGGCTTCCAAGGAGTTGGTAATCAAGGCTTCCAAGGTAATCAAGGTTATACTGGTAGTCAAGGCATTGCCGGAGGCACAGAATTTATCTTTCAGAATGTAGGATTTAATTACTCAGTTAACGGATTTGCTGATTCTACATATCCAACATTAACTGTAGTTAGAGGACAATTATATTATTTTAATCTAACTAATATAACCAGCAGTCACCCACTAGCACTAAGATTAAATAATGGTGATACTTCTGTAGTACCAGGTACTACTGGAAATAACCCTAGTTCGGGCGCCTATGGGGATGGAACAACTCCAACCGTAGTAACATATCAGGTACCGTTTGATGCTCCATCAATAATAGTCTATCAATGTATATACCATTCTGGAATGATTGGTGCAATTAATATTGTCGATCAAACAGGTTATACTGGTTCATATGGGAATCAAGGCAATCAAGGCTTCCAAGGTACTCAAGGATTCCAAGGTAATCAGGGTTTCCAAGGTAATCAGGGATTTCAAGGTAATCAGGGTTATACTGGTTCATTCGGTAGTCAAGGTTTCCAAGGTAATCAGGGTTTCCAAGGTAATCAGGGTTATACTGGTTCATTTGGTTATCAAGGTTATCAAGGTTATACCGGTTCATTTGGTAGTCAAGGTTTCCAAGGTAATGATGGAACATCAGTTACTATTTTAGGATCTTATAATACATTATCAGATCTACAAACAGCACGTCCAATAGGTTCATCGGGTAATGCATATATTTTAACAAGCTCTGGTCACCTAGCTGTATGGACTGGATCTGCATGGACAGATGTTGGTAATGTACAAGGACCACAGGGTAATCAAGGTAATCAGGGTGATCAAGGTTTCCAGGGTAATCAAGGTTATACTGGTTCATATGGTTATCAGGGATTCCAAGGTAATCAAGGATACCAGGGACGTCAGGGATATACTGGATCATTTGGTTATCAGGGATTCCAAGGTAATCAAGGTGTTCAAGGTTTCCAAGGCAATCAAGGAAGTCAAGGATATCAAGGAAGTCAAGGAAGTCAAGGAAGTCAGGGTTTTCAGGGAAATCAAGGTTTCCAGGGGTATACCGGTAGTATAGGTGTGCAAGGTTATCAAGGTTACGCAGGTAGCGTTGGTGCCCAAGGTAATCAGGGATTCCAAGGTAATCAAGGTTACGCAGGTAGCGTTGGTGCCCAAGGTAATCAGGGATTCCAAGGTAATCAAGGTTATACAGGTTCATTTGGTAGTCAAGGTAATCAAGGTTATACAGGTTCATTTGGATATCAAGGATTCCAAGGTAATCAAGGTTATACCGGTTCGTTTGGATATCAGGGATTCCAAGGTGCTGGTAATCAAGGTTTCCAAGGTAATCAAGGTTATACCGGTTCGTTTGGATATCAGGGATTCCAAGGTAATCAAGGTTATACCGGTTCGTTTGGTAGTCAAGGTTTCCAAGGTAATCAGGGATTCCAAGGTAATCAAGGTTATACCGGTTCGTTTGGATATCAGGGATTCCAAGGTGC
>RGQD01000333.1 GCA_010030205.1 Betaproteobacteria bacterium
GTCGCCTGGTCGCTCGTGCTGAAGCGCCTGCGCAAGCCAGTTTTGGCGCTATCCAAGGCCTGCACGCTGGAGGCGATGCCTTGGCGCTGAAATCCAGCGTGGCTTTGGTGATCGATCAGGACACCAATGAGGTGTTGTTTTCCAAGAACCCTGGCGCGGTGTTGCCAATTGCCTCGATCACCAAGCTGATGACCGGTCTGGTGATCACCGAAAGTCAGCAGTCGATGGCTGATGTGCTGACCATCTCCCAAGATGACGTTGACACTGAAAAAGGCAGTCGATCGCGCTTGGCGGTCGGCACCCAACTGACGCGGGGCGAGATGATGCACCTGGCGCTGATGTCATCGGAGAATCGGGCTGCCAACGCGTTGGGCCGCCACTATCCTGGTGGATTGGCGGCATTTGTGATGGCGATGAACCAGAAGGCCTCCGTCTTGGGCATGCGCGACACGCACTATGTCGAGCCGACCGGCCTGTCTAGCAAGAACCAGTCAAGCGCGCAAGACCTGGCCGTGCTGGTCAAAGAGGCGCATCAGGTGCCGCTGCTGCGCGAGCTCTCTACCTCTCAAGAGGCTCAAGTGGCGGTGGGCAAGCGCATGATGCAGTTTCACACCACGAATGGGCTGGTTCGCAATCCGCAGTGGGACATCGGTCTGCAGAAGACGGGCTACATCTCCGAGGCGGGTCGTTGCATGGTGATCCAGGCCAAGATGGCCGGCCGCAAGCTGATCATGGTGTTGCTGGACTCGACCGGCAAGTACTCTCGCATCGGGGATGCAGAGCGCATCCGCAAGTGGGTGGGCGATTCGGCAGCTCAGGCCAATCTGGCGCGCCGAAGCTCCTGAGCCCCCTGCACCCACCGGGCGGGTTCAGGCCCCCCGGTGGCCGAGCGAGGTCGAAATCTGCGCCGCGGTCGATTTGACCCGGTCAGCCCAACTCTCCTCCAGCCGATCAGCTGGCGCGGAGATCGACAAGCCTGCGACCAAGCGGCTCTGGTCGTCAAAGATGCCTGCGGCCATGCAGCGCACACCGAGTTCAAGTTCCTCGTTGTCCCTGGCCAGCGCATGTTGCCGCACCTGCGCGAGTTCTCGTTCGAGCGCAGGCAGTTCGGTGATGCTGTTGCGGGTGTGACCAGCCAGCCCGGTGCGGGTTGCATAAGCGCGCACGCGCTGCGGGTCGTCGTGTGCGAGAAACAGTTTGCCCACCGAGGTCAGGTGCAGCGGCGCCCGACCACCCACTGCGCGTACCACCTGCATGCCCGAGCGTTCGCTGTAGGTGCGCTCGATGTAGACGATCTCGTCACCCTGGCGCACTGACAAGTTCACAGGCTGGTGCGTCAGCTTGTGCAACTCACGCATCGGACCCAGCGCAGCGTCCCGAACGTCTAACCTGGCTTTGACCAGGGTGCCGAGCTCGAGCAAGCGCATGCCCAGGCGGTAACTGCCAGCCTCGGGCCTGTCGACCAGCCTGCCGATGGCCAGATCGTTGAGGATGCGGTGTGCTGTGGATGGATGCAGCCCGGTGGTTTCGCTCAACTGTTTGAGCGAGACCGGGTCTTGTTGGGCAGCCAAGGCGTCGAGCAGCGAAAACAAGCGCTCGATCACTTGAATCGCTGGCGTCTGGCTGTCTTTCTTGGGATTCATCATGTTGTCCTGGAGAGGCTCTCCATTTTTGCATGGCGAAATGCCAATTGACATCGTGGTGTGGTGTGGAGCCGACTGTGATGTCAAACCGCTGTGTTGATCGCAGAGTTGACGCCTGGGCGTCAGGTCAAGGCCTGCGCGGCTGCGATGCCTGAACGCACCGCCCCCTCCAGCGTGGCGGGGTACGCGCCGGCGATGTAGTCGCCCGCAGCCACCAGGCCCGGCGTTCGGCGCTGAGGTGTTGAACGGTGTCTGTGGCCATGAAAGCGCCGGCAAACGCGCTGCGAGCCTGTTGCAACACCGCCTGGCCGCAGGCCGCCAGGCCCTGGCATAGCCAAGGCGCGGCGCCGCTGACGATGAAGGCAAAGCAGCCCGGGCGGGCACCCAGCAAACCCAGGTCGAACACGAACTGCGCCGGCGCATCATCGCCAGTGCGCAGCGACAGCATGGCTTGCGGCAGGCGCAGCGACGCGTCGGCCAGGTAGACCGTGACGATGGGCTGATAGCGCAGCGCGGCGGCTTTGTCAGCCCAGCGCGGGTCGACGGGTGCGGCCAGTCGGGTAGCTTCCTTGGCGCTGCAGGCCAGCACCACGCCGTCGAAGGCTTCGCCGTCGAGTTGCCAAGCGGCGCCGTCGCGCTGCAACGATTGAACACGCCAGCCAGCCCGGCAGTCCGCGCCGGCGGCCAGCAGCCAGGACCAAGCTGGATCGGGCAGCAAAGCCGACAGCGGCGCTGTGGGCAACAACAGGTCGGCGCTGCCTCGGCCAGCAAACAGCGCGTCGTGCAGCACCCGCAGGAACACGCGCGCGCTGGCTTGTTCGGCCGGTGTGTTGAGCGCGGCCACGCACAAAGGCTCGACCAAGTCCTGCAGCACAGTTGCAGGCAGGTCAGCGCACAGTTGCTGCACCGACAGCCGCGGGTCGCAATCGAATCCTTTGAGCAACCAGCCTGTCGCTGCGCGCAACAGTGCGAGCCGGTGTGACCAGCGCCAGCCATGGGCACCCACAACGGCGCGGACGAATGCCAGCATTGGCGGGCCTGTAGGCAATCGCAGGCCTTGGCCGTCGGGGTAAGTCAAGGTCAAGGGCTGGCGCAGCAGCAGCGCTTGGGGATCGGCGCCAACACTGCGCATCAGCGCCAGCGTGGCGCTGTACGCGCCGATCAGGATGTGCTGGCCGTTGTCGAAGTCACCTGCTGTGGTGCTGACCCGTCGCGCTCGGCCCCCGGCTGCGTGCGACATCTCGAACAGCGTGACCTGAGCGCCTTGTCGGACCGCCTCGACTGCGGCGGCGAGGCCGGCCCAGCCTGCGCCTACAACCGCAATCCTTCGGGCTGGTCGGCCCGCTGGGTTCACCGCCCGCGCCAGTGGGTCAGCAGCGCAATCCACAGCTTGCGCAGCGGTGTCAGCGAGGTGCGCTGGTGCAGCACCTGGAAACCGTCGGCCTCGATCTCGCGCAGCAAGCTGCGGTAGATGTTGGCCATCATCAGGCCTGGCTTTTGCGTCAGCCTATCAGCGTCAGGCAGCAAGCTCATTGCTTGGTCGTAGGTTTGGTGAGCGCGCTCAGCCTGGAAACGCATCAGTGCTGAGAAGCGCTCGCTGTAGCCCCAGGGCGACTCGCGCTGGAGGATCTCGTGGGCTTTGACATCGAATCGCTGCAATTCGGTCACCGGCAGGTAGATCCGGCCCATCCGCGCATCGTCGCCAACATCTCGAATGATGTTGGTCAGCTGCAGTGCCAGCCCCAGTCGGTGCGCGTAGGCCAGGGTTGCCGACTCGGTGTGACCAAAGATTCGCGCCGCCACCTCGCCAACGACGCCCGCCACGAGTTCGCAGTAGCGCTGCAGGCCCTGGAAGTCGAGGTAGCGTGTCTGGTCTAGATCCATCTGGCAGCCTTGGATCACTGCCAGCAAGTGGTCGGCCGTGATGCCGAAAGCCGAGGCCTGAGGCGTCAGCGCCTGCATCACAGGATGCGACGGGCTGCCGGCGAAGCTGCGCGCCACTTCCTGTTGCCACCAGGCCAGTTTGGTGGCAGCAACGCTGGCGTCGCGCATCTCGTCGACCACGTCGTCGATCTCGCGGCAGAAGGCGTAGAAAGCCGTGATCGCAGCGCGGCGCGGCGGTGGCAGGAACAAGAACGCGTAATAAAACGATGAACCGCTGGCCGCAGCCTTTTGCTGGACATATTGCTGAGGATTCATCGCGGCGGGTTCAGGGCAGTGCAAAACCGGGCGTATGCAGGCCGGCCCGCATGCGCAAGGCGCGCCACAGCATCACGGGCAAGTCTTGAGCGCGCAGGGCAGGGCGCTGGCTGAGGGTGCGGTACTGCATCTGGCCGATTCTCTCAAGGATGCGCAGGCCGCCTTGCACCACCAGTCGCAGCTCCCAGCCTAGCCGACCCGGCACCCGCCAGGTCAGCGGTGCGCCTTCTTTCATCAGCGCGGACGCCCACTGGCAGAGCTCTCGCAGCAAGGCTTGGGTGGCCGGATTGTCGGCACCCAAACGCAAGTCATCGAGTTCTAGACCGTGGCGCTGGGCATCGGCGACGGGCACATAGTGGCGGCCGCGCGGTAGATCGACGCTGGCGTCTTGCCAGAAGTTGATCAGTTGCAGCGCGCTGCAAATCGCATCTGACTGCGTCAGCGAGACCTCGTCGTGCACACCGGCCAAGTGCAGCATCAGCCGCCCAATCGGGTTGGCGGAGCGCCTGCAGTAGTCGAGCAGCTGCTCTCAGTGGCAAGCGATGTGCGCGCAATTCCTGACCCAAGGGGACGAAGACTTGTGACCATGGCCCCGCCGGCAACTGGCCCGCTGCTGCGGCCCTGAGCGCCTCGCGGTAGTTCGCCAGACTGGCTCGGCGCTCGGCCACGCTGGCAACGCCTTCGTCGGCCAGGTCGTCGGCGGTGCGCGCAAAGCGGTAGATCGCCCGCACTGGCGCCCGCAGAGCGGGCGGACACAGCACCGAGGCGACCGGAAAGTTTTCGTAATGCTCAACAGTCATTGTTTAAATGAGATCTTCGCGGCGCAACATAAAGACAAATTGGTCGCCAGCGCTGACTTCTAGCCAGATAAAGGGGAGCGCCGGATAAGCGTTTTCCAAGGCGTCGCGATTGTGGCCAATTTCTACAATTAACAAACCACCAGGATAGAGATAGTCGGCGGCGCGCGCTA
>RGQD01000334.1 GCA_010030205.1 Betaproteobacteria bacterium
ATGCGCACCTCGTACAAGCCGGCCATCGGCGTCTTGCTGACCTCGTCGATCTTGGGGAGATTGGGCAGCCGCTCAGGCAGGTTCTTGCGGATCGCCGCTTCGTCGGCCAGCGCAGGGTTGGCCATGAAACCGGCGATCAAGACGGTCGCAAGCGCAGCGCGCGCAGTGCCAGATTGGGTCACAAGGTATTTCATCAGGAGTCCAGGGTGAATTTCAGGCGTCGAGTGCGCGCCGGGTCAGGAAACGCTTGACCGGCGCCATGCGATTGAGCAGACCCATGCCGCGATTGCGGAGTTCCCGCAGCGCGGGTTGGGGTTGGGCAAACAAGTGCAGCAAGCCATCGGTGAGCAAAGCCATCGCACGGGTCGGCAGCGCCCGCTCGCGGACATAGCGCCGCAGCAAGATCTCGTCGCCGAGCGCGCGCCAAGGTTCACGTTCGGCGATCACCCGGGCCAGCGCCGCGACGTCGGCCAGCCCCAGGTTCAGGCCCTGGCCAGCCAGCGGGTGGACCAGGTGCGCGGCGTCGCCCACCAGCACCCATCCCGCACCGCACAGCCGATCGGCCTGGGCCAGTGCCAGCGGCCAGGCTGCCATCCCGCTGGCCAGTTGCAACGGCCCGGCCGCACCGCCTGTGGCGTCCGCCAGCGCCGCCTCGAAATCGGCCACGGGCATCTGCTGCAAGGCCTGGGCGCGAACCGCCGGCACCGACCAGACCAGCGCGTAGCTGCGTCCGGGTTCGGGGCGGTCCAGCGGCAACAGCGCAAGCACATCGGGCGAGCGGAACCACTGCCTGGCCATGCCGAGGTGGGGGTCTCCAGACACCAAGCGGGCGGCCAACGCCGTGTGGCCATAGGCCTGGACATCGAAGCGAACCCCCAGTGCCTGACGGCCAGCCGATGCCTTGCCCTCGGCCAACACGCTCAGCACAGCGCCTGTGGCGTCGGCAGAGCCCTCCTCGACCCAGACCAGGTGCGGCGCAAATCGCGCTGCGGTGCGCAGCGCGGTGTCGAGTTCGGCCGCATCGACGATCCAGGCCAAGGCCTCGGTGCGCTGCTGCCAGGCCGAGAAATCGATCACACCCTCGGCGCTGTCGCCCTCGACATGCATGTCGTCGACCGGCGTGAGCGCATCGCCGGGCAGCGCATCCCAGACCTTGAGTTCGGTCAGCAGCGCGCGCGACGCGGTGTTGAGCGCATAAGCGCGAACATCCGGCGGCACCCCGGGCGCGGCGCCAGCGTCGCCGGCACCGATCAACCCGACCCGCAAGCCTTGTCTGGCCAGCGCCAGCGCCAGCGCCAGCCCCACCGCGCCACGTCCACGGATGCACACATCAAGCGTCGTCATTGGGCGCATTGTAGAAACCCGGGCCCGGCTTGACCGCACCGAATAAAATCAGCGGCTGCGCAGCGCCATCGGCGCCGGCCCTCCCCCTGTAGAAAGCCCCTCATGAGCCTGCAATGCGGCATCGTGGGCCTGCCCAATGTGGGCAAGTCCACTCTCTTCAACGCCTTGACCAAGGCCGGCATCGCGGCCGAGAACTACCCCTTCTGCACCATCGAGCCCAATGTCGGCGTGGTGGAACTGCCCGACCCACGGCTTGACGCGTTGAGCCTGATCGTCAAGCCCGAACGCGTGGTGCCGGCGATCGTCGAGTTCGTCGACATCGCCGGCCTGGTGGCCGGGGCCAGCAAGGGCGAAGGCCTGGGCAACCAGTTCCTCAGCCACATCCGCGAGACCGACGCAATCGTCAACGTGGTGCGATGCTTCGAGGACGACAACGTGATCCACGTCACCGGCCGGGTCGATCCGATCAACGACATCGAGGTGATCCAGACCGAACTCTGCCTGGCCGACCTGTCCACCGTCGAGAAAAGCCTGCACCGCTATGTCAAGGCCGCGCGCTCGGGCAACGACAAAGAGGCCGCGGCGCTGGTCAAGGTGCTGGAGAAGTGCCAGGCCGCGCTCGACCAGGCACAGCCGGTTCGTGGCATCGATTTCACCAAGGAACAACTCGCGATCCTCAAGCCGATGTGCCTGATCACCGCCAAGCCGGCGATGTTCGTCGCCAACGTCGCCGAGGACGGCTTCGAGAACAACCCCTTCCTGGACCGGTTGAAGGAATACGCCGCCAAGCAGAACGCGCCGGTGGTGGCGATCTGCGCCAAGACCGAGGCCGAGTTGTCGGAGATGAGCGACGAAGACCGCTCGATGTTCCTGGCCGAGATGGGGCAGGACGAACCGGGCTTGAACCGGCTGATCCGCGCCGCTTTCAATCTGCTGGGGCTGCAGACCTACTTCACCGCAGGCGTCAAGGAAGTGCGCGCCTGGACCATCCACATCGGCGACACCGCGCCACAAGCTGCGGGCGTGATCCACACCGACTTCGAGCGCGGCTTCATCCGCGCCCAGACCATCGCCTTCGCTGACTTCATCAGCTTCAAAGGCGAACAAGGCGCCAAGGACCACGGCAAGATGCGCGCCGAGGGCAAGGAATACGTGGTCAAGGACGGCGACGTGTTGAACTTCCTGTTCAACGTCTGACGGTCAGGGCGGATTTCGGCGGTCTTTTCAAGACCTTGCTGGAATTGCATACGGCGCTGGCGCGCGAGAACAACCGCAGGAACAGATGTAACAAAATTTGAGAGCGGCTTTCACTGCTCGACCTTGTCCTGCAGCCACACCTTGATCAGCGACTGGTAGGGCACGTCGCGCGCGTTGGCCGCCGCCTTGATGGCATCCAGCAGATGCTGCGGCAGGCGCAGGGAGATGGTCTTGGTGGAGGGCTTGAGCTTGGGCAGGACCACGCGCTGCGCCTTTGCCCAGTCGAGGTACTGGGTGGAATCGCGACCCTCGGCCTCCCAGAACGCGCGTTCCTGCGCCTCGGTCTTGAAACTGGGCGATGGCTTAGCGGGCTTGTTCATAGACGCTCCTCTCCTTGCGGTGCATGTCGCGGGCCGAGATCACCCGGATCAGGGTGCCGCCACCGCGCAGCGTGAAGGTGACGTGCAGCAGACGCCCATCGAGCGTCTTGCCCAGAGCGTGGTACCGGGCCTCCTGCTCGCGGTGCAGCAGATCATCCAGCATCAGCAAGGGTTGGTTGAAGAAGATCTCCTCGGCCTGCGCCTGACCCACCCCGTGCTTGTCGTTCTTGCGGGCGTTGCCGTCGTCCCAATCGAAGCCGATGATCCGCTCGAGATCAATCATAGCCGTATATTATCATCATATACACTGGCCTGTGATCGATCCGGCTCTCTCAAGCAAATGTGGCTTTGCGGCTTGATCCTCACGGGGGGCGGCCGGCTTCGGCCGGCCTTGGGGCGCTCAGAGGCTTCTTGCGTTGCGAGAAGTCCATCACACGCTGCCAAAATTTCTGCAGGCAGGGTCGGCGGGTACCTGACCCCCACGGTCTGACCCCCACGGTCCAGCGTGGTGCCGAAGCCAAGTGGACCGCGGCGGGATGGTTCGAACTGATTCGATCAACATCTCATCAGCACCACGCCGCCGCACAGGTCCGTCATTGGCTGTGAGGCGTAAGGGCAACGCCGAGCCAGCCAGTGGGATGACAAGATATGGGCCAGGTCGGCAACCCGGATCGCTGACAGCGTCCGCGCCAGAGACATCAGCAGCCGCGAAGCCGTGCTGCCCTTCCTGTCGAGGATCGACGAGGTCAGCCCCAGCGTCAACGCCATCGTGTCGCTGCAGGCCCAAGCCGCACTCGAGGCGGCCGACGCCGCCGACCGCGCGGTGGCGGCAGGGGACCGCCTGGGGCCGCTGCCTGAGCGAGCCATACACTGACTGTTGTGCGTATCCACGCCAGCTCGCTGAACTACCACGACTACGCGGTGGTGATGGGCCAGATCGTCGCGGCCGATGGTCGCATCCCGATGTCCGACGGCGCAGGCGAAGTGGTCGACCTCGGCCCGCCGCTGGGCGGTCTGGTGGAGCAGCCGGACTTCAAGGTCGGCGATGCGGTCGTCAGCACCTTCTTTCCTCGATGGCTGGACGGGCCCGTGTCAATGCGCGCGCGGGTCGGCGTTCCCGGCGACCACATCGACGGCTACGCCTGCGAATACGCCACCGTGCCAGCACTGGCGCTGACTCGGGCGCCGGCTGGTTACACCCACGCCGAGGCGGCGACACTGCCTTGCGCAGCGCTCACAGCCTGGCGGGCGCTGATGGTCAACGGGCCTTCGCGAAAGCAGCCGGCGCCACCGTGATCGCCACGTCGTCGTCGGATGAGAAGCTAGAGCGGCTGCGCGCGCTCGGCGCAGACCATCTGATCAACTACCGCGAGACGCCCAAGTGGGCCAGGTCAGTGGTTGAGTTCACCGGCGGCGAGGGGGCTGATCATGTGGTGGAAGTCGGCGGGTCGGGAACACTCGGTCAGTCGCTGCATGCCTGCCGCGTCGGCGGCCATATTTCGATGATCGGCGTGCTGACCGGCGTGCAAGGGCCCGTGTCCACCGCCACGGTGATGTCCAAGAACATCCGGCTGCAGGGGATTTCAGTCGGTAGCCGCAGACACCAACTCGACATGGTGCGCGCGATCGAAGCGACAGGCCTGCGGCCGGTGATGGACCAGCATTTCCCGCTAGACGCGATCGCCGAGGCCTTCAGGCATCAGGCCTCAGGCCAGCATTTCGGCAAGATCATCCTCGACGTCTGAGGCGGGGCTCTCAGTTCGGCCTGGCGTACTGGCCTGCCAGTCGTACCGACGCCGCAGACGCCACAGCCCCTGGCCACGACCCACCACGGCGCGCGCTCAACGCCGGCTTGACAGCCGATTCAGCGCGCTTCGCG
>RGQD01000335.1 GCA_010030205.1 Betaproteobacteria bacterium
CGGCGGCGATTTCGGTGGTGGCGGTGCTGGAGGCAAATGGTGATGCAGCGCTTGATGCGTTTGCTCAGACACCGTTGCCACGACGAGAGCGATGTCCGGCGCGCCTTGCCTGCAGATGCGCTGGCGCGCATCGAAGCCCGCGTTGCCGACAGTGAGCGCCGGCACAGTGGCGAAATCCGTGTCTGCGTCGAAGCCAGTCTGCCGCTGGGCTGGCTGTGGCGAGGTTTGAGCGCGCGCGAGCGGGCAGTCTCGCTATTCGGCGAATTGCGGGTGTGGGACACCGAGCACAACAACGGTGTGTTGATCTACCTGCTGTTGGCGGAGCGAGCGGTCGAGATCGTTGCAGACCGCGGCATCAACCGGCATGTGGCGCCCGATCAATGGCAAGCGCTGATAGCTCCAATGCGGCAGGCTTTTCGCGATGCCCGCTTCGAGCAGGGCTTGGACCAGGCCATCGCCACAATCGATGGCTTGCTGCGTCGAAACTTCGCCATCAATCCCAGTGACAACAACGCCGACGAATTGCCCAATCGGCCCGACATTCGCTGAGCAGAAAAAAGGCCTGCAGGGCGGTCACCCGGCAAGCCGAAAATTCCTGATCCAGTAGGCTCAAGCGTAGTTTGATGGCTCCCGGGCCAACAGCCGGAGCCTGAGTCTGCCATTCGCCAACTGTCAGCGATTGGCGCGTCGACTCAGCGCTTGCGCAGCCTGGCGATCGCCGCGATCTGCGCTGCCATTGTCGCGAACTCGCCTTGAGCTTTCGCGAAATCGACATCGGTCTTGGCATTCTTCATCGCCTGCTCGGCCCGCTTGCGGGCTTCCAGCGCCTTGGCTTCGTCCAGATCGCGACCGCGGATGGCGGTGTCTGCCAGCACGGTGACCTTGCCCGGCTGTATTTCCAGAATGCCGCCGGCGACGAAGACAAACTCTTCTTCGCCGTTGTCGGCGCGCTGGATCCGGACCGCGCCCGCCTTGATACGGGTGATCAAGGGCGTGTGGCGAGGCAGGATGCCCAGCTCACCGCTCTCGCCCGGCAGTGCGACGAACTTGGCCTCACCGGAGAAGATGTTCTCCTCGGCGGATACGACGTCGACTTGAATGGTTGCCATGTTCTGTAGTCCTTAGCGACGAGAAGGTTCAAGAAGCAAGCAGTCGGGTCGCGGGCTAGGCGCCCCGCACAGCCGCACTCGCGTGCGGCGAGCAGGGCAACGACGCCCCCGGCCCGAATGCGACTGTCACTAGATCTTCTTCGCCTTCTCGAAGGCTTCGTCGATGGTCCCGACCATGTAGAAGGCCTGCTCGGGCAGGTGATCACACTCGCCGGCAACGATCATCTTGAAGCCGCGGATGGTTTCCTTCAGCGGCACGTACTTGCCTGGCGAACCTGTGAAGACCTCGGCGACGTGGAAAGGCTGCGACAAGAAGCGCTGGATCTTGCGCGCACGGGCGACGGCCAACTTGTCTTCAGGGCTCAACTCGTCCATGCCCAGGATCGCGATGATGTCGCGCAATTCCTTGTAGCGCTGCAGCGTCTGCTGCACCGCACGGGTGGTGCTGTAATGCTCTTCACCGACCACGTTAGGGTCGACCTGGCGGCTGTTGCTGTCGAGCGGGTCAACGGCCGGATAGATGCCCAGCGATGCGATGTCACGCGACAGCACGACCGTCGCGTCCAAGTGGGCGAAGGTGGTGGCAGGCGACGGGTCGGTCAAGTCGTCCGCTGGCACATAGACGGCCTGGATCGAAGTGATCGAGCCGACCTTGGTCGACGTGATGCGTTCTTGCAAGCGGCCCATTTCCTCGGCCAGCGTCGGCTGGTAGCCCACGGCTGAAGGCATGCGACCCAGCAAGGCCGAGACTTCGGTGCCGGCCAAGGTGTAGCGGTAGATGTTGTCGACAAAGAACAGCACGTCCTTGCCTTCGTCGCGGAACGACTCGGCGATGGTCAGGCCGGTCAGCGCGACGCGAAGGCGGTTGCCTGGGGGCTCGTTCATCTGGCCGTAGACCATCGCGACCTTGGACTCGCCCAGGTTCTCGAGGTTCACGACGCCGGACTCGGCCATCTCATGATAGAAGTCGTTGCCCTCGCGGGTACGCTCGCCCACACCGGCGAACACCGACAAGCCGCTGTGCGCCTTGGCGATGTTGTTGATCAGTTCCATCATGTTCACGGTCTTGCCGACGCCGGCGCCGCCGAACAGGCCGACCTTGCCGCCCTTGGCGAACGGGCAGATCAGGTCAATCACCTTGATGCCGGTCTCGAGCAGTTCTTGCGAAGGGCTGAGTTCGTCATAGCTCGGCGCCTTGCGGTGGATTGACGCCGTCAGCGTCTGGTCGACCGGGCCACGCTCGTCGATCGGCGATCCCAGCACGTCCATGATGCGACCGAGTGTGGCCTTGCCGACCGGCACGGTGATGGCAGCGCCAGTGTTGCTGACCATCAAGCCGCGGCGCAGGCCGTCGCTGGATCCCAGCGCAATGGTGCGTACCACGCCGTCACCCAACTGCTGCTGGACTTCAAGCGTCAGCGCCAAGCCGTCAAGCTTGAGCGCGTCATAAACGCGGGGCATGTGGTCACGCGGAAACTCCACGTCGACCACGGCGCCGATGCACTGAACGATCTTGCCCAGGGCTTGAGTGTTCGCCATTTTGTAGTTCCTTAAAACGAAATTCGGGGAGGGGTGCGGCCGGATCAGCCGCTGATGGCGGCCGCGCCGCTGACGATTTCGGACAGCTCGGTAGTGATCGCCGCCTGGCGGGTCTTGTTGTAGACCAGCTTGAGCTCGCCGATCAGGCTGCCGGCGTTCTCGGTGGCCGCCTTCATCGCCACCATGCGCGCGGACTGCTCAGACGCCATGTTCTCGGCCACAGCCGTGAACACCAAGGCTTCGACATAGCGCGTCAGCAACTCTTCGATCACCGTGGCCGCATCCGGCTCATAAAGGTAATCCCAGCCGTACTGCGCCTTTTCGGATGCTGTCTGATCAAGCCGGTTGGACGCCAAGGGCAGCAGTTGCTCGATCACTGGTTCCTGCGTCATCGTGTTGATGAAGCGGGTGTAGCACAGGTGCACCACATCCACTTTGCCGGCGACGAAGTCGTCGAGCATCACCTTGACGGGGCCGATCAACATCTCGAGCGTGGGCGTATTGCCGAGCTGGGTGGCATGGCTCACCACCTTGACCCCAATGCGGTTCAGGAAGCTGTTGCCCTTGTTGCCGATCGCCACCGCCTGCGCTGTGCCGCCGGCAGCCTGCACCTCGCGCAGCTTGCTGGTGAAGGCCCGCAACACATTGGTGTTCAAACCACCGCACAAGCCCTTGTCGGCAGTGACGACAATGAAGCCCGACACCTTGGATGTCACGCTTTTGCGCAGGTATGGGCTCTTGTACTCGGGGTTGGCTTGAGACAAGTTGGCCGCGATGTTACGGATCTTGTCCGCGTAAGGCCTGGCCGCACGCATGCGTTCCTGCGCCCGACGCATCTTGGCCGCCGAGACCATTTCCATGGCCTTGGTGATCTTCTTGGTGTTCTCGAAGCTCTTGATCTTGCCTCGAATTTCTTTACCGACTGCCATATGGCACTCCTATCAAGCAGACGCCGCGCAACCGGCTCGGCCGGTCCGCTGGCGTCGCCCCCTTGAGGGGGAGGCGCCGCAGGCGCTTCGGGGGTGGGCCATGTTCAGGCGAAGGACTTCTTGAACGCGGTGACTGCGGCAGTCATTTCCTCTTCCGCGGCCTTGTCCATGGCCTTGTCGTTTTCCAGCTTGGCCAGCAGCGCAGCGTGGCTGCTTTTCAGGTGCTGGTGCAGGCCGTGCTCGAAGGCCAGGATCTTCTTGACGTCGATGTCGTCCATGAAGCCCTTGTTGACCGCGAACAGCGTCGCACCCATCAGGCTGATCGGCTGCGGCGAGTACTGGGCCTGCTTGAGCAACTCGGTCACTCGCGCGCCGCGGTCGAGTTGCTTGCGGGTGGCTTCGTCGAGGTCGGACGCAAACTGCGCGAACGCAGCCAACTCACGGTACTGCGCCAAGTCGGTACGGATACCGCCGGAAAGACCTTTGATCAGCTTGGTTTGCGCCGCACCACCGACCCGCGACACCGAGATACCGGCGTTGATGGCGGGACGGATGCCGCTGTTGAACAGCGAGGTTTCCAGGAAGATCTGGCCGTCGGTGATCGAGATCACGTTGGTCGGCACGAAAGCCGAGACGTCACCGGCTTGTGTCTCGATGATGGGCAGCGCGGTCAACGAGCCGGTGCGGCCCTTGACCTCACCCTTGGTGAACTTCTCGACATAGTCGACGTTCACGCGCGCGGCACGCTCGAGCAGACGGCTGTGGAGATAGAACACGTCGCCAGGGAAGGCTTCGCGGCCCGGCGGGCGGCGCAGCAACAACGAGACCTGACGGTAGGCCACAGCCTGCTTGGACAGGTCGTCATAGACGATCAGCGCGTCTTGCCCGCGGTCCCGGAAGTACTCGCCCATGGTGCAGCCCGAGTAGGCCGAGACGTATTGCATCGCCGCCGATTCGCTGGCCGTAGCCGCCACGACGATGGTGTACTCCATCGCGCCATTGGCTTCGAGTGCGCGCACCACGTTCTTGACCGACGAGGCTTTTTGCCCGATCGCGACATAGACGCAGGTCATGTTCTGACCCTTCTGGTTGATGATCGCGTCGATCGCCACCGCCGTCTTGCCGGTCTGGCGGTCGCCGATGATCAGCTCGCGCTGGCCGCGGCCAATAGGCACCATCGAGTCGATCGACTTCAAGCCGGTCTGCACCGGCTGGCTCACCG
>RGQD01000336.1 GCA_010030205.1 Betaproteobacteria bacterium
AAGATGAAAATCTTGATCGTTGGTGGTGGTATCGGCGGCTTGATGGCCGCGTGCGCGCTCTCGCGGCAAGGCCTGCGCGACGTTACGGTGCTCGAGCAGGCTGGCACGCTCGCGCCCATCGGTGCCGGTGTCCAACTCGCGGCCAATGCCGTTCGGGTGCTGCGGCACCATGGCTTCATGGAAAAGCTCGACCAGATCGGCGTGCGTGGCATCGGCACCTGGTACAAGGACTTGCGCACCGACGAGCTGCTGCACAAGTCGGAGACCGGTGCTTTCGGCGAGGCCCATTACGGTGCGCCGTACATCTTTGCCCATCGGGCCGACTTGCAGCAGATGCTGCTCGATGCCTTGCCGGCGGGTTGCCTGCGCACCGGCGCGTCGGTGGTCCTCATCGAGAACACGGCATCGGGCGCAGCGGTCGAGCTCGCCAGTGGTGAACGGCTTGAAGCCGACATCGTCATCGGTGCCGACGGCCTCAATTCGCGTGTCCGCGATTTCGTCACGCCTCGCGTCGCGCCTGATTTCTCAGGCGTCGTGACCTGGCGTGCCCTGATCCCGCGCGAAAAGGTGGAAGCACTCGGACTTTCGCTGGAGCCGGCTTGCCACGATTGGATGGGCCCGGATCGCATCGTGGCTGTGTATTGGTGTGCAGGCGGCCGGCTGTTGAACCTGCTGGCCGCTGTGCCTGCCGCAGAGCCCGCACCGGAGTCGTGGGCGACATCGGATGCATCCGGACTGCTGCAGGAATCGTTCGCGGACGCGCATCCGAAGGTGCGCGCGCTGCTCGGCGCAGCCGCTTCGCCTTTCGTCACCGGCATCTTCGACCGACCGGTGCTCGACACGTTTCACAAGGGCCGAGTGGTGCTGCTGGGCGATGCGGCGCACCCGTTCGTTCCCTACCTGTCCAATGGTGCTGCCCAGGCCATCGAGGATGCCCACGTGATGGCGACCGTCCTTGCTCGCGCTGACGCTGGCGCGATGTCCATCGACGAGGCGATCCCCGAGTACGAACAGCGGCGCCGCGCCCGCGTGGACACGGTGCAGCGCATGTCGCGCGAGTCCTTGCGCACGCATCACCTGGCGGACCCGGCATCCATCGCCGAACGCAACGAGCGCTATCGCCGCGCCCAGCAGTCGGACCCGCAGGGAGCGACGCTGCGCATGTGGTTGTGGGGTTACGACGTGATCGCCGACGCCGACCGCCCGCTTCAGGCAGCGGCGCTTGGCAAGACCGCGCTCGAGCGCCTGCCCGTGCCCTGAATCACCACAAGCCCTTCAAGGATTCCAATGCACAACGACTTTATGACTGAGGTCGAATTAGCCCTGCAATCGCCGACACGCCGACAGCTTCTGGTCGCTGCCGCGAGTGCCGCCGGTGCAGGCTTCACACCGCTGGCTGCCCATGCCCAGGAGTTCCCGTCCAAGCCCATCCTGCTAGTCGTCCCATTCGGCGCGGGCGGCGCCGCCGACGTCACGGCGCGCCGCGTCGCGGAAGCACTCGGCAAATCGCTCGGAACGACGGTCATCGTCGACAACAAGCCAAGTGCCGGCGCGCTCATTGCCACGTCGCTGGTCGCGCGCGCGCCAAAAGACGGCTACACGATGCTGTTCAGCACGACGAACCCGCTCTCGCTCAACCCGTTCATCTACAAGAGCTTGCCATACAAGGTGGAAGACATCGCCCCCGTCACCGCCGTGTCGCGCCAATCCTTCGTCCTCGTAGCCAACACGTCGGTGCCGTTTCGCACCGTTCCCGAATTCGCGGCATGGGCCAAGGCGCAGACCGCAGGCGTGCAGGTCGGCACCACCGGCCTGGGCACGACAACCCACATCCTCGCCGAATGGATCAGCCAGGTGATGGGCTTCAAGCTCATGCCAGTGCCTTACAAGGGCTCGGCGCAGGCCACCATCGACCTCATCGGCGGCCGCATTCCCCTGCAGATGGACGGCCTGGCGAGTGCCGTGCAACTGCACCGCGGCGGCAAGGTCCGCATCGTCGCGAGCATGGGTGAAGACCGGCACATCCTGCCGGACGGTGTGCCGAATTTCCGAGAGGCCGGATACCCCCAGCTTGTGGCCTATGCGGAATTCGGGCTTATGGCGCCGGCAGGCACGCCGGAGCCGGTGCTGCTGAAAATCCAGCAGGCCATCGCGGCCATCGTCAAGCAGCCGGAATTCGCCGAGAGGTTGGCCAGCAACGGCGAGACGGCCTTTGCATCGGCTTCCCCAAAGGAGTATGCCGAGCGCATCGAGAGTGAGCGCGGGCGGTGGTCGCGCATCGTCAAGCCGATGAACCTGCAACTCGACTGAGAAGCCAGCGGGTCCGAGGTGCTGCGCGCCTACGGCTTCGACGAGGGCGAGATCGGGCGACTGAAGGCGGGTTCGGTACTGCTGGATGCCGTGCGCTGACTGGCTCATTTTCGAGCAAGCCCTGTACGGAAGTCGCCGTCTCGCGCCAGGCCTCGTCCGCGTTCGTGCGGTCGCTGGCCAGGTTGCCGATCGAGCGCTTGATCGCATCTGCAATCTTCAGACCAGTTTCCCCCGAACATGAATGTGAGCGCCTTATGAGGAGGCTCCATAGTGGCGCAAGAGATTCCAAAAAGGAAGCTTCTTCTTCGATGGCCTGGCACCGGCTCACGGATCAACCCTGAGCACCTGCTCGAGCAATGCCTAAGTGGCTTTTGAAGCCAACGCCCTCACCTTCGCGATACTGGCGGCACGCGTTTGACGCTACGCATCGGCGGTGTGGGGCGCGAGATCCGTCCTTTCGGGCGGCACTCAAACCTTCGCCACCGCGTCGCGCCAGACATCCGCGGCATCGACGCCGGCCTGCGTATCGCCGAGACGAATTGAGCCGTAGCGCGCCGGCAATCCCGTCGGAACCAGACACCAATCAACTGAACATCATCGCCAGCATTGCCGCGTCGTCCATCCAGTTCAACGTGGCGTGTGCAGCCAGCCTGTAGGTCAGCAGCAGGCAGCGTTGAAGGAAAAGTTCGAAAGTCATCACGACCTCGCATTGTCCCGGAGCGTCAGCACCCGTCGCCCGCGAGAGACCTTGAAGTCACGCATCCCGGGCACCCCCAACAGTCGACCACTGCGCCTCACAAGGCTGAAGTCCTGCCTTGCGGGCCAGCAAGTCGTGGTCCACCCAGGCTCGTAACCGCCTGCCGAGGGCTGCAGAACCACCTTGGTCGACACGGTCAGGACAGTGGATTGAACGGTGAACCGCTGAAAGTCCAGCTCAGCGTTCGGTGCCGAACAACGCCACCCTTGCTGCTGGGGACGGGAGCACGCAGGCCACGTCGTGCGCACAACCGGGTATGACGACGACTTGGCGTTGTCGGTCCGGCGCGAGCCGCTGGCGGTCGTACTCGGCATAGGCTAAGCCGCGTCGCAGTCGGTCGGGGCCCTGCGCCATGGCAGCGCAGGATTTGTCAAGGATCCTGTAGGCTGCGCCCGGGCCGGCGCCGCTGTCGAGTTCGCCATTGAGGTAGGAGATGTCGGCCAATGCATATTGGGCCCGCGCCTGTTCGGCACTTCGGCCTATCCCAGGCGGCAGGTCGTGGGTGCCGTACTTCCATCGGTTGAACTGGGGGCAGCCATCGGGCTTGCCTTGGGGTCTGGTGTCGTCGAAGTACAACCAGGTGCCTGGTGCGGCAACGACATATCGCACCGGCACGCCAGCGTGCAGTCGCTCGGCCGCGAAGCCAATGTAATGCTGCACCATCTGCGCACCGGCCGAGAACCCGGCGACGGTGATGGACCGCAGGCCGGGCCATGCCTGCACCAGTCCGGCGAGCAAGGCGTCCATCGCGGCGAAAGAGGTCGGGCGCTGGCCGTTGCGCGCCGGTCCGCCTTCGATCCAACTGGCACAGGTCCAAAGCAAATCGCCGTCACGGGCTTCGGGCACACCAGGTGATCCGCACGCGCGCGCGCTCTTGGCGTCGACCTGGAACACCGGCGCGATAACCAGCATGTTTTCCAGCAAGCTGGCGTTTCGCGCCGCCAGCAGACCGGCTTCGAAGGACTTGGCAGCGTCGCGTGGGTGACCATGCACTACCACCAGGGCTGCTGACGGAGCGGGCACAGCGCCAACGCCGGACGGTTGCCGCGATGCGAAGTAGTTGAGCCTGCCCCCCATCGCCGCAGACTCGAAGGAAAAATAGCACACACTCGATGCCGACTCGGCACACGATATGCTTGAAGCCGCCCACATCGGGGTGGTCGTGCCGCCCAACAGAACCAGCCCTGCGGTCAGCCAAGCTTGAATAAACGCAGTACGCAAGCGTGCCATCGGTTGATGCGACATGCCTCAAAGTTTACACAGCGGCCCCTTTCGCCAACAGAGGCGGACCTGTTGAACCGGGCTCGACAACGGCCCATCAACAAGGGTGCTTGCATTTTTTCAAGCCCATCAAGGTCTGAACCATGTCCTGCAAGTCCTGGTGTCCTGTTACTTCGCTCGATGCCTGCCGACCCGCAGTGACTGAGACCCGGTGAGAAGGAGATGCAGGACCGATGCCGAAGTGAGCGCGGTGTCGATAGCGCGTAAACATCCCCCGTCGATACGATCAGAACGGCGCAGTCGCGCGCTCGACGTTTGCTTTCACTCGGGCCTGCGGCGCACGCAACGGAACATTCGATGCTTGGTGGTCTTGGACAGCGCCCGGAGAGACGATTCTCGGCTGGGCTATGAACGCCGAACAGATCCCGAACTGCATCCAAAGACAGGTTTAAGCGCTTCGGGCGCTACGTTGCGCCCCTGGGCTGCCGTGTTCGGGGTGCCGTCGGGGAG
>RGQD01000337.1 GCA_010030205.1 Betaproteobacteria bacterium
TTCGAGCCGTGACAGCGCCGCGCAGCCTGAGCACACCGCTGTGCCGACAGCTGGGCATCACCCACCCGGTCTTTGGCTTCTCGCACAGCATCGACGTCACGATCGCGATCACAATGGCTGGCGGTTTCGCGGTGCTGGGGGTCGCGCGCGACGACCCCGAGCACATCGCCCGCGCGCTGCACCAGGTTCGCGCTGCGGTCGGTGCGCGCCGCTTTGGCGTCGACCTGATGTTCCCGCGACTGGCCGGCGACGAGGCGTCGGTGGCGCAGGCGCAAGCCGCGATCCCGCAGCAACACCGTGATTTCGTGGCCCAGTTGCTGCGCAAGCACCAGGTGCCAGCGGCGACCCGGCCGACCTTCTTCACCGCTGCCGTTCGCAATGCCGCGATGTTCGAGGCCCAGCTCGACGCGGTGCTGGCGTCGGATGTCGACCTGCCGCAGTGGGCGTGCCGGCCGAGGTGGTCACGCGCATCAAGCAGCGCGGCAAGACAGCGCTGGCGCTGGTGGGCTCGGTCAAGCATGCGCAGGCGGCACTGGCAGCGGGCGTTGACCTGCTGGTGGCCCAGGGCTACGACGCCGGTGGCCACACCGGCCCGGTGGGCACGTTCACGCTGTTGCCTCAGGTGCTGGAAGTCGCCGGCGACACCCCCGTGATCGCTGCTGGTGGCGTCGGCCACGGCCGGCAGCTGGCCGGCGCGCTGGCCATCGGTGCGCAAGCCGTGTGGCTGGGCACGCTGTGGCTGGCCACCGACGAACATGCGCTGGCGCCAGCGCTGGTCGACCAGCTGCTGCAAGCGCGCAGCGAAGACACCTTGCTGACCCGGTCGCACAGCGGCAAACCCTGCCGCGTGCTGGGCTCGGGCTGGACCGACGAATGGCACGCCCCCGGCGCGCCCGAACCGCTGCCGATGCCTTACCAACAGGTGCTGACCGGTCCGCTGGTCGCGGCGGTCGAAGAACACGGCGTGACCAGCCTGCTCTACACCCCGGCCGGCCAGAGCGTGGCCTGGGTGCAGCAGCGCGAAACCGTGCAAGCGGTGATAGACCGACTGGTGGCGCAAGCCAGGCTCGCGCTCGACAACTTGGGCCGCCTGATCGGCGCTGGCTGAATCCGGCCAAGCCGGCCGTGCGGCGCGTGCTCGCGGGCAACAAGGCGGGTCCGCACCTTGGTGTTTTTCGAGCCAGCGTGATGGCGACGATGCTTGGCTAGCCCTCAGGTCTTGAATGCGTTCAGGCGCAGTATCAAGGTCATCGGATGCTGGGGTGATTCCCGGAATCCGTAGTGCTGATAGAACTGCTTGGCACGGTCATCGAGGGCGTGGACGAGCAGAGCCCGGACACCGACGTTGTGAGAAACCGCCACGGCCCGGTTGACGGCGTTCTGCAACAACGCGGCACCGAGCTTGATGCCTTGCGCTCGCCGATCAACCGCCAAACGCGCGAGAACCATCACCGGCACAGGGTCAGGCATGTTGCGCCGCACGCCACTGGTGGCCTGCTGGTGCGACACAGCACCTGCAGCCATCGCGTAGTAACCGTAGACCCGCCCATCCTGACCCGCCGCGACGAAGGTCCGACTGGCCCCACTCAGCTGGTTGGCCAAAGCCCGGCGCTTGAGCCATTCGTCGAGACTCGCTTGCCCACACCCAAATTCGTTCAACAAATGGGCTGCCAAGAGCGGCACTGGCGAGCCGGGTTGAACGCTCATTCCGCGTCATTGCTCCAGGGGGCCTTCACGGCCATGAGGCGCGCAAGCCCCGGATTGAGGCTAGGCGGCGCGTCGAGCATTGCGCTGAACCGTCTGAATTCGTCGTCGTCCAGATTGAAAAAGACTTGATCCAGCACCACCGCCCGAGCACGGTCGCACGCGGCTTCGAGCATGAAGTCCGAACGGTTCTTGCCCAGCAGGCTGGCAGCGTGATCAATCAAGTCACGCTGAGCCGGCAGTGCCCGCAGGTTGATGGCGGCGTCACGCAACTTGAGTCTCCTGACGATGCATACACAAAAGATATACGAATTGTGATGTGCCGTGTAGTTGTTGTCAACACTCACTCACACCGCCCGCCCGGCCATGGCGCTTGTCGGAAACCGCATGCCATGATTTTTCTGGTGCGCGTGCTGACGAGCAAGGGTGGGGCCGAAGCGACAATCGCCCGCCGCCTCTTGTCGCATCTTGCGACTGAATGGATGACCCATGACGATTGCTTCGAACCGTGTTTTTCTGTTCGTCCATCTGCGCGCCGCAGCGGGCGGCTGGCAGGCGCTGAACGAGCGAGTGACCGCAGTGCTGGCCGACTGGCCGGCAGTGGTCCGGGTCGGCAGCTTCATGGGCTTGTTCGGCATCAGCAACCAAGAGATGTTCGTGCTGCTGAGCCTGCCTGCCGGTGAAGACGGCCGCAGCGAGCTGCGTGCACGCCTGCCTGCCGATATCGAGCTGGTGGACACGCTGGCGCTGCGTGCCACCGCCCGGCCCAGCGACGATGCGCCGCTGACGCGCGCCGGTGTCTATGTGTTCCGGTTCTTCGACGTGCGTGCTGCGGATGTGGCCGAGGTGGTGGAGCTGTCGCGCGTCGCCTGGCAGACCTTCGAGCCCGACTCCCAATACGCTGCCGAACCGATGGGCTTGTTTCGATTCGATGATGCCTCGGCCGAGCGTGGCCGCATGATGCTCTTGACCTGGTACGACAACCTGACGTCCTGGGAGCGATCGCGCACCCCGCATCCTGAGGCGACCGCGAACTTCCAGCGACGGGCCACGCTGTCGCGCTCGGCGCTCGCTGTCGCGACCCGGCTGATCGCGTAGCCGGGTCGCCCGACCCGACCGGGCCGCCAAAGCAGTTCGCTCAGCCCGCCGCCGGCAACACCCGCGCACCCGGCGCAATCGTCGGCGGCGCGACGTTCAGCGTCTCGATCGCAAAGCCCGCAGCGGCCTTGTAGCGCGCCATGTAAGCCTCTCGCTCGGCGGCGGGGATGACCTGGTCGATGTCGTCGAACACGCCACCACAGCGGTCATCGACCAGGCCCAGGATGCCGAACGGACCAGCACCTCGGTTGCGCAGCACCAGCGCCGAGATGTCGGCGCACAAGCGCTCGTCGTAGGCCTTCAGCGCGGCCGGGCCTATGCCTTGCGCCAGCAGGCTGGCCCCGAGCACCCGCGCATCGATGATGGCCTGGGTCGCGCCGTTCGAGCCCACCGGGTACATCACATGCGCTGCGTCGCCCAGCAGCGCGACGCGGCCGTCGACCCAGCTCGGGACCGGGTCACGGTCGATCATCGGGTATTCGAAGACTTCGGTGGCGCCGCGCAGCATCGCCGGCACATCGAGCCAGCCGTAATTCCAGCCTTCGAAGTGGCCGATGAAATCGGCCAGGTCCACCCGCCGCGTCCAGTCGCCCTGGGTCCAGCCCTGCGCGTTGTCCACGGTGATCTCGGCGATCCAGTTGATCGTGGCAAGACCGGTGGCGCGGTCGGGCTGCGAGATCGGGTACAGCACCACCCGGTGCCGCAGCGAGCCCACGCCGACAAACGACGCGCCGCTGCGTATCGGCACGCCTGGCGTGGTGCCGCGCCACATGATCGCGCCGCCCCATTGGATCGGCGGCTGCTGCGGGTACATCTGTGCCCGCACGGCCGAATGCAGGCCATCGGCAGCGACCAGCAAGACGCCATCGGCTTCGGTGCGGCCGCCATCACGGGTCTCGATCAGCGCGGTGACGGCGTTCTGCTGCTGGCGATAACCGGTCACGCGATGACCCAAGCTCAGCGCATCCGGGCCAAGACGATCGCGTACCGCTCGAGTTAGCATCATTTGCAGCTGGCCTCGGTGCACCGAGTACTGCGGCCACCGATAACCGGCTAGCAGTCCGCGCGGCTCAGCGTAGACGTCATTGCCGTTGCGACCGACCAGCGCCCATTCGCGGGCTTGGATGCCGATGCTGTCGAGCGCCTGGTTGTCAAAGCCCAGGTCATGCAGCTCGCGAACCGCATTGGGTTGCAAGTTGATGCCGACCCCCAGCGGCTGAAGATCAGCCACCGCTTCATAGACGACACAGGGCACGCCGATCTGGTGCAACGTGAGCGCGAGGGTCATGCCCCCGATGCCGCCGCCGGCGATCAGCACGGGGCGCCTGTTGAGTGAATCAATCATGGCCGGATTGTCCGAGATCTTCGATCGCCGCACTTCAAGGCGTGCCGATGGACAGGCGCTGTCGACAGGCGATGCCGTCGACCCTCGAACTGCTATAGCCTCGTCAGTGCAAGGCGGCGACGTGCCCCAGGCCCAGGCGCAGCGCCAACGCGTGGAGCTTCTTGTCCAGGGTCCAGAGGCGGGCACCAGGTGTCAACAAGACCGAGGCGAGCAAGCCCATGTCGACAGCGCCGCAACCCTGGTCATGCAGTTGCTCGCGTTCGACCAGCGCCAGGGTTTCGTCAAAGCTGGCCACGGTGGCTTGCATGAGCAGCCGAAGGTCGGCCAGCGTGGCCTGCCGCGGGGCGGGTGGCGTGCCGCAAGCCAGCTCCAGCAACACCAGCGGATGGCAGATCAATTGGCCGGTGGCCGCAAGAGTCTGCAAGTGCGGGATGGCGCGGCGGAAATGCGCGACCCACAAGATGTATCGGCCAGCACAACGCTCATCGGGGGTGGGGCAGCGGGCGGCGGCGCGCGACAAGCTTCATGTCTGGCGCCGTGCCGCCCAACGCTGCCAGTCGCTTGCCGGCCTGGACCCGAACGAATGTCCTCATGGCTTCGCGGATCAGGTCGGCCTTGTCCATGCCTGGGTCGGCGACCTCCA
>RGQD01000338.1 GCA_010030205.1 Betaproteobacteria bacterium
CGACGCGATGCTGCAGCGCCTGGAAGCTGGCCAGCGGCGCACCGAACTGCTGTCGCGTCTGCAGGTAGTCGCGGGTCAGCGTGAGCAACTGGTCCATCGTGCCCACCGCATCGGCGCAGGCCATCGTGGTCAACAGGTCGAGCGCGTGCTCGATCGCCGGCAGCGCATGGTCTGGCGGCGACAGCAGTGCGTCTTCGCCGAGTGCCACAGCGTCCAGTTGCAAGTCGGCCAGCACCTGGCCATCGACGCTGCGGTAGTTCAAGCAAGTCAGCCCTGGCGTGTTGCGCGGCAGCCAGAACAGCGACAGGCCGCTGGCGTCGCCGGGCTGGCCTGCGCTGCGCGCCGAGACGATGAAGGCGTCGGCGATCGGCCCGCCCGCGACCGCGCATTTGGCGCCGTTGAGCGTGAAGCCGCCAGCCTTGGGCTGGGCGCGGCAGGCGGTCATTGCTGCCGCGCACTGGCCAGCGGATTCGGCCTCGGCATGGGCGAAAGCGACCACCTGCTCGCCCGAGACCAGCGCCTGGATCACCGCACGCTGTCTATCGATAGCCCAGGCTGAGCGCGCCAGCAGCAAGCCTGGCGCGATCGCGCAGGATCCCAATGGCTCGGTGACGCCGCCCAAGGTTTCACACAGCACCGCCAGGTCCTGGTCTGAGCCGCCGTAGCCGCCGATCTCCTCGGCGATCCCCAGCCCGAGCAAGCCGGTGTCGGCGAGCTTTTGCCAGCGCTTGCGCGCCCGGGCGGGGTCGCCATCGGCGCGGTCGCTCCAGGGGGTGTCACGGTAATCAGCGGCGCAGCGCTCGGCGCTTTGCTGCAGCATCAGCTGGTCTTCGGACCGCGCCGGCAGCGACGGCTGCTGACCGGAGAACAGCAGCTTGGCGATGATGTTCTTCTGGATCTCGTTCGAGCCGCCCAGGATGGTCATGCAGCGTCTGAACAGGTACTCCGCCGTCACGCCGGGCGCGTGCTCGGGGCCAGGGCTTGGCGTCGCAGTGTCGTGCGGGTAGAACGCACCGGCGTGGCCGCCCAGCGTCTCGACCTGCAGGCCCAGTATCGCTTGCATCAGCTCGGTGCCGTGGATCTTCAGTGCCGACGGCGTCAGCGGGCTCTGGTCGTCGATCGCCAGCGTCTGGACCGCTGCGGCTTCTAGCGCGAGCAGGTCGATCTCCAGCCTGGCGATGCGCGACCTGAACACCTGATCCGCATAGAGGCTGATCCCTGGCGTGCCTGAGGGCGCTTGGGCTGCCATCGTTGCCAGCGTGGCGAGGTTGCGCTTGTTGCGCGGCACTTCGGCAACCCCCACCCGCTCGGTGCCGAGCAGGAACTTGGCGTAGTCCCAGCCCCGCCCTTCCTCGCCGATCAGGTTGGCCACCGGCACGCGGACATCGTCGAAAAACACCTCGCACAGGCTTTCGCCTTCGTCGATGGACTGGATCGGGCGCACCGTGACGCCGGGCGAGTTCAGCGCGATCAGCAGGAAGGAGATGCCGCGCTGTGCCTTGACCAAAGGGTCGGTGCGCACCAGCGTGAACAGCATGTCAGCCATGAAGGCGTCCGAGGTCCAGATCTTCTGGCCGTTGACGACATAGACCGCGTCAGGCCCGTCGCCGTCGAGCACGGCGCGGGTTCGCAGCGACGCCAGGTCCGAGCCCGATCCGGGCTCTGAAAACCCTTGAGCCCAGAACTCCCGGCCTTCGCGGATCGGTGCGAGGTAGCGCGCTTTCTGGGCCTCGGTGCCGAAGGTGTAGACGACCGGGCCGACCAGCGACACGCCTTGGATGTTGTTCGGCGGCGCGCCCGCGAGCATCAGCTCCTCTTCGAACAGCATGCGGCGCTGGGCCGACCAGCCCGGGCCGCCGTGTTCGACCGGCCAATTCGGCACCGACCAGCCTGCGCCGGCCAGCAGCGCGGTGATGCCGAGCTGGTCCTCACGCGACGGGTGCACGTCGGTGAGGCCGCGCCTGGCCATGTCTGCGGGCAGCTTGTCGCGCAGAAACGCCCTCACTTGCAGGGCGAACTCGGCGTCGCTGTCGGGGGTCTGTGACGGCATGGGCTGGACCTTCTGTGCGCGCGGTCTGTCAGGGCGTGGTCGGCAACTCGGCGCCGGATGCGATCAGCGCACGCTTCTTGGCCTGGTCCATGTTGTACGAGCGCCGCATCATCAGCCGCTGCGCCGGCAGGCCGCCGCCGGCTTGCAGCGCGACCACAAACTGCCAGCCGCCGTAGGCGTCGGCCGTCAGGTCGCGGATCATGTTGTAGACGCGCATCCGGGTCTCGACGTTCACGCCGGGCTTGGTGTGGAGGTACTTTCGGATGTACTTGCCCGAGTCCTCGTTGCGCAGGTCGGACTCCAGCGGCAGCGTCAGCACCAGGCCGCCGGCCAGGTCGTGCAGGTAACGAACCGTCTGGTGGTAGTTGACCGCGTAGTAGTACTTGGCGGTGTTGATGCCCAGCGTGTTCGGGTAGACCATGCCCGAGGCTGTGCTCTCGAAATGGCGGCAGGAGTAGTCGAGCGACATGCGCAGCATCTCGGCATAAGCGATCAGCTCGGCCACCGAGTTCTGTGCGATCGGGTCCTGGTCCTTGCCCTGCATCTCGTTGACGAGCTGCGCCAGACCGACAAAGAGCTCGGAGATGCGCACCGCTTCGACCATGCCGCCGGTGCGCTCCCACAGGCCCAGCGACTGCGCCAGGCGGCTGGCGAGCTGGGTTTCGCCGGCCAGGAACACCCGATCCCAGGGCACGAACACGTCGTCAAAGATGACGAAGCCCTCGGGCATGCTGTGGTGCGAGCTGGCCGGGAAGTCGAAGGGGTTGAGCTCGGCAGCGGCCACGCTGCGGTTGATGATCTTGACGCCGGGGGTGTTGACGGGAATCGAGAACGACACCGCGTAGTCAGCCTCCTCGGCGATCATGCCCTTGGTCGGCATCACGACCAGTTCGTGCACCAGCGACGCGGCGGTGATGTGCAGCTTGGCACCGCGCACCACGATGCCGTCGGCTCGGCGCTCGACGATGCGCACATACAGGTCGGGGTCGTCTTGCTGGTGGGCGCGACGCTTGCGGTCACCCTTGGGGTCGGTGATCACTTCGGCAGCGCGCAGGTCGTTGTCGCGGCAGTAGTTGTACATGCGCTCGATGTTGGCGGCGTACTGCGGGTTGACCTTGGCAACGTCGTCTTTCACGCTCATCAAAGCCATGTAGACGCCGGTGACCAGCGTGCCGATCGAGGTGTGCTGCATCAGCTCGACGCGAACGGCGAGGTCTTCTTCGCTGCGCGGAATCTGGTAGATGCGGTGCGCTTGTTGACCGTCTTCGGCCTTGTAGCGGCGCAGCGTGCCGTATTCGGAATCGTCGTAGACATAGTCTTCTGCGACGATCTTGATCGGCAGTTGGAATCGCGGATGGGTGGTGATGTCGTCGATGCGTTCGCCATCCCAGAAAGTCACGCGGCCGTCGCGCAGGCTCTCAACGTATTGTGCGGGGGTCTTGAGTGCCATGTTGGCTCCTGTTTCAGTGCAGTGAAGGCGCCGTCGGCACCTCAGATGAGCCGGCTGGCCCGGCCTTCCCAATACGGCGCACGCAGCGCCGGCTTGTTGATCTTGTTGGCGCCCGACAGCGGCAGCGATTTCTGCCAAATGTCGAATGAGCGCGGGCATTTGTAGCCGGCGATGCGGCTGTGGCAATGCGCGAGCAGGGCTGCCGGGTCGAGCAAAGCGCCGTTGGACGGCGACAGCACGGCATGCACCGATTCGCCGTATTTCTCATGCGGGATACCGATCACCGCACATTGGGCCACGCCGGGGTAGGCATAGAGCGCAGCCTCGACCTCGGCCGAGTAGACGTTCTCGCCACCCGAGATGATCATGTCCTTGAGACGGTCGACGATGTGGAAGATGCCGATCTCGTCCATGTAGCCGAGGTCGCCGGTGTGCAGCCAGCCATTGCGCAGCGTCTGCGCGCTGAGTTCGGGTTTGTTCCAGTAGCCTTTCATCACCAGCGGCCCGCGCACCACGATCTCGCCGTTCTCGCCTGCGGGCAGGAATCGGTCTTGGGCATCGAAGATGGCCAGTTCGCAGCCGATCAGCGCACGGCCTATCGAGTTGGCTTTGCCCAAGTGCCAGTTCTCGGGCCGGGTGTAGAAGGACGGCAGCGAGGTCACGCTGGCGGTCGATTCGGTCATGCCGTAGCAGGGCACGAAGCGGGTCTTGGGAAAGTATTTCTGCGCCTCGATCACCAGCGACTCGGGCATCGGCGAGGCGCCGTAGAGAAAAGCCTCCATGCTGGACAGGTCGAGCTCGCCGGCAGCGGGTTGGTCGATCATCATGCGCAGCATCGTCGGCACGCAGCTCGTCACGGTCACGCGGTAGCGCTCAATGGTGCGCAGCGCCTCGAGGCCGTCAAAGCGTGGCAGCATCACCGCGCTGCCCAGCGAGACCAGCGCCGGGATGCAAAGCCCTGCCGCGCCGACATGGAACATCGGTGCCGAGATCATCGCCACCGTGTTGTCATTGAGCCCGATCTGCGCTGCAAAAGTCAGCGCGCTGGCCATCAGGTTGGTGTGGGTGTGCATCACGCCCTTGGGCGTGCCGGTGCTGCCACTGGTGTAGAACAGGCAGACCACATCGTCGCCGCTGCCGCCGAAGTCTTCGACCGCTGTGGCACGCGCGAGCAAGTCTTCGTAGCGCTGCGCGCCAGGCGGGCTGTCGCGGTGGCCGATGTGCACGACATGCTGCACCGGCGAAGCCGCGAGCATGTCGTGCGACAGCGCCAGGTTCGCGTCGTCGAC
>RGQD01000339.1 GCA_010030205.1 Betaproteobacteria bacterium
GCTGGGCGACACCTGGTTCAAGCAATGGTCGCCGGCGCTGATGGACGATGCCCGGCGCGCGCTGGTGATCATCGGCCTCGGTGTGCTTCCGACCGTGTTGACCGCGGTGCAGCGCGGAATTCTCGAAGGCGTTCAGCGCTTCAAGGCGCTGAACGCGATCCGCGTTCCGGCGGGCGTGCTGCTGTTCGCGGCGCCGTGTCTGTCCGCCTGGTTCACGCCGCGGCTCGACATGGCGGTGGCCACGCTCGTCGCGACACGCTGGCTCGTGCTGCTGGCGCATGCGGTGGCCTGCCATTCGTCGGTGCGGCTGTCGTTCGCTGCGGCGGCGAGGGCCTGGGTCGCGCCGCTTTTCGCGTTCGGCGGCTGGCTGACCGTGAGCAACGTGGTCGGGCCGGCGATCGTCTACCTCGACCGGTTCATCATCGGCGCACTGCTGCCGCCGCAGCAACTCGGCTACTACGCCGCGCCGTTCGAGATGGTGGCGCGGCTGCTCGTGCTGCCGACCGCGCTGACCGGCGCGCTCTTTCCCGCGCTCGCGCAGGCGCATGGCCGTGGCGCGGGCGAGGCACGTGCGCTGCGCAGCCAGGCCATGCGGCTGACCGTGCTACTCGTCTTGCCGGCCGCGCTGCTCGGCGGGCTGTTCGCGGCGCCGCTTCTGCGCCTGTGGCTCGGCGACGACTTCGCGGCGAACGGCAGCGCGGTGATGCAGATCCTGCTCGTCGGCTTCGCGTTCAATGCGCTCGCGCAGATACCGATGGTGGCGCTGCATGGCCACGGCATGGCGCGAGCAACGGCCACCTTGCACCTGATCGAGTTGCCGGTCTATGTGGTGGTGTTGTATGCGCTCGTCAGCACGCGCGGGCTCGAGGGTGCGGCGCTGGCCTGGTCGGCACGCGGCGCGCTCGATTTCTTCGCGCTGAGTCTGATGCTTCGGCGTACCGAACGCGCGGCGCCGGAACGTGCGGTGATGGCCTGACCATGAACGACTACGCCGCCAAGCCCGCGCTGTATTTTGACAATGTGCGCACCGAGATCGCGCCGTTGCTGCCGCCGCGCGCAGCGCGCGTGCTCGATGTCGGCTGCGGCGCCGGCGCCACGCTCGCATGGCTGAAACAGACCGGGCGCTGCGAGTTCGCGGTCGGCATCGAGATGATGGAAAGTGCCGCCGACATCGCGCGCGCGCGCATCGACGAACTGCACGTTGGCGACGCGACGCAGCTCGTCGGCACGACCTTCGCCCCACACTCGTTCGACCTCGTGCTGTGCCTGGACGTGCTCGAGCACTTGGTCGACCCCTGGGCCTTCGTCGCGACGCTGCGGCGCTTGCTCGCCCCCGGCGGCCGGGTGATCGCGAGCCTGCCGAACGTGCGCCACCTGCGGGTCGTGCTGCCACTGCTGCTGGCCGGGCGCTGGCGCTACGAGGCCTCGGGCATCCTCGACCGCACGCACCTGCGGTTTTTCACGCGCGAGAGCGCGCTCGAACTGATGTCCGGCGGTGGAAGGCGGGCCTGCTCAACGCCGCGACCCTCGGCATCGCCGGCGACCTGGTGACGATGAGCTATCTCATCGCCGCCGAGGCGGAAGGTTGAACCTCAGATGGCACGTGTCTCGGTCATCGTGCCGTCGTACAACCATGCGCCGTTCCTGCGCGAGTGCATCGACAGCATGCTCGACCAGCAGGGCGTTGGGTTCGAATTGATCGTCGTCGACGATGGCTCGACCGACGGGTCGCTCGAGATCCTGCGCGGCTATGGCGATCGACTCTTGCTGCTGCAGCAGCAGGGCGGCCGACAGGCCCGCGCACGCAACCTGGCGCTGACCGTGGCTCGCGGCGAGTTCATCGCGTTCTTGGATTCCGACGACCGCTACTTGCCCGGCCGCCTGGCAAGCGCCGTGGCCGCGTTCGATGCTGACCCGTCGGTCGATGTGGTCTGGGCTGACTACAGGACGATCGACGGCGCCGGCCAGGCCCTTTCCGAATGGCATTGGTCGCCGGCCGGCGGCGACTTCCGCCGCGAGCTGATCGCCGGCAACCCGATCTGCAATGCCACGGTAACGGTGCGCCGCCGTGTGCTCCACGAGATCGGGGGGTTCGACGAGCGCGTGCCGCGGGTCTGCGACGGTGCTGCCTGGTGCCAGATCGCGGCACGCGGCTACCGCTTCCTGCACCTCGACCGGCTGGTGCTCGACTACCGCCAGCACGGCGCCAATGACAGCGCCCGCTTCGCCGCGATGACGCGCGACCGCGACACAATGCTGTGCGCTGCCGCCGAGGCCTATGTGCGTTTCGGCGTGATCACGACCCCGGCCGACCTGGCCTGGCTCGGCCGTGCGTTCAAGCGCCAGTTCGCCTTTCGCGCCGCAGCTTGGGTGCAACGCGAACGTTCGCGCGGTGCCTGGAGCGAGATGAGGGCAGCGTTCTGCGAAGCGCTGGGCTCGGATCTAGCGCTCGCCGGCTGGGCGCGGCTGCAGCAGCTCAAGCACGCGCTGTCGGGAAGAGGCCGGGCATGAACGACGCCGTGCTGATCACCGGCAGCAGCGGCTTCATCGGCACCGCTGTCTTGAACGCGTTGAATGCTGCAGGGTCGAATCGGCAGCTCGTGCTCGCCGGGCGCGGCTTGGGCCTGACGCCGGACGGCGCGGCGCGCGTGGTGCTCGATCTTGCGTCGCCCGAGATTGGCGTGCCGGTCGGCATCGCCACCGTGCTGCACCTGGCCGGTGAGAAGCGCGACCCGCGGCGCATGGACGCGGTGAATCACCGCGGTGCGGTGCGCCTGGTCGAGGCTGCGGCGCGCGCCGGCGTGCGGCGCTTCGTGCACCTGAGCAGCGTCGGCGTGTACGGTACGCCTAAGCACGCCGGGCTCGTCGACGAGACGCAGGCACACACGCCGCGCAACGCCTACGAGGTCAGCAAGGACGCCGGCGAACAGGCGGTGCGCGAGCGCTGTGCTGCGCTAGGCCTCGATTGCGTGGTGCTGCAGCCGAGCAATGTGGTCGGCATCGTGCCGGGTCGGAGCTACCCGCTCCTCGGGCTGGCGCGCATGGTCGCGCGCGGCTGGTTCCGCCATGTCGGGCGTGGCGACGCCTGGGTCAATTACGTCGCGGTCGAGGACGTGGCCGCGGCGATCGTCACCGCGTTGCGCGACGAGGTTTCGCAGGGCAGCTTTATTGTCAACACGCCGGCGCCGCTGCGTGAGCTGGTCGGATGGATGGCTGCCGAGCTCGGCGTGCCAGCGCCAGCGCGGTCGATCCCGCAGGCACTGGCGGCGGCAGCGGCCGCCGCTGGCGCACTCGGCAAGGCCGTGCTGCGCCGCGATCTGCCGTTCTCGCCGGAACGGCTGCTCGAGCTGACGAACACGACCCGCTACGGCGGCGACGCCATCACGCGGGCGGCTGGCTTTGTCTACCCGCTTGGCATCGAAATAGCCGTGCGTGCCATGGTGCGGCACTACCGCCGCGAAGGACTTGCCTGATGCGCATCCTGTATGTCTCGGACGCCCTGAGCATCCACACCCGCCGCTGGGCCGAGGCCTTTCGCGACCGCGGCGCGCAAGTGCACGTGGCGAGTTTCCGCGACGCGGAGATTCCCGGCGTGATGGTGCACCGGTTGCCCACCGGCGGGCTCGGCAAGGCTGGCTACTTGCTGGCGATCCCGGCCCTGCGGCAACTCGCCGCACGGTTGAAGCCGGACGTGGCGCACGCTCAGTACGTCACCAGCTACGGCTTCATCGCAGCGATGGCGGGGCTGAAGCCGCTGGTCGTCACCGCCTGGGGCACCGATGTACTGATCAGCCCGAACGAGTCGTGGCTGTCGCGCTGGCTTGCGACGCGCGCAGTCACTGCGGCCGACCGGGTGACGACCGTCGCCGAGCACATGAACGCGGCGGTGGTCGCGCTCGGCGTTCCGGCTTTGAAGGTGGTGGCGATGCCGTTTGGCGTCGACATTGAGCGGTTCAGTCCGCCCGCCGAGACGCCGCCCGAGCCGCCACCGCTGCGGGTGATCTCGACCCGCAACTTCGCGCCGGTCTACAGCGTGCACACCGTGGTCGAGGCCGTCCGATTGGCCACCGGGCGCGGCCTGGCGGTGGCGCTCGACTTGGTCGGCGACGGCCCGTTGCGCAGCGAACTGGAGTCGACGGTACAGGCGGCCGGCCTGCAGGGCGCGGTCACCTTCCACGGCCATGTCGCCGCGCCGGTGCTGGCGGAGTTGCTGGGTCGCGCGCACGTGTTCGTGAGTTCTTCAGTCTCGGACGGCAACAACGTTTCGCTGAACGAGGCGATGGCCTGCGGCTGCTTCCCGCTCGCGACCGACATCCCAGCGAATCGGCAATGGCTCGTCGACGGCACGACCGGCGGCCTGTTCCCGCCTGGCGACGCGGCTCGGCTGGCCGCGTGGATCGAGCGTGCCGCGAGCGACCCGGCCTTGCGCGCGCGGGCGGGGCAGTTCAACCGAGGCGAGGTCGAGCGCCGCGCCGACTGGCGCGTTGCAGTCCAGTGCATGGGCGAGTTGTACGAGCGGCTGGCCTGACTGCGGCTTGACGACACCGGTGAACATCCTGCTCGTCAACCACTACGCCGGCAACCCGGCACTGGGCATGGAATACCGGCCCTATTACTTGGCGCGGGAATGGGTCCGCGCCGGCCACAGCGTGCAGATCGTCGCGGCCGATTTCTCGCATGTGCGCTCGCGCCAGCCTGCAGCCGGCGACGAGACCATCGACGGCATCGCCTACCGCTGGCTCCAGACCCCGTCCTACCAGGGCAACGGCGC
>RGQD01000340.1 GCA_010030205.1 Betaproteobacteria bacterium
GTGGATGCTCGATTGCAAGACCAGACTCCATTCCCCGACCCCATTCCCCCATTCCTGCGTGAGCCTCCTACCTAAGCTTGACTTTTAGAAGCAAGTTAGCCGGAGAGTACTGGTCCGTCAGGACCCGAACGGATGGATTGGTTGGGTGCTCGAGCTTTGATATTTCCGGAAGAATTTCGTTGGAATTGGTTGCAAAAGATCTAAATGCTTTATCCAAATTTGCTGCATTGTCTTTGATGGATTTCATCGAATCCGAACCGCTCAAATCCCTGATTGATTTTTGGGCCAGTAAAATAATATTACTATCAGCCTTGATCTGCAGCATTTCACCAAAAACAGACTGATAAGTCGCCGCCACATACTGCCAAAATAAATCGTTGTGAAATGTGTTTGAAGCCAAAACACCGTTCTCCGCTAGCAATTCATGAATTTGCGATAGAAACTCTTTGGTTAACAGGTGTTCGGGTATGAATTCTTTATCAAAAGCATCAAGAATGATAAGATCATAATGATTTTTCTGCCGCAATTGTTTTCTTACAAACATGCGCCCATCGTCAATGAATACATGATTATTTGAGTCTTGTTTATATCCAAAATACGCAGTTGCAACATTAACGATGGATTGATCCACTTCAACTGTATCGATTGACGCGGAAGGAATTATATTCCTGAGTGCCATTGGAATAATTCCGCCACCCATTCCAATAACAAGCACATTTTTCGGGTCTGGCTTGATATACAGAGATGCCAACAGCGCTTTTGTATAGGCAAATGACATTCCCCGCGGGTCATTTTTTAGGATGCAACTCTGGAATGAGTTTTTTGATCCAAATGACAAACACCTGTTCTTATCTCCATCCAAAACCAGGATATTTCGATAGGTAGATTTTTCCTGGTGAGAAATCTTCTTTAATGAGATTTTTTCACTTAATATATTGGCAGATGCAAAAATAGCGACGGACGCCATTGCCATAGATAACAGCCAAGGTGTCGGTCTACGCATTCTTTCCGTTCTTGTAATTTGGTGGTCTTGCCAGGATCAGTAGCCAGGTGCCGACAACAGCTGAGATTGCAATATATATTCCAATGATGGTATTAATTTCAAAATATAAGACAAGGTAAAACGAAGTCAATATGGTGCCAAATGCGGATCCAATGGTGGAGGTGAAATAGAGCCTGCCAGCTGCGCTCCCTGAGTTATGCACATCTGTAATGAGCAGGCGAACAGCGTATGGTGATACCATGCCGGATATAACGGTTGGTGCGCCAAACATAAGCAAAGAACCGACAACAGACCCATACCTTGCATCATCTAGGTAAAATGAAATAATTTCTAATATCGAGTCTCCCATCGCAACAATGGGAATGGCAAATAGTGCCTCCATAAATAAAAGCGTACCAAGTATTTTAAGAGACAGAGTCCATTTTGACATTCTGCCCCCGATCAAATACCCAATCGATAAGCAGGCCATGAAAACAGTAATTATGCCGCCCCAGACAAATATGCTGCTCCCGAAAAAGGGCGATAAAAGTCGCCCGCCGAGCAGCTCAATGCCCATAACAAAGAATCCACTCCAGGCTGCGGCAATAAAGATGGCGGCGATATTTATTGATGAGAGCTGATCGTTTGATTTTATGACTGCATGATTTGACTTAAACGAAAGGAAATTCTTTGTTTTTGCAGTTGATTTGCCTTTGGGCTTGTTGTTATTACTCATCTCCTCATCGCTTTTCTATTGCTGTATCGGCATCCAGCCAGCGAGCCAATCCAGCCGGGCACCGGTCACTCCGCGCTACTTGGACGCGCTCGTCCCCGTTGCAGACATAACCGGATTACGCCCAATCACCAGCACCGCGTACTGCGGCGACAGTAGCTCACGCCCGCCGTAGCCAAAGTTGCAGTTGCCAGCAACTACCTTGCCGACGTGCACACCGCCTTGGTAGGGTGCCTGGCAGATCGGCAGAACAGGACGCCCTGGCTCATAGGCGCCAAAGAACGCACCTGGCGGTACTTGGCCGCCCTGCGCCGCGACCCAGCGCACCAGTTGGGGGATTTGCGTCAGCACGTCGGGTTTGCCCACCAGCACGTCGTATTGCGGTGCCAGCACTTCTTTGCCGGCATAAGCAAAGTTGCAGTTCTTGCCCACCACCTTGCCGGGGTGCACACCTTGGTTGTAGCGGGCACGACACACGGGCAGAGTGCGCCCGGATTCTTTGCCGCCGATGATGGCGTTGGCCGGAACCATGCCATTGGCCGCCGTCACCCACGCCACAGGAAAGTCTGCGGGCGCCGCTGCGGCATTGTCAGCTCCGGCTTCGGGCAGTGCGGCTGTTAACGCTGCGGCTTCGTCCGCTGCGGCTTTGTCCCGCGGGATATTTGAGCGGTCAGTTGGCGGCAGGTAGACTGCTGCGCCGATTGCAAGGGTGGCCGCTGACGTCGGCAACGAAAAGGCGTTCGCGAGTCCGAAGGCCAGTAAACAAAGTAATTTTTTCATAACCGTGATATCCAATAGGAGTGGGAATTCGTAAAACTGATTAGCATTTCAACCCTGCCGCAGCAGGGCTGGTGTACGGAGAGGAACGACTACTCTTTGTCAAAAGTATGGCGGTCGTTAAATTTGTTCCTGGTGGGCTCTGCTGAGCAGGAAGTGCTGGGACAGGAACCTTGTTTGTACATGGCCAGCGTCCACCAAACGTCCAATAAATAGCTAGAACCAATGAAAAGTCACGAAAAATACCGATCGTGAAGATCCCGCATGAAATCAATACCCATAAAAGCGACAGCACTTGAAGGTGAAGCACTGCGCTTGACCTTGCTGGGGCGCGTCGATTTGTGGGTGACAGCCAATGTGCGGGTCTTGCGCCACAAAGCCTGCACAAAGCCTGGGGTCAGGTCTTGTTTTCACACAAAGCCTGGGGTCACAAAGCCTGGGGTCAGGTCTTGTTTTCATTGCCTGACCACTCTCAGCGCTGGGGTGGATGCTCGATTGCAAGACCTGACCCCATTCCCTGTGCCGGGATCAGCGGCGCTTTTGCCGCGCATCTCTGCGTCTCCAGGTGCGGGCCGCCTGACTACCATTTGCCTGCCGCGCTGCGTCCTGCCTGCGGCCAACCCACGGAGGCAAGATGCTTTCCAGATTAATCTACGCAAGCGAAGCGACCGAAGCGCTGAACCCCGAAAAGGTGGAGACGCTGCTCGCCCAGGCCCGCTGCCACAACGAGCAGCGCGACATCACCGGCATGTTGATCTTCAACAGCCGTTGTTTCCTGCAGGTGCTCGAGGGCGAGCGCGAGCCTTTGAGCGACCTGTACGGCCGCCTGACGCACGACACCCGCCACCGCCGTCTGCTGCTGCTGGGTTTCGAGAGCATCGGCGAGCGCTTGTTTCCAGGCTGGAGCATGGGTTTCGCCGCGGCGGATGCTTCACACCGCACCGAGTATCTGCGCTTTGGCGACACCAGCCAGTTCGACCCCTACCGCCTGACTGCCCCGGCCGCGCTCGGGCTGCTGACGAACTGGCGCCGCGCCACCACGCCGGCCGGGCGCGCCAAGGGGCAAGCAAGCTTGCAGCCGGTCGCGGCAGCCGGCTGATCAGCGCTCGCGTTCGATCGAACAGGCACGGCATTCGGCTATCGGCCCGGCGCTGGCGGTCGCAGGGTACGTCTGCTGGCCTCGCGGCGAGGTCGGGCCGGCGGGGCCCGAATGTCACCGCAGCGTGATCTGATCCCGCGCGGTCATCGCTTGGCAACCCGCCGCATCGTCGCTTTCGCCGCTCGCCGTTGCGGCCCAGGTCCCGTGACGATGCTGCTCGACGGCGCTGGTTTCCGGATCGATCCTGAACAGGTGCAGCCAGCTGTTGCCGACGAGGTGGCGCACGACCTCGTGGCGGGCCATCACGGTGTCGATGGCAGCCCGCGGCGCTTCGATGAACACGCTCAGGCGCAGCGGTGTGTGGCGCAGGGTCTGGCCGTCGTGCAGCGACTGCATGGGCAGCCCGAGACGCAAGTCGCCGCCGTTGCCTTCGAACACGCCCAGGTGGCCGCCGACCACGTTGTGCAGCACCTTGTTGCCGCTGCCGTAGCGTCGGTTGTCCACGGTCGAGGCGTAGTACTGCATGTTGATCCAGTGGGTGACGACCATGGGCGCGGTCATGATCAGCGTCAATACGCCCAAGGAGGGATCGAGGCGGTGGTCGTAGTCATGCAGGAAGCTGCGGCCGGCCAGGTTCAGGTGCTGGGTGCGTGCCCGCGGTGCCACGATGAAGGCGGCGCAATCGGCCAGGCCCCACTCGGGCCGTACCTGGGCCCAGTCGTTGGCGCGTTCCAGCACGGCTTGCTTCAGCGCTTTGGCCCGGCCGGACAGGTGGCCCAGGCCCAGGCTGGCCGCGCGCTCAGCACGGGCGCACTCACCGGCGGATTCCAGCCAGCCGTGCAATTGCAGCAAGTCGGCCTTCAACGCGACGGGCAAGGTGTCGATGTCGTACAGCAGCACCTGGTCGGTGGTGGTGTTGTGCAGGGCGGGCAGGAAGTGGGTGTCGGCGGGGACGTCCACGCCGAGGCCACGCAGGTGTTCACGCACGGCCGGCCGGTTGAGCATGTCGGCCAGCACGCGGGCGTTGACTTCGCCGGTCTGGCCGCCGCAGGCGCCGCAGTCCAGCCCGGCTGCGTGCGGGTTGTTGGCGCTCTGGCTGCCGTGGCCGGCCAGCAGCACCAGCCTGGCAAAGCCGCTCAGCAGGCCCATCGCACCCAGGATGCCCTTGGCCAT
>RGQD01000035.1 GCA_010030205.1 Betaproteobacteria bacterium
TCGCGCCACCGGCTCACTGACAGCGCCTTGGCTGGCAATCACTGCTGCGTCCACGCCCAGCATCTCGGCCTTGGCCTCGTTGCTGTAGGTGACAAAGCCACGGTCGAACCAGTCGCTAGATCCGGCCAATTCGGTGCAGGCGCCGGCAATCAAGCCGCCGGTGCAGCTCTCGGCAGTGGCGATGCGCAAGCCGCGCGCGCGTAACGTGTCCGCCAGCGCCTCGACCAGGCGCTCCGGGCTCATCCGAACCCCCTACGCCAGAAAGCGATCACCAGCAAGGTACACAGCGCCGCCACCAAATCGTCGAACAAGATGCCGAACCCCTGTCGCCAACCGATGGTCTGGCCCGGCACAAGTTTGAAGCGCCGGTCAGCCCAGCCCACCGGTCCCGGCTTCGCGGCATCGAAGAAGCGGAACAGCACAAATGCGACCGTCTGGCCCCAGAGCCCAGTCGGCATCACCAGCCACAACACAAGCCAGAACGCCACGATCTCGTCCCAGACGATCACACCCGGGTCAGCTTGGCCCAGGTTCTGGGCGCAGCGGGTGCAGGCCCAAAAGCCCCCCAGCAGCGACACTGTGATCACCCAGCCCCAGGGCAAGTCACCGCGCCAGGCATCGGCCACCACGAACGAAGCCCAGGCCCACAGCGTTCCCACCGTGCCCGGCGCGCGCGGCGACAGTCCGCTGCCAAAGCCAAGTGCCATCCAGTGTGCTGGGTGGCCGATCATGAAGCGCGCGCTGGCGCGGCGCGGCGCGGCGTGCCGGATGTCGGGTTGGCGAATGCTTGAGGGGTCCATGCTCAGGCGCTGAAGTGGTCGAAGCCGCGCAGCGCGATGGTCAGCTCGCAGCCTCGCGAATCGAGCAGTCGCAGGCCTGGCGCGGCCTCGATGCGGCCGATCCGGCGCAACGCAACGCCGGTTGCTGCTGCCGCCGACAGCAGCAATGACTCCGCTGCCGCCGCTGCGGTGAACAGCAGCTCATAGTCGTCGCCACCGGCCAGCGCGAATTCGAGCTGCAGCGCGCGCGGCTGACGCGCAAGCACCGGACTGATAGGCAAGTTCTCGACCTCGATCGCTGCGCCGACGCCGGAGCGACGCAAGATCTGGCCCAGGTCGCCGACCAGGCCGTCACTGAGGTCGATCGCCGCGCTGGCCAGGCCGCGCAGGCCCAGGCCTAGGGCCACGCGGGGCTGCGGCATCTCCATCGCCAGCCGCACCGCGTCGAAATCCTCGGCCTCGAGGCTGAGCTGGCCGCGGAACACCTCGAGCGCCAGCCGCGCATCGCCCAGACCGCCGCCGATCGCATGGCTGACCCACAGCGCGTCGCCGGGGCGCGCACCGTCGCGGCGCAGCGCTTGGCCGGGCGGCACCTCGCCGAACACGGTCAAGCAAAGATTGAGCGGCCCGGCGGTGGTGTCGCCACCCACCAGTTCGATGCCGTGACGATCGGCCAGGTCGAACAGGCCCTGGGCCAGACCCGCGAGGAACACCTCATCGGCCCGGGGCAAGGCCAGCGCCAGCGTGAAAGCCACCGGCCGCGCGCCGCAGGCCGCCAGGTCGCTCAGATTGACCGCCAAGGCCTTGTGGCCCAGGCGTTCGGGCCGCACAGTCGACAGAAAATGTCGACCCTCGACCAGCATGTCGCAAGAGATCGCCCACTGCATGCCGGACGCGGGCTGCAGCAGCGCGCAGTCATCGCCAACGCCCAGCACCACATGTGCCGCCGAACGGGACGGGCGGGTGAAGTACTTGCGGATCAGGTCGAACTCGCCCAGGGCCATGACGGCGATTGTCACCGCGCGAGCCTGCACCCGTTCAGGCTGCGGGCTCACGCAGCAGGTTGGCCAACTCGACCGCCGAGCGCACGGCCATCTTCTCGAACATCCGGGCGCGGTGCACTTCCACCGTGCGAACGCTGATGTCGAGTTCATCGGCCATCTGCTTGTTGGCCAAGCCGGCGACCACCCGGTCCATCACCTCTCGCTCGCGCTCGGTCAGCTCGGCCAGCGCGCGCGCCAGCGCCTGTCGCTGGCGTCGACGCAGAATCGCCAGCGCGCTGACCTGCAAGGCCTGCTCGACCCGGTCGACCAGCGCGTTGTCGGAAAACGGCTTCTCGACGAAGTCGAAAGCGCCGCGCTTGACCGTGGCCACAGCTGTGGGCACATCGCCATGCCCCGTGAGAAAGATCACTGGCAAGGCCTGCGTCAGCCCGCGCTCGACCAGCCGGTCGAACAGCACCAGACCGCTCGTGCCTGGCATCCGCACATCGAGCAGCAAGCATGAAGGCGAGTCGGGCCAGCCACCGGCGAGGTCGCGGCCGGCCAACCAGGCTTCGAAAGCCTCGGCCTGCGCAAAACCCTCAGACAACAAGCGCCGCGAACGCAGCAGCCAAGCCAGCGAGTCACGCACCACGGCCTCATCGTCGACCAGGTAGACCACCGGAATGCCCAGTGGCGGGTTGGCATGGTTGGGTGTCATGACGCCGAGTATGGTGCAAGCCGACAGCGGCAAGGCTTCAGACGCCCTCAATCGGGCCGAGTCGGGTCGGGCCGCGGGGCAGGCTCAGTGGCAGCGTGAAGCGAAATTCGGTGCCGGCCGGGCCTGCTTGGCCAGTCCTGGCCGGCAAGTTCTCGAAGTCCATCGCACCGCCATGCTGCTCCACCACCGTGCGGCACAGCGACAGGCCCAGCCCCATGCCCTCGTCCTTGGTCGTGAAGAAGGGCGTGAACAGCCGCGACGCAACCTCGGCCGCAATGCCGGGACCAGCATCGATCACCGAGAAGACCACCCAGCGCCCCTGCGCGCCAGACACCAGCCGAACCCGCAGCGTGAGCATGCGGTCGGCCAATGGCGTGCAGCCGTCCATCGCCTGGACGGCGTTGCGCGCAAGATTGAGCAACACCTGCTCGACCATCGTGCGGTCGACCTTGACCCTGGGTGCCGGCTGCAAGATATCGAGCTCGACCCTGGCCCCGCTCTTGCGGGCCTGCAAACGCACCAATGGCAAGATCGACTCGATCAGCAGGTCGGCAGCAATCACTTCATGGGCCTGGTGGCGTCGACGCACGAAGTCGTGCACGCTCTTGATCACCCGGCCCGCGCGCTCGGCCTGTTCGGCGATGCGAACGAAGGCGTAGCGAAGCTGAGTGCTCAGCGCCTCGTCGCCGGTCGGGTGGGCCTGGGTCGACGCGGCGTGACCGGGCCCGTCAATCAGGTTGAGCGAGCCGGTGGCGTAGCTGGCGATGGCCGACAGTGGCTGGTTGAGTTCATGGCTGAGCAGCGAGGCCATCTCGCCAGCACTGGCCAGCCTGGCAGTGGCTTGCAGCCGCTCCTGCTGCTGGCGCGACAGGTCTTCAGCACGGCGCTGGACCGACAGGTCGAGCACTGCGCTCATCCAACCTTTGTGCTTGCCATTGCCGTCGACCAGCGGTGCCTCGTAGATCACCACCGGAAAGCGCTCACCGTTGCTGCGCAAGAAGACCGTCTCGTAACCTTCATGCGGCGGCTCGACCGCGACGCCGGGCGCTTGACGCGCGGCCTGGCGGCGCTGGTACTCGACCGCCTGATCGGGCGGCCAATACGGCGGCGAGCCAGCGCTCTGCAATTGCTCTGCCGTATAGCCGACCATGTTGCAGAACGCCGGGTTCACATAGACGATGCGGCCATCGTGATCGCGCGCACGCAAGCCGGTGAGCAGCGAGTCCTCCATCGCTTTGCGGAACACCAAGGCCTCAGCGAGCAAGCCTTCGGCTCGGGCACGACGGCGCCAGTCACGCGCCAACAGCGAGACCACGACGAACAGACCAATCGACAGGCCCAGCACCAGAGCGGTGGCCAGGTTCGGAATCAGGCTGGGGGCACGCTGCACCGCGTCGACCCGCAGTTGCAGTGTCGTGCCAGGCAGGTCGACGATCCGGTCGGCAATGAACACGCCGCCGCCACGGACCGCGCCGCTGCGGGCCAACCTTGTACCGTCGGCCTCGACGATCGAAAGCTCATGGCTGCGGCCCACCTCGGCCACCCGTAATTCGTCGAGCAGCAGCGGCAGAACGATGCTCACGACCGTGAAGCCCATCAGCTGTCCGGTCTCTTGCACCGGCACGCACAGGTCCAGCACTTCGACGCCCAGACCGTCCGACAAAGGCACGAATTGGCTGTGCGAAAACATCGGCGACATCGCACGCCGCGCTACGCCGCAAGCCAGCGCGATTTCGGGGTCCATCTCGGCGCGTGGCCTGCGCAGGAACAAGGGCTCGCGAAAAGGCGACTCGGCGGCCTCGAGGATCTTCAGGCTGGCATCGCGGCGCTCGATCCGGCCGATCTCACGCAGCTTGGCCAGCAGGGCTTCGGCATTGCGCAGCCATGCATGAGGCTCGCCAGGGCGCTGCTGCAAACCTTGCAAACCCTGCAGCACCATCTGGCTGCGGCGCCGGATCTCGCCCAAGGCGGCAGCAGCGACCTCGTCGCTGCGCTCCTGGGCTCGAGCCTCTTCATAACGCAGCGTCAGCGCTACCAACAAGGTCTGCGCTACCAGCAGCAACACCACCAATGCCCCCCACAGCAACGCGCGCGGCCTGCGCCCACCCAACCGGACCCGGCCCAGCAACGAGGCCAGTGACCTCTCGGCCAAGGGCTGCAGCAAGGTAGATGACGAAGGGGTTGGCGACCGGCTCATTTGGAGCGCAGTATTGCGCAGACTCAGACGCAAGCCACGCTGACTAGAATTCCCAGCCCCTCGATCAGGACCGCCTCATGCCGACACAAGAAGAAAAAAGCGCTGAACTGCGTCGCGCTGCACTCGAATACCACGAGTTCCCCACGCCGGGCAAGGTGGCGATCGCCGCGACCAAACAGATGGTCAACCAGCATGACTTGGCGCTGGCCTACTCGCCTGGTGTGGCTGCGGCCTGCGAGGAGATCGTCGCCGACCCGGCCAATGCCTGGCGCTACACCGCGCGCGGCAACCTGGTGGCGGTGGTCACGAACGGCACCGCAGTGCTGGGCCTGGGCAACATCGGCCCGCTGGCGTCCAAGCCGGTGATGGAAGGCAAGGCGGTGCTGTTCAAGAAGTTCGCCGGCATCGATGTCTTCGACCTCGAAATCAACGAACCCAACGTCGACAAGCTGGTCGACATCATCGCCGCACTCGAACCCACTTTCGGTGGCATCAACCTCGAGGACATCAAGGCGCCCGACTGCTTTCACGTCGAGCGCAAGCTGCGCGAGCGCATGAAGATCCCGGTCTTCCACGACGACCAGCATGGCACCGCGATCGTCGTCGGCGCGGCGCTGCTCAACGGCCTGAAGGTGGTCGGCAAGAAGATCACCGAGATCAAGCTCGTCACATCGGGCGCGGGTGCTGCCGCGCTGGCCTGCCTGAACCTGCTGGTCAAGCTCGGTCTACCCAAGAAGAACATATTCGTCACCGACCTGGCGGGTTTGGTCTACCAGGGCCGGGTCGAGTTGATGGACCCGGACAAGTCGGAATTCGCCCAGGACACGCCGTTGCGCACGCTGGGCGAGGCGATGGTCGGCGCCGACGTATTCCTCGGCCTTTCGGCAGGTGGCGTGCTCAAGGCCCCGGCAGTGGCGGCGATGGCGGCCAAGCCGCTGATCTTCGCGCTGGCCAACCCGACGCCTGAGATCATGCCCGAGCAGGTCAAGGCGGTGCGTGACGACGCCATCATGGCGACCGGCCGCACCGACTACCCGAACCAGGTCAACAACGTCTTGTGCTTCCCCTACATCTTCCGTGGTGCACTGGATTCAGGGGCGACCACGATCACCGCTCAGATGGAGATCGCCGCGGTGCACGCCATTGCCGACCTGGCCCAGGCCGAGCAGAACGACGTGGTGGCTGCGGCCTATGCTGGCGCCACGCTGGCCTTCGGCCCCGAGTACCTGATTCCAAAGCCGTTTGATCCGCGGCTGATGATGAAAATCGCGCCGGCGGTGGCACGCGCGGCGTTCGAGTCCGGCGTCGCAGCGCGGCCGGTGACCGACTACGAGGCCTACGAGCAGCGACTGCAGAGCTTTGTCTATGCCTCGGGCAACGCGATGAAGCCGATCTTCAGCCAGGCCAAACGCGCCAAACGCCGCGCCGTGGCCTTCGCCGAGGGCGAGGACCGGCGCGTGCTGCGGGCAGTGCAGGTGATCATCGACGAAGGCCTGGCTCGGCCCTGGTTGGTCGGGCGCGCATCGGTGATCACAGCGCGCATCGACAAGCTCGGCCTGCGCTTGCAGCAAGGCCGCGACTACGAGATCGTCAACATCGACGACGACCCGCGCTACCGCGACTACTGGCAGACCTACCACCGACTGACCGAGCGCAAGGGCGTGACCGAACAGTTCGCCAAAATCGAGATGCGGCGGCGTCTGACCTTGATCACCGCGATGCTGCTGCACAAGGGCGAGGTCGACGGCATGATCTGCGGAACCTGGGGCTCGACCAACCAGCACCTGGCCTACATTGACCAGGTCATCGGCCGCCGCCCCGGCGTCAACACCTACGCTTGCATGAACGGGCTGATCCTGCCGGGGCGCCAGGTCTTTCTGGTCGACACCCATGTCAACTACGACCCAACGGCCGAGCAACTGGCCGAGATCACGATTCTTGCCGCTGAGGAGATGCTGCGCTTCGGCGTGAGCCCCAAGGCGGCGCTGCTGTCGCACTCAAGCTTCGGGTCAAGCAACCAGCCCTCGGCGGTCAAGATGCGCGACGCGCTGGCGCTGATCCAGGCCCAGGCGCCCTGGCTGGAAGTGGACGGCGAGATGCATGGTGACGCAGCACTGGACGCCGACTACCGACGCGAGTTGATGCCGCGATCGACGCTGACTGGCGAGGCCAACCTGCTGGTGCTGCCGAACATCGATGCAGCCAACATCTCGTACAACCTTCTCAAGACAGCGGCCGGCGGCGGCATTGCGATCGGCCCCGTGCTGCTTGGCGCCGCCAAACCAGCGCACATCCTGACGCCCTCGGCCACGGTGCGTCGCATCGTCAACATGACTGCACTGACGGTGGCCGACGCCAACGCCGCCCGCTGACCGCAGCGATGGCTGGCCAGATCTTGAAGCTTGAGCGACCAGCTTCTGAATTCATCTGAACAGCCGCTGCGCTTGACAGTCGTCAATGTTCAGGATCGGGCAAGCACTTCGGTGGCCGCGCCTCATCCAATGCCCTTCATTTCTGCCCAATTATGAGGCAGCGGCTTGAGTTTTTCGAGGTCTTCCGGTAACATCACCGACACAGAATTCAGGGTAAACCAGTGAACCAGACCGCTCGGTCATCGTTTGGCAAGTTGCAGTGCAAGCTGGGGCTGCTGTCGGTGATTGTTGGGCTGCTGCTGGCCAATGTTGCCGGAGCCAAGGGTCCGGCGGAGGGAGTGGGGACGGTAGCGTTGGCAGCGCTGCCACTTGAAGCCCAGCGAACGCAGCGCTTGATCCATGCCGGAGGCCCATTTCCTTACCCAAAGGACAGTGGGATTTTCGGTAATTTCGAGCGTCAGTTACCACGGCGTGAGCGCGGTTTTTACCGCGAGTACACGGTGGAGACGCCGGGGGCACGCGACCGAGGCACCCGGCGCATTGTCTGCGGTGGCAAGCAGCCCGTAGAACCTGATGCCTGTTACTACACTGCCGATCATTACGCGAGCTTCAAGCTCATCGCGCCTTGATCGGCGATTGATTCAGACCTTTATTGACCCTGGAGGAACGTGACCATGCTGCTGCAGACTGTCCGTCCCAATATCGTGCAGGCGATCCGCGCCTACCGTGTCGAAGACTTGATGCAAGCCGCCGAAACCGATGGCCAACATTTTCTATACGCCAACCTGACCGATGCGCAATCGAAACAGGACGTATTGGACAAGATTGCCGAATCGTTCCTGTTTCCGACCCATTCCGGCAAGAATCTCGACGCGCTGTTCGACTGTATGACCGATCTGGTGAACCGCGCAGGTCATCAACCGGGTTTCGTGGTGGTGCTTGAGCAGCTGCCCGACAGTGTCAAGTTCGACCGTGAGGCGCGCGAGCAATTGCTCGATGTGTTTCGCGACACAGCTGATTTCTGGGCCGAACGCCGCATCCCGTTCCGTTGCTTTTACTCGTTCGCGGTCGCCCGCAGCAACGAGGCAAGTGCCTGGGACCGCGCCAACGATGTTGCGCCCATGCCGGAAAAACCACCCGCCAAAACGGTGGCCAAGAGCGGGAACAATCCCAACTTCGGCACCAACATGCCGATGATGAGCAGCGCTTTTGACACCGCGATGTGGTTGACGGCCGCCTGACAGGCCACCGCGCTTGATTCAACTGCGTGATGAAGCCCACTGTGCCAAGGCCACGTACTCGGCCACAGGTACCTCCTCGGCCCGCCGTTGCACGTCGAAACTGCCGCTAAACCGCTGCTCGTCGAGCCAACGGCCCAAGGTGTGACGCAATAGCTTGCGGCGCTGCGAGAAGGCCAGCGCCACCAGAGCTTGCAAGCGCGCCTCGTCGAGCAGCGGCGGCGAGGCCAACGGACGCATGCGCACGATGGCGGAATCGACCCGTGGTGGTGGATCGAACGCGCTTGGCGGCACATCGAACAGGGCCTCGATGCTGTAACGCCACTGCAACATCACGCTCAGGCGGCCGAAATCCTTGCAGCCGGGAGCGGCAGCCATGCGGTCAACCACTTCTTTTTGCAGCATGAAGTGCTGATCCTTCACCTGGGGTGCGACCGCCAGCAGGTGAAACAGGATCGGCGTCGAGATGTTGTAAGGCAGATTGCCAACCACTCGCAGCGGCTGGCCTGCGGCATCGGCCAAGGCTGCGAAATCGACCTTCAGCACATCGGACTCGATCACCGTCACGCCAGCGCGCTGGCGCCAGCGCGCCGCCAGATCGCGATCGAGCTCAACCGCAGTGAGCGCGCCGCAGCGCTCGAGCAGCGGCTGGGTCAAGGCGCCCAAACCGGGGCCGATCTCAACCAGCGCCTCGCCTGGCTTGGGCGCAATCGCCCGTACGATCGCATCGATCACGCCGTGATCGACCAGGAAGTGCTGACCGAAACGCTTGCGCGCAAGATGCTTCATGTGCCGGCCAATGCCGCAGACCAGGGTTGAAACACCCTCACTGCGGCGGCTCTCGCATCTCGATGTAGGCACGCAAGCGCAACTCCTTGGCCCAATCGTTGTAAGCCTGGTCGAACTTTGATGCGCGCAGCTGGTTGCGAGTCTGCTCACGCAGCTCTTTCGGGTCGGCCGCGGCGCTTCGCCGGTCCAGCACCTGGATCAGGTGCACGCCAAAGCGCGACACCACCGGCGGCGACAGGCCTCCCGGCGCCAGCTTGGCCATCGCTTCCTCGAACTCGGGGACAAATTGCCCCGGCGCAGCCCAGCCCAGTTCGCCGCCGCTTGGTGCCGAGCCGTCCTCGGACACCTCGCGCGCCAAGTCTTCGAACTTCTTGTCACCGCGCTCGATCTGCAGGCGCAAGTCGTCCAGGCGACGACTCACGGCCGCTGCCTGGGCTCGATCCGACAGGCGCAGCAGGATGTGCCTGGCTTTGGTCTGGGTGACCTGGAAGGGGTCGCTTTGCTGGCGGTCGATCAATTTGATGAGGTGCAAACCCGCGGCACTGCGCAATGGCCGGGCCGACGACTGTCCGACCGCCATGTCCCGCGCCGCGTCGACGAACAGATCGGGCAGCCGCTCTGCCGGCCTCAGACCGATCTCACCGCCACCCGCACGGTTGCTGTCTTCGCTGATCTCACGCGCCAGTTTGGCGAAATCCGCGCCAGCGCTCAAGCGGGCGAGCGCCCGCTCGGCGATCGCCAAGCGCTGCGCCAGCACTTGCGCATTCGCATCCTCGGGCACGGTGATCAGGATCTGTGCCAGGTTGAGCTGCACCTGGGTCGATGCCTTGGCGCGCCGCTCATCGAGCACTCGGTCGATGTCGGCGTCGGTGATACGAATTCGAGCGTTGACCTCGCGCTCGCGCACCCGCTCGACCTGCAACTGGTCGCGCAGATTGTTGCGAAAGCGAGTCATGTCCATGCCCTCGCTGCGCAAACGATCCCGCAACTGCGGCACCGTGATCTGGTTCTGCGCCGCCACATTGGTCACCGCACGTTCGATCTCGGCGTCATCGACCTTCTGGCCCACCTCACGCGCAAAAGTGATCTGGACCCGCTCATCGATCAAACTGTCGACCACCTGCTGGCGCAAAGCGCCCGCATCAGGAGGCTTGCCGCCGCCACGCCGCACCTCGGCGTCCAGGCGCTCGATCCGTTGCGCCACTTCTACCGAGGTCACGGCCTCGGTGTTGACCACAGCCACGATGAAGTCGCCGCTGAGGTTGGTGCGCGTTGCCTGGGACTGGGCAGCCGCCGGCACGGCAGACAAGCAGACTGTGCCAGCCATGGCCAGCGCCGTGGCGCGCAGGCACTGAGAGAAGAGGTTGTGGGTCATGGCTCAGAGGTAGGGATCAAGGCTTTACCCGGCTCGCGCAGCAGCCGGTAGCCGGGGATATTGTCCTTCAACACCTGCAGCGGGTTGGCGCCCAACCTGGACAGGCCCACCAGCTCGAGCTGGAGCAACAAACGCGTGCTGGCCTCGGCCCGGCCAGTGGACAGCCGCTCGGCCACAACGCGACCAATCCAGCAGCCGGCGTCGTACTCGGCACCGATGGTGGCATCGGTCATGCGGCTGTCCTTGAGGCTGTAATTCGTCCGACCCACCGCGTACAGCGTTCCTCCACAGCCCCCGGAGGCACCAACGGGTTTGGCCGTCCCGCCGTAGACCGGCCATTGCCAGCCCAGTTCAACTTGCTCGGACAATCCGCTGGCCAGCCGGTAGCGGGCGCTGAGGGTGTGAAATGGCGCCGGCGAATAGCGCGCGCCGACGATAGACCGCACCACGCGGCTGGTGTCGGGGTTGTACTGCAACGCGGCATCGAGCGCCCAGGGCTTGAAGACCGAACTGGCGCCCTCGATCAGCAGATCTGAAAGGCGCTGGCTCAGGGTTTCGCCGCTGAGCACTACTTGCTGATCACGAAGCCGGATTCGCTGGGCCAGTCCCAGGCGCAGGGTCTCGGCGCCACTTTGCGCATCGACCAAGCGGGTGGTGACGCCAGCGGTCAGTTGGTGCGCATCCGACACCCGGTCGATGCCCGAAAAAGCGTTTTCGGCATAGATCGACACGGCATTGAAGTCTCGCTCGGCCGAATCGAAGTTCGGCAGGCCCGACTGGTTGCGGAACGGCGTGTTGACATAGAGCATTCGCGGCTCCAGCGTTTGCCGCTGCGCGCGACCGAACCAGCTCATCGGACGCTCGAAGACGAGGCCGGCGTCCACGCTCGCGCTTGGGATCAACCGGGAGGCGCGTCTGCCAGCCAGGTCGCCGATCGGGTCGAGGTCGTAACTGGCAGCGTTGAGCTTGAGCTTGGGCGTGATCCATCCGCCAGGCTGCGCAAACGGGCGGCTGAGTTGGCCCAGCGCGTGCCAGCGCCAACCGGTGGGCAAGGCAGCGCTGGCCGAAGCATCGGGCCGGGTGAAATGATTGATTTCGGTCTCGAAGGCCGCTTGCAGGCCCGCCGACAGCGAGGGCGCCAAGCGCAGACCCAGTTGCGGGCTGCGTTGGTAGGGCGCGACGATCAGGTCCGATCCACTGCCGGTCTGCAACACCTGCCAGTGCTGGACTCTGGCATAGCCGGTCAACAAGCCCAGCGGTGTGCTCTGAACACGCTCGGCACTGAAATCCTCGGTCAGCAAGCGCGGCACGATCGCCCCGGGCAGCGATCGCGGGAAATCCTGCCAGTAAGCGTTATCAGAGACCCGTCGCCAGTGCGCGCTGTAGTCCAGGCCGCCAAACAAGCGGCCCTGGTTGTCGATGTCCAAGGCTTGGCGCGAACCACCGGACACGCGGTCCTGCGGCAGCCAGTTGAGCCGGAAGCGGCCGCTGTGCTCGGGTTCAAGGTAGCGGAACTCGCTGTCGAGCGCCAGGCCGCGTCGGGTCATCACGGTCGGAATCAGCGTCACGTCCCGGTTTGGCGCGATGTTCCAGTAATAAGGCACAGCCAGTGTGAAGCCATTGCGGCTGTCCAGCGGTACCAAGGTGGGTGGCAACCAGCCACTCTTGCGATCGTCGCTGAGCGGAAAACTCAGAGAAGGCAAGCCCAGGATGGGCAGGCCAAGAAACTGCAGCACGGCGCCTTCGGCAACGCCTTCGCTGGCGGCAAAGTCGAGCTTGATCCGGTCGGTGCGCAAAAGCCAGTCGGGCTGGTTGATTTCCTCGCGCGGACAACTGGTGTAGATCGCACGCTCGGCCCGCAGCCGATCGCTGTCGAGAAAGTCGATGCGATCAGCGCGTCCGCCAGCACCCAGGCTGCTGAACTCGAATTCGGGCTGGAGGAAAAAACCCTCAAACCGCTCAACCTTCAACTGAAGCTCAGGGCCGCTATAGCGCATGCCCGCACGGGTGATCCAGACCTGACCCAGCGCGCTGGCCCTGTCCTGCCCACTGTCGTAGCTGAGGCGGTCGGCACGGATCAGCGTGCCGGCGCGACGAAATTCAACGCCACCCTCGGCCACGGCATCAAGTTCAGGCCGCAGCAGCAGGGCATCGGCGCGCAGCACGATCGGCCGCTGAGAAGCCGCCGCGCCAGCAGGCGTGGGCGCCAAGGCCGTGCTGGGCTGCAAGGTCAACGCGGATTCGACAGCGGTACCGGCCTCTGCGCAAAATACCGACCAGCCGACCAAGCCCACGAACAAGGCTGACCCAAGACGCTCGAGCCGCCGCCAGACGCAACTCAGCAAAAGGGTTGGCGACCAGGTGAGATGTAAGGCTGCGCGAGAAGCGGTTGGCACGAAAGCGATGTGGCTGAAGCCCAAGGGCTGGCCCCCGATGCTGCGGGGCCAGTCCTTGGACGAGCGATTCGTAGAATCGATGAATTATCCATGAGCCGCGCAAATTGGCGACGCCATCCGACGCTGCTGAGGCCAAGCGAAACTGCCCCTGATGACCACTGCCTTGACGACGATCGACTGGCCCGACAAAGCGCGTGAAGCCGAATTCTGGCGCTGGTTCTCACCGCTGGCGCTCAGTTTGCAGCTCGACGGTGCAAGCCTGGCACCCGCATCGGCCGATGCCAGCTTCAGGCGCTATTTCCGGGTTCAGGGGGCTGGCGGTGTCAGCCACATCGTGATGGACGCGCCACCGCAGCAAGAGGATGTGCGGTCCTTCGTCGACATCGCCGGCCGCATCCGTGCAGCCGGACTGCATGCGCCCGAGGTGCTGGCCGTCGACGCGCAACAGGGCTTCCTGTTGCTGGCCGACCTGGGGCAGGACCTGTACCTGCAAGCGCTGCAAACTGCAGAGCCGGCGCAAGCCGACCGGTTGATGCGCGAAGCCACTGCCGCGCTGGTGCAGTTTCAGTCTCGCGTCGACGCTGGTGGCTTGCCGGCCTATGACGACGACCTTCTGCGGCGCGAGCTCCTGCTGTTTCCCGAATGGTGTGTGGGCCATGAGTACGGCATTCGCTGGACGCCGGCGCAGACCGCCACTTGGCAGCGCTTGTGCGACATCTTGGTGGCCAGCGCGCTGGCCCAGCCACAGGTGCCCGTGCACCGGGACTGGATGCCGCGCAACCTGATGGTGGCTGAGCCCAACCCTGGCATCCTCGACTTTCAGGATGCGGTGCTGGGGCCCGTGACCTACGACATCGCGTCGCTGCTGCGCGACGCTTTCATCTCGTGGGACGAGTCCTTGGAGATCGACTGGGCCGCGCGCTGGTGGCAACAGGCGCGTGCGGCCGGCTTGTTCGGCGAGCATGCGCTGGCCGCCGACTTCGGCGAGACTTGGCGCGCGCTGGAATGGATGGGTCTGCAGCGCCACCTCAAGGTGTTGGGCATCTTCTGCCGACTCAAACACCGCGATGGCAAGCCGGCCTACAGCGCCGACCTGCCTCGCTTTTTTGGCTATGTCACGAAGGTGGCGCTGCGCTACCGTGACTTGAAGCCCTTGATTGCATTGATAGAGCCGATGACCGGGTCGCTGACAAGCACCGCCTTCTCAATGCGCTAAGTGTGCGCGCAGGACAGCACCTGCGCGCTGGCGCAAGCCGGCGCGCTCCGGCTCAGGGGCAGGCGGCGATCACCTGGGCCACCGCGGCCGTCAAGCGCTTGGCATAGGGCACGTGCAGGAACTCGTTCGGTCCATGGGCGTTGCTTTTAGGGCCGAGCACGCCACAGACCATCATCTGCGCCGCCGGGAAGCCCTGCTGCAGCATGCTCATCAGCGGGATCGTGCCGCCCTGGCCGATGTAGCCCACTGGCGCGCCGAACTGAGCCTGCGACGCGGTGTTGAGCGCAGCCTCCAACCAAGGCGCCAGACTGGGCGCATTCCAGCCGTTGGCACCCAGCGCGCCAGCCCGACCGTCGGGGTGGAAGGTGACTTTTGCGTTGTACGGTGCGTTGTCCTCGAGCAGCGTCTTCAACTGCAGTGAAGCCTGGTGGCCATCGACCAGCGGCGGCAGGCGCAGGCTGAGCTTGAAAGCCGTGTAGGGCCGCAACACGTTGCCGGCATTCTTCATGTCAGGGAAACCGTCGACCCCGGTGACCGACAGCGTCGGCCGCCAAGTGCGGTTGAGCAGCGCTTCGACCGGGTCGGTGGTTGTGGGCAGGGTCGAGCCGCCATCGGCGCCACAGGCCCAGGGAAACCTCTGCCAGAGCGCATCGCCCAGCATCGCCGCAGCCGCCTGCACCTGGGCCAAGCGGTCGGTCGGCAGCTGGCAGTGGAAGCTCTCGGGCAACAGCCGCCCGGTGGCCGAATCTTCGAGCCGGTCCAGCACGTTGCGCAGTACGCGAAAGCTCGACGGCACCACGCCGCTGGCGTCGCCTGAATGGATGCCTTCGGTCAGGATCTCGACCTTGAGCACGCCCGAGACCATGCCGCGCAGCGAGGTGGTCAGCCAGAGTTGGTCGTAGTTGCCGGCGCCGGAATCCAGACACACCACCAAGCTGACATTGCCCAACCGGGTGCGTAGCGCGTCGAGGTAAGGCGGCAAGTCGTGCGAACCGCTCTCCTCGCAGGTCTCGATCAAGCCGACGATTCGCGGATGCGTCAGGCCTTGGGCCTTGAGCGCCTCGACCGCGGTGATGGCCGCGTAGACCGCGTAACCGTCGTCGGCGCCGCCGCGGCCGTAAAGAAGGCCGCCCTCGTACTTGGGCGTCCAGGGACCGAGATCGTTGCGCCAGCCGGTGAACTCGGGCTGCTTGTCGAGGTGACCGTACATCACCACGGTGTCGCTGGACGCCGGTCGGGTGGCCGGGATTTCAAAGAAGATCACCGGTGTGCGGCCGTCGATGCGCACCACCTCCAGCGTCAGTCCAGGCACTTTTCGCGATTCGACCCAGGCCGCCGCATCGCGCACCACACGTTCAAGGTGGCCGTGAGCCTGCCATTCGGCGTCGAACATCGGGCTCTTGGCGGGCACGCCGATGTAGTCGGTGAGCGCTGGCACGATGGCCTCGTCCCAGCGGCGGTCGGCATAAGCGCCCAGCGCAATGGCTTCGTCAGGCTGCACAGGCAGCAGCGGATCACGTGCATTCATGGTCTGTCCTCAGATCAGGGTTCCAAGACGGGCAGTTTAGGCCCGGGCCGGTGCTTGGGTCGACAACCAAGCGACGAGTTCGGACAGCACCCGATCCTGACCGGGCTCGTTGAAGATCTCATGCGCCATTTCCGGGTAGCGCTGCGCGACCACCACGGTGCGCGGCGCCGCAGCGGCAAAAGCCTCGCTGCCACGCGGCGCGACACAGCGGTCGGCACCGGCGTACAGCAGCAGCGTAGGCGTGGTCCAGCGCGGCGCACAAGCCAGCACCCGCCCACCGGCTGAGACGATGAAGCGTACCAAGCGCGGCGTGACACGGTCGTGCACCAGAGGATCGGCGACATAAGCCCGCACGACCGCCGGGTCGCTGCAGACCCATTCAGGCTTCAGGCCATTGCCCAGCGCCAGCTCAGGCGCGACCGGCGCGGCCAGCGCCATGGCCGCGTTGGTCATAGCCAGCCACAGCCCAGCCCTGGCCGGCCAAGCGGGCCGCCACATGGGCGTAGCGCCCGCCATGCTCACCCAATCCATGCACGACCAGCACCGTGCCGCGGGCCGGGCCGGCGGGCCCAGGCCAGGTCCGAAGCTTGAGACAGATGCCGTCGGCGATGCTGAGTGTGGCCATTTGTCGAGTTTAGAGCCCAGCCCCCTACACTGACGCGGGTATGCAAACCCAAGGTGCTCCCCAAGCCACCCAGCTCGCCGCGTCGAGTCGCCTGGACCTGCGGGGTCGCGGACTGTGCGCTGTCGCCCAGGGCATGCTGCACGCCATCGCGCTCACCTTGCTGGCGGCTTGCGCCAACCCTCCAGGCACTTCAGCCCCAAGCACCGCAGCTGCCCCCAGCATCGGCCCCAGCGCGCGCCTGCTGCTGCGCGGGACGGTGTCGCCAGATGATCGATTTGCGCTCAACCTGCTTTCAGACTCGCTGCAGTGCAAAGAACCGCAGTTGCTGTCCAGCGGGACGGCACAGCGCACACCCGAACCGGCGATGCTGCCAGCAGACGTCCTGACCACACTGGAGTTCCAGGTGTTGCGCGCGGGACAACCCAGTTGCGCGCTGCGCTGGTCGTTCAGCCCAAAGGCAGGCAGGACCTATCTGGTGCAGGGTCTGGCTGGCGCGGGCTGCAGCGCACGCTTGATCGACGTCAGCTCGCCAGAGCGGCCGCAGATACCAGCCGACGCGGTGTTGCGCAGCCTGCCCGGGCAAGCCTGCGTGCCCATGGCTCAGGCGCGCGCGGCAGCGCCCCAGGCCTCGCTGATCCAGGGCGGACAGTACAAAGGCGAAGCGGTGCTCAACCCCAACGCCAGCACCCGCGACCTGCAGGGGCTGATACCGCGATGACGCTGTCCGCACGACAAGGTTTTTGCGCCAGCTTCCTGGCAGGCTTGTGCCTGCTGCTCTCGACACAGCTGGCCTTGGCCGCAGCGCTGACCCCCGCCGAATTGTTTGCCCGGGTCTCGCCCAGCGTCTGGCGGGTGCAGACCCTGGATGGCGATGGCTTGCCGCTGGTGCAAGGCAGCGCGGTGGTGGTCGCATCCGGCCAGCTGGTCACCAACTGCCATGTGCTGGCGCGGGCCAAACGAGTCCAGGTCAGACGCGATGGCCAGGCCAAAGTGATGGCCGCCAAGCTGGTGCTGTGGGACGTGCAGCGCGACCTCTGCCAGCTAGAGGTTCCGGGTGCGGTGGCGCCATCGGTGCCGCTGGGCAGCAGCTCTGCCGCAGCGGTAGGCCAGCCGGCCTACGCCATAGGCCACCCCAAAGGCCTGGACCTGACCTTGAGCGCGGGCCTGGTGTCGTCCTTGCGCCGCAACAGCGCGGGTCAACTGGTGCTGATACAAACCTCGGCCGCCATCTCAGGCGGCTCGAGCGGCGGCGGGCTGTTCAACGAAGAAGGCGAACTGCTGGGCCTGACGACGATCGCCTCTATCGCCGGCGATGCGCAGAACCTGAACTTTGCGATCCCGGCCGACTGGATCCGCGAGCTGCCCCGCCGGCATGCGGCAGCGCTGGCGCTGGCAAGCAGCGCGGCCGCAGCGGCCTCCAACCCGTCGGCCAGTGCACCCGCGACCGGGCGCTAGCCCTGCCTAGCGTGCTGGCTAGACGCCGCCTTCGAAGCTGAACACCGCCACGCTGGCCAGCAGATTGGGCCAGCGCCGCACGGCACGCCCGGCCTGCAGCCCGAAGCTGTCGAGGATGTTCAGGCCGTTGCGCCGCGCCAACACTTCGAAATCGGCGTGCGTACCGACCCGGATGTTCGGCGTGTCGTACCACTCGTAAGGCAGGGTCCGAGTGACCGGCATGCGTCCGCGCAGCACCGACCAGCGATTCGGCCAATGCGCGAAGTTCGGGAAGCTGACGATGCCGATGCGGCCGACGCGGGCGGTCTCGAGCAGCATCTTCTCGGTATTGCGCAGATGCTGCAGGGTTTGCAGTTGCAGCACCACGTCGAAGCTGCGGTCCTCGAACAGCGCCAGACCGTCCTCGAGGTTGAGCTGCAACACGTTGACGCCGCGCCCGGCGCAGACCAGCAGCTTGTCGTCGTCGATTTCGACACCGTAGCCGCTGCAGCCCTTGACCTGTTGCAAATAGTCGAGCAAGGCCCCGTTGCCACAGCCCAGGTCAAGCACCCTGGCGCCGGCAGGAACCAGCTCAGCGATCAAGGCTTGTTCGGGCGTGACTTGCAGGATAGCCGTGCTGCTCATCGCGTCAACTCCGCTGCGATACGCTCGAAGCTGGCGCGCAGCACACCGTGGTAGCGCGGGTCTTCGAGCAGAAAGGCGTCGTGCCCATGCGGCGCGGCGATCTCGGCGTAGCTGACATCGATGCGGTTGTCGACCAGCGCCTTGACGATCTCACGCGAACGCGCCGGCGAGAAGCGCCAGTCGGTGGTGAAGCTCACGACCAGAAAGCGCTTGCCGCGCGCCGCAGCAAAAGCCGCCGACAGGTCGCCGCCAAAAGCCAGCGCAGGGTCGAAGTAGTCGAGCGCGCGGGTGATCAGCAGGTAGGTGTTGGCGTCGAAATACTCGCTGAACTTGTCGCCCTGGTGGCGCAGATAGCTCTCGATCTGGAACTCGATGTCCTGGGTGGAATAGGCCAGCTCGGCGCCGCGCCCAGCGCCGGAGGCGTTGCGAAGACTGCGGCCGAACTTCGCCTCCATCGAGTCGTCGGACAGGTAGGTGATGTGGCCGATCATGCGCGCCACTCTCAGCCCGCGCTTGGGCAGCACGCCGTGGGCGTCGTAATGGCCGCCGTGGAAATCGGGGTCGGTGATGATGGCGCGGCGCGCCACCTCGTTGAAAGCGATGTTCTGCGCTGACAGATTCGGTGCGGTCGCCACCGCGATGCACTCGCCCACCCGATCCGGATGGCGCAGCGTCCAGCTCAGCGCCTGCATTCCACCCAGGCTGCCGCCCAGCACCGCGGCGAGCTTGGCAATACCCAGACGGTCCAGCAAACGGGCCTGGGCGTCGACCCAGTCCTCGACCGTGACGACCGGAAAGTCAGCGCCCCAGCGGCGTCCAGTGTCTGGGTTGACGTGGGTCGGCCCGGTCGAGCCGAAGCACGACCCCAGATTGTTGACACAGATGACGAAGAATTGCCGGGTGTCGAGCGGCTTGCCGGGCCCGATCAGGTTGTCCCACCAACCCTCGCTGCGCGACGCATCTTCGTGCGTACCCGCCACATGGTGGCTGGCGTTGAGCGCATGGCATACCAGCACCGCGTTGCTGCGCGCAGCGTTGAGCTCGCCGTAGGTCTCGTAGACCAGCTCATAGCCCGCCAGCGACGCGCCGCTGCGCAGCGGCAAGCCGTCTGCGAAGCGCATGGTTTGAGGTCTGACGTGTCCGATCGAGGCCATGGTGTGTGGCAGATGCCTCAAGAAAAAACCCGGCGCCGCCGCGAAGCGTGGTCACCGGGAAGGGCATCACGTTTAGCGGCATTTTTAAAGCGCCCGCAATCTGGAACAAATCGGCGCTGCTGCAGTATAGCCAGAACGACTCCGCCGTCGACGCGTCGGGACCAAGTGACCCCCGAAGTGCCCCCCCGGTTTGCGGTGGCGCAAACCGACCCGACATAAGCCGTGTTCGGCGCCTGCAGCCTGCGTTTTCGATGCCTTCGCGGCCCGCGCCGCGCCAACAATGCGCAGCTCGAAGCGAGCTGCCAAGCTTGAACCGACGCGAGCACCACAGCGCTAGGCGCCAGCCCTAAAAGGACCGACCATGACCCTGCGCACCCAAGCGTGCGGCGCGCTCAGCGCACTGATGCTGCTGGCCGCCTGCGACGCACCGCCCGAATCCGCTTGGTCGGGCTACGCCGAAGGCGACTATGTCCGGATCGCCTCGCCCTTGGCCGGCGCGCTGACCGAGTTGGCCGTTCAGGCTGGCCAGCAAGTCGCCACTGGCGCGGCGCTGTTCACGCTCGAATCAGACGCCGAGCAGGCCGCGCTGGCCGAAGCCAGCGACCGCTTGGCTGCCAGCCAGGCCCAGGCCCGCAACACCGACAGCGGTCGCCGCAGCGAGGAGATCGCGGTGATCCGAGCCCAGCTGGCGCAGGCCAAAGCCCAGGCAGCACTGGCGCACAGCGAATTGGCGCGCCAGCAACAGCTGGTTCAGCAGGGCTTTGTCTCGCCGGCCCGGCTCGAGGACGCGCAGGCCGCCGCAGCGCAAAGCGCAGCCCGAGTCGCAGAACTCGATGCCGCGCTGCGGGTCGCCGAACTGCCCGCCCGACGCGCGGAGCGCGAAGCCGCCCGCGCGACCGCCAGCGCCGCCGCTCAGGCGCTGCAGCAAAGCCGGTGGCGACTCGGGCAAAAGACCCAGCGCGCGCCGGTGACGGCCCTGGTCAGCGACACCTATTACCGGGTCGGCGAATGGGTCCAAGCGGGCGCGCCCGTGCTGGCCTTGCTGCCGGCCGGCGCGGTCAAGGCCAGGTTCTTCGTCAACGAACAGCAGCTCGGCGCGCTGGCGCTGGGTCAGCCCGTGACGATCCAATGCGACGGCTGCGGCCCTCCGCTGGCCGCTCGCATCAGCCGGATCGCGACCCAGGCCGAGTACACACCGCCAGTAATCTATGCCCAGGCCCAGCGCGACCGATTGGTCTTCATGGTCGAGGCCCGGCCGGTGAGCGCTGATGCGGCGCGGCTCAAGCCGGGTCAGCCGCTAGACGTACGGCGTGCAGCGCCATGAGCGCTGGCGACGGGTCGGCCGCCATCGCGGTGCGCGGTTTGAGCAAGCGCTACGACGGCCGGGCGGTGGTCGACCAACTCGACCTGCAACTCCAACGAGGCCGGGTCTGCGGCTTCCTCGGACCCAACGGCAGCGGCAAGACCACCACCTTGCGAATGCTCTGCGGCCTGCTCAAACCCGACGGCGGCAGCGGCACCTGCCTGGGGCTGGACATCGTTCGCGAAGCCGCGGCGATCAAGCGCCAGGTCGGCTACATGACACAGCGCTTCGGCCTCTACGAGGACCTGTCGATCCGCGAGAACCTGGACTTCATCGCCAGGCTGTTCGAATTGCCTAAGCGCCGAGCCGAGGTCGATGGCGCGCTCGAGCGACTGGGATTGACAGCGCGCCAGCGCCAACTCGCCGGCCAGCTCTCGGGGGGTTGGAAGCAGCGGCTGGCGCTGGCCGCTTGCCTCATCCACCGCCCGAGCCTGCTGCTGCTCGACGAGCCCACGGCAGGCGTCGACCCTAAGGCCAGACGCGATTTCTGGGACGAGATCCACCGCCTGGCAGCCGAAGGCATCACGGTGCTGGTGTCGACCCACTACATGGACGAGGCGCTGCGCTGCGACCAGCTCTGCTACATCGCCTTTGGCAGGGTGTTGGCCGAGGGCACGGCCAGCCAGATCGTCGCTGCGGCGGGCGCAACCGACCTCGAGGACGCTTTCGTACGCTTGGTCGACAACGCCCAGGACAACTTCGCATGACCGGCAAGGCACGCTGGTCGTGGCGGCGCACCGCAGCGGTGTTCATCAAGGAACTGCAGCAGATGCTGCGCGACCGGCTGACCTTTGCGATGGCGGTGGGCGTTCCGGTGATCCAACTGGTGCTGTTCGGCTACGCGATCAATACCGACCCCAAAGGCTTGCCCACAGTGCTGGTGGCCCAAGAGATCGGGCCGCTGGGCCGCAGCCTGGTCGCGGCGCTGGCCAACAGCGGCTACTTCCGCTTCACGCACCGCAGCGCCAACGAGGGCGACGCCGACGCGCTGCTCGAGAGCGGCCAGGCCCAGTTCATGATCGTGCTGCCGAACGACTTCAGCACGCGGGTGCTGCGCGGCGAACACCCGGCGGTGCTGGTGGCGATGGATGCCACCGACCCGGCGGCAGGCGGCAACGCCGTCGCCGCACTGGCGCAGATCCAGCAGCAGGCGCTGGCCCACGACCTGGTCGGACCGCTGGCCAGCCAGCAGCCGCGCGAAGCTGCGTTCGAGCTTCGAATCCACCGCCGTTACAACCCCGAAGGGCTGTCGCGCTACAACATCGTGCCCGGGCTGATCGGCACCATCCTGACGATGACGATGGTGATGCTCACCGGCCTGGCGATGACCCGCGAGCGCGAGCGCGGCACGATGGAAAACCTTCTCGCCACGCCGGTGCGTCCGCTTGAGGTGATGCTGGGGAAGATACTGCCCTATGTGCTGATCGGCTATCTGCAACTGGGGGTGATCATGGCAGCAGCCTGGCTGCTGTTCGAAGTGCCGATGAACGGAAGTTTCGCGCTGCTGCTGGCGATGATCGGCGTGTTCATGCTCGCCAACCTGGGCGTGGGTTTCACGTTTTCGACGCTGGCGCGCAACCAGTTGCAGGCCTTGCAGATGACGTTCTTCTTCTTTCTGCCCTCGCTGCTGCTGTCGGGCTTCATGTTCCC
>RGQD01000341.1 GCA_010030205.1 Betaproteobacteria bacterium
GGCCCGGCCGGCCGGGCCGACATCAGCACCACCGCCAGGGCGAAATAGACACGGCGCGCGAGGAAGCGCACCGACATCGACGTCGCACGCCGGCGGCACACTGCACAACAAAAGCTCAGGCGCGAAGAATGGTCATCGCGAACCTCAACCGGGCAGCCCCGCGGCTTGCGCGGGTAGTCGGCGCGGTGCAGCGCGCCCCCGCACTGGCAACCATCGGCGCGCCTGCGCGCAGCCAGATCATGGTCGATGCGCAGCAGCAGCGCGAGGAACTTCGGGTCATACAGGAGGGCATGGCACACTGAGATGGTCTCCGATCTTGGTCGAAAGGAGACTCTCCCACAGCGGTCGTTTGTTCAAGGTCGCTGAGGGAGATCTTCTACCGTCCCTCGCCCAGCTTGACCAAATCGCGCGCCAGCGACATCAGCATTCGTGCTCGTGCTCGCCCAAGTCGCCTTGACCGTGCCTCTTTGGGGCATTGGCCCGGTACAGCCGCAACAAGTTCTCCCCTGCACGCGCGGGGCCTTGGCGTGAAAGCTAGGCGTTTGTCACTTCTCGCATGTCCATCAATCAAAAACGCCTAGCTTTCTAGGGGAAGTGTGCGCTAAACACATTTTCTGTGGCAAAATCCCTAGAAACCTAGGAGGTTTGATGAAGCTCACCATCCAGTCCGCCGATGAGTTGGGGTTGGTTCTGCGTGCCGTGCGCAAGGACAGTGGTGTGCCGCTTGAGGACTTGGCGCAGACAGTCGGGGTGAGCCGACAAACGGCAACGAACGTCGAGCAGGGCCGAGCCAAGGTCAGCACCATGATCGCTTTCCTGCGGGAGATGGGCATCCTTGTGTCCGTCGAAATTCCGCAGGGCGCGTTTGCGAATTTCGAACGCCTGCAACGGCAGTCGGCCGCCCGTGCGTGTGTGCGTGAGTGTGTGCCTGCGTCCGAAACGCAGGCGAACCCAGAGCCAGCAGACACCAAATGACTGTGCGCAAGCTTTGTGTCTACATCGACACCCAGCAGGTCGGAAGTCTGAGCGAGACGGACAGCATCTGGCAGTTCGACTATGACCCGCAATGGGCAGCTCGTGCGGACAGCTTCGACCTGTCTCCTGCCTTTCCGCGCTCTCAACTGACGCACCTCGACGGCGCCACGCTTCGGCCAGTGCAGTGGTACTTCGACAACCTGCTGCCTGAAGAAGGCTTGCGCACAGCCGTTGCAAAGGAAGCCTCCATAAAGGACGCGCAGGATGCATTCGCGCTGCTGACCTACCTGGGCGCGGAGTCCACAGGGTCCCTGACCCTGATGCCGCCGGAGGCGTTGCTGCCGCAGAACACCGAGCTCCTGGCGCTGCCTGACGAGGAGCTCAGTCGTCGCATTTCAAACTTGCCCCGGGACACGCTCAGCAAGGGCGCGCCCAAGCGCATGTCTGTGGCCGGTGCGCAACACAAGCTACTGGCTGTGCTGCTGGGCAACTCGCTGTACGAGCCTGTCGGTGCGACACCCTCGACCTACATCCTCAAGCCCGACCATCCGAACGCGCAGACCTACCCGGCTTCCGCCTTCAATGAGTACATCACGATGCGCATGGCCAAGGCTGCGCGTCTGACCGTGCCGAAGGTTGCCCTGCGGTATGTGCCGCAACCGGTCTACCTCATTGAGCGCTTCGACCGAGAAGTCGGCCGGCGTGCTCCGGGGACCAAGGTCATGGTCGCGCCACCCAGCATTCGCCGACTGCACGTGATTGACGCCTGCCAGCTGTTGAACAAGGACCGCTTGTTCAAGCACGCGGGCGCGACCATCGAGTCGCTCGTCGCCATCATTGGCAAGACCACCAACAAACTGGCTACCCGCCTTGGCCTGTTCCGCTGGCTCGCGTTCAACATCCTGGTGGGCAACGACGATTCGCACCTGAAGAACCTCAGCTTCCACGTCGACCACGAAGGTGTGCGTCTCGCGCCGCACTATGACCTGCTGAGCACTGGCTCCTACCACACGAAGGCTCTTGCGGAAGATGATGGCCGTTGGCCCGCCGTCCCGATGACGTTCGCGCTCCGAGGCGCAAAGACGTTTAGCGAAGTGACCTATGAGGCGGTCGTCGAGGCCGGCAAGACCTTGGGACTTCCACAGTCGGTCGTCGAACGCATCATTCGCGACGTCACTCAGCGGATCGCGCGGGAGTTCACACTCATCGTCCAGCAGCATGACGCGCTGTGCAAAGCCGCCCCTGCAGAACGTGGGCGATACCTCACGATAGAGCAGCGCCTGCTGCGAGTCATGCAGCACATCACCTTGAAGGACATGCTTGAAAGGTTGATACCGCCAGGCAAGCAGTGACGGCGCATGGCCAGGCACTCCATGACTGGCTGGCGCTGAAGATCCGTCCCAGGTTCGAACAACGCGTCTTGCCCGTCAGCGAGGACGTGATGTTCAAGTGGCGCTTGCTGGTCGACAGACCCAGGCCTTCGAACTGCTCTGGCTCAACCCGCGGCCTGCACCCGGTAACCGCGCTGCCGCAAGGCGTCTGGGCACGGCCTGCCAGTGCATCGCCGGGCCGTCGTTCAATCTGGCCTCGCGGGCACCTGGTGGCCCGCACGGGCGCGCAGGCTTTTGTCGCGCAAGCGGCCCAGCACCCGAAAGCACAACACCATGCCCAGCACGCCGAACAGCACCACCCCAAGGCCGTAGCCTGCCAGCACCCCGTTCAAGCCGAACCAGCGGCCGCCCAGCCAGATGAACGGCAGCACGCCCAGCGTGGCGCGGCCCCAGTTCAGGGCGGTGGAATACAGCGCAAAGCCCAGGTTGTTGAAGGCTGGATCAGCTCGCGCGCCAGCCCCGTGGCTCTGAAGACGTCGCTGATCAGCCCGCTGGCCAGTGCCAGCAGCGCCCAGACCACCACCACGTAGATCAGCACCACCCGCAGGCTGGTGCTGAGCACCTCGCGCAGGCGGTCGTGGCGTGCGGCGCCCAGGTTCTGGCCGATGATCGGCCCGATCGAGCCCGACAGCGCAAACAGTCCGACGAAGGCCACCGGGATGATGCGGCCCACCACCGCCCAGCCGGCCACCGCGCTGTCGCCGTACGCTGCGATCGTCGCCGTGACCAGCGCATTGCCCACCGGCGTGGCGACCTGGGTCAGCACCGCCGGCAGGCCGATGGCAAGAAAGGGCCGCAGCGTCTGGCGCAGCGCCGTCGCGTCGGGCCGCGCCAGCAGCCGGTGCACCCTCAGCAGCGCGGGCAGGCCCACCGCCAGCATCGCGCAGCGCGCCAGCACGTTGGCCACCGCCGCGCCGTCCAGGCCCCAGCCGAAGCCGAAGATCAGCAATGGGTCCAGCACCGCGGTGGCGGCGCCTGCGCCCAGCGTGACGAGCATCGCGCGGCGCGCATCGCCCTGGGCGCGCAGCAGTGCGCCCATGCCCATGCCCAGCCCCAGTAAGGGCGCCGACGGCAGCACGATGCGCATGAAGTCTTGCGCGTACTCGGCGGTCACACCGCTGGCGCCCAGCAGGTCCAGCAGCGCGCCGATGAACGGAAACATCAGCGCCGCGCCCAAGGCCAGCGCCAGCGCCATCCACACCAGCGTGGCGCCGGCCAGCAGCCTGGCCCGGGCCTGATCGCCCCGCCCCAATGCGCGCGCCACCAGCGCCGACACCGCGATCGACAGCCCGATGGCCAGCGACGTGATGAAGAACAGCAGCGTGCCGGCATAGCCCACCGCCGCGGCCAGTTGCTTCTGACCGAGCAGGGAGAGGTAGAACAGGTTGAGCAGATCGACCGCAAACACCGACACCAGGCCGATCGAGCCGGTAGCCGCCATCGTCAGCACATGCCGCAGCACGGAGCCCGAGACGAACTTGCCCGCCATCGGCGGTGCAGGCTTTGCGGCGACCGGTGCGCGCTTGCGGGTGAGGTCAGTTGATAATTTCCGTCTGATTGTAACCGCGGTTTGATCGCTTTCTGTCTACGGCTTCTTCATGCTGTTCCGTCTTCTTCTACTCTATCATGGAAAAAACCACCCTTATACTACTGGTCCTCATTGGCGTCCCTGCTTTGATTTTGGGCACGCTGGTTTTTGGCCTTATTGGCGCATACGTGAAGGCACTGTTCAATCAGGCCCCCGTGCCGATATCCAAGCTGCTGGCGATGAAGTTCGCCGGGATCCCTTTCGGGTTGATTGTCGACGCCCGTATTACGGCGGTCCGCGCTGGCATCGCCTTAAGCGCGGATGAGGTGGCGTCGCACTTTCAAGCTGGCGGCAACGTCGTTCCCACGGTGCAAGCAATCATCGCGGCACAGAAGGCGGGCATCGAACTCAATTGGAACCGCGCCTGTGCCATCGACCTCGCCACCAAGGGTTCGGGCAAGAGCGTGGTTGAGGCGGTCCGCACATCAGTCGATCCCAAGGTTATCGATTGCCCCAACCCCGCCTCCGGCCGCACCACGATTGACGGTGTTGCGAAGGACGGCATCCAGGTGAAGGTGAAGGCACGCGTGACCGTGCGCACCAATCTCGACCGCTTCGTTGGAGGCGCCAAGGAAGACACCATTATCGCCCGCGTCGGCGAGGGTATCGTTTCCACCATTGGCTCGGCTGAGAGCTATAAAGTCGTGCTGGAGTCGCCCGATTCCATATCGAAGGTCGTGCTTAAGCGCGGTCTCGACGTCGGCAGCGCCTTTGAAATCCTTTCGATCGATATCGCCGATGTGGACGTAGGCGAAAACGTAGGGGCTAAGCTCCAGGAAGCTCAGGCCGAGG
>RGQD01000342.1 GCA_010030205.1 Betaproteobacteria bacterium
ATGAAGTTGTCCGAGGCCACGGCCAACGGCAACGGTGACGACGCAGTGCAGGCGCAGGAACTGCTCTACGAGGCCCGCAAACAGCTCGACGAGCTCTCGGCAGTCAAGCGGCAGGCCAACCAGCCCCAGGCCCCCCAGCAGCGCCCTATCGACCCCGGTGTGCAACGCCACGCGGCCAAGTGGATTGACCGCAACGAGTGGTACAAGCCGGACCTGTCCGACACCGACAGCAAGATCGCCAAGCAGGTCGACGAGTCCCTCGTCACCGACGGTTGGAACCCGGGGACAGCCGAGTATTGGGACGAACTTGACAGCCGCTTGCAAAAGTATCTGCCGCATCGTTACAATCGGGCCGACAGGGGTGAGAACAGATCGCCCCGGAATGTCGTGGGAAGTGCAGGACGCGAGGCATCAGCCGCTTTTGGGGGCACGAACCGCACCTTCACGCTATCCGCCGAACAGGTGCGAGCGATGAAGGACGCGGGGATGTGGGAAGACCCTGCAAAGCGGGCCAGGATGGTCAAGCGTTACGCAACCGAATCACGAAACAACCGGGGGTATTGAAATGGAATCACGTCTCAAAAAATCTTTGAATGCTGGTGGACGCGAAACTCGTGCGAACGAGGACGCAAGCCGGGCAGCACCAGAGGAGAAGTTTGCTTCTACGCAGGAACGTCGCAAGATGTGGAGCGAGGAGTGGACGCAATCAGCACTGCCCAGACTGCCAGAACTGTCAGGTTGGCACCTTTGCTGGCTTTCAACCACCAACAGCTACGACTCCATCGACAAGAGAATCCGCCTCGGGTACGTTCCAGTTAAGTCTGAAGAGTTTCCCGGGTACGAAGACTATCGCGTCAAGGCAGGCGAGCACGTTGGGTACATCTCATGCAACGAGATGCTGCTGTTCAAGTTGCCGATGGATGTTTTCCAGGAAGTGATGACGGTCATGCACCATGAGCGTCCTCAAGAGGAAGCGGACAAAATCCGACTCCAGATGGAGAACCTGCAGAACGCACGCGACAGCAACGGTCGAGCTCTGATGTCCCCGGTTGAGGGTGAAGGATCAAGCAACCCTGACAGGCAACCAAATCGCACGCCGGTGTTTGCCGGCTAACAAGGAGTACGAATATGTCAGCGACATCAGCTCCGTTCGGCTTTCGCCCCGCTTACCACCCGACAGGGTTGGACCGAGCGACGGTGTTGGCAAACGGTATCGCCAGTGGCTACGCCACGGGCATCCTCAAGGGCCAGCCAGTCGCTCTTGACACCAACGGCAACATCATCATTGCCACGGCAGGCTCCGCCTTCATTGGCGTGTTTGCTGGTGTCGAGTACACCGACCCGTCGGGCCGTCGTCAGATCAACAACCAGTGGCCCGCGAACACCGCGTTCCAGGCTGGATCTTGCCTCGCCTACTTCTACCAAGAACAGACGATCGTGTACGAAGTGCAGTCGAACGCCACTTTGGCGCAGACTTCCATCGGTGACCAAGCCAACATGGCAAGCGCCACAGCCGGTAGCACAACCACCGGCCTGTCGCAAGCGATGCTGGGTACCGTTGTTGGAGCGAGCTCGCAAGGCGACTTCCGCATCATTGACATCGCACCCTACGTAGACAATGCGTGGGGAGACCCGTTTGTGATTGTGCGCGTGCAGATCAGCCGCCATCAGTACACAGCTAACATCGTCGCCATCTAAGGAGTCCAATCATGGCCGCACCAATGCGCAGTACGGACTTCCGGAGCATCGTTGAGCCTATCCTCAACGAGTGCTTCGATGGAGTCTATGACCAACGAGCTGACGAGTGGAGTCGAGTGTTCCGCGAGGAAGACGGCATCCCCCGCAACTACCACGAAGAGCCGGTTCTGTACGGTTTCGGCGCGGCACCGCAACTGCCTGACGGCACGCCGGTGACCTACCAGCAGGGCGGCGTGCTGTTCCTGCAACGCTACCTGTACAAGGTCTACGGTCTGGCGTTCGCGCTGACCAAGGTCCTGGTAGAGGATGGCGACCACATCCGTCTGGGTCAGGTGTACGCACGTCACCTTGCACAGTCGCTCGTGGAGACCAAGGAACTGCTGGCCGCCAACGTCCTGAACTACGCTTTCAACAGCGCATTCCCAGGCGGCGACGGCGTTTCCCTGATCAGCGCCTCGCACCCGATCGTCAATGGTGTCTTCAGCAACCAGCTTGCCACCGCCGCCGTGCTGTCGCAGACCTCGCTTGAGCAGATGCTCATCCAGGTCCGCTCTGCCGTCGACAACAACGGCAAGAAGATCCGTCTGGTCCCGCGCCAGCTCATCGTTGCCCCGGGCAACATCTTCCAGGCAGAGGTTCTGCTCAAGTCGGTCCTGCGTACCGGCAACGCCAACAACGACATCAACCCGGTCAAGTCGATCGGGCTGCTGGACGAGGGCGCTGCCGTTATCAGCCGCTTGACCAGTGCCACCGCTTGGTGGGTGCAGACCGACGCGCCTGAAGGATTCAAGGTCCTGATGCGCCGTCGCCTGGAGAAGACGATGGAAGGCGACTTCGAGACTGACTCGATGCGCTACAAGGCAACCGAGCGTTACGCTGTCGGCTTCACCGACCCGCGCGCCGCCTACGGCACGCCCGGCATCTAAGATGCCACCAGGGGCGGGGATCTGATCCCCGCCCTACCCAACAATTGCACTGAACAAACTTTTCAAGAAGGAGTTCACCATGCCCCAGTTTTCAGATGACCTCTTCCTGGGTCCCGCGCAGGGCTACCAGGGAACCGGTTCGTACGCCAGCACGGCGACCTTTACGGGCTCGATTGCCACCACCGTCCTGACGGTCACCGAGATGCTCTCGGGCGACCCGATCGCCGTGGGCATGTACGTCGACAACGCCAACATCTCGACGGGCACGTACATCACGGCCTTCGCTACTGGCGCTGGTGGCGTGGGCACCTACACGGTGAACAACTCGCAGACCTCTGCCAGTGCTACCGTGTCGGCTGCCGGCAACGCTCTGGCGGGCAACCCTTCCCCGATGCCCGTCGGTGTTGGCCCCCTGGGCCGGATTTACGTCTTCGACGTGCTGCCCCAGACCGTTGACGCGGCGAACATCGCTGCCTCGCAGACGCCTACCGGTACGAGTGTCACCCTGACTGCTGGATCCAGCGTCAAGTCGGTTGTCCGCTCAGACGGCACCACCGTCCTGCAGTTGGACTGCCCGCGCGCTATCTCGGTTACCCTGGCGTCCGCTGGCACTGCCCGCGCGTACACCATCTCCGGGTACGACTACTACGGCCAAGCCATGACCGAGGTGATCACCAGCGTCGCTGCTGCGACCACCAACGGCAAGAAGGCGTGGTACCAGATCACTGGGGTTACCGGCGCTGGCGGTTCGGGTACCGCGATCACGATCGGCACCACCCAGTTGATCGGGTTGCCGGTTCGGATCTCGGACGGTTCGTATCTGGCGCACGTTGGCTGGAACAGCGCCTTTGCGATCGACACCGGTACCCTGGCGGTGGCTGTCGGCGCTGCTGCGACATCGACCACGGGCGACGTCCGTGGCACCTTCAGCCCCTCGTCGGCGCCGGATGGTGTCAAGCGACTGGTCCTGGGTATCCTGTTGCCGGGTATCGCTGTCGGTCCGAATGCCACCCGCGTCGGCGCGTTCGGCGTCACGCAAGCCTAAAGGGAGAGCGACATGGGTCAATTCAAACCAATGACCAAGATGATGACCACCGAGCCATCGGTGATCCTCAAGCTCAAGAGCCCATGCGCAAGGGCCTGACGGTCGCGATTGCCGTGGGCAAGCCACGCGGCGGTGACGCTGGGGGCATGAGCCCCGGCAAGCCGTCCATGTCCGAGCGTCGCAAGGCCATGGCCGCGCCCTTCATGAAGAAGGGCGGCAAGACCATGAAGAAGGCGTATGGCGGTTCGGTGGATGATTCGGATAACGCGATGTCTGAAGCGAGTCCGGTCATGGCGGAGGACATGATGCGCGGGATTGTGGGCCTGCCTGGGTACGACACCAAGTACACCATGGCGGATGTGCAAAATGCTCAGAAAGCCGGTAATTCTTACAAAGCCCAGACGGACAATAAAGCTCGGGGCGTAGTGGGATTGCCCGGCGGTGATAGCAGCGCAACTATGCAGGACGTCATAAACTCTAGCCGAGCAGGTTCGGGCATGGCTGCCATGCCTACCGTTCCCACTCCCCGGGTCCGACCACCAATGCGTGGTGGCCGGGCGGACATTCCCATGTCGGCGATGAAGAAGGGTGGCAGCACCGACATGGCGCAAGACAAGGCCATGATCCGCAAGGCCATGAGCCAGCATGACGCCCAGGAGCACAAGGGCGGCAAGGGCACCAATACAAGGACGGCGGCACCATCTCGGGCAACGCGGGCAAGTTCTTGAACAATGTGTCGGGCGGTGATCGCTACGACTCGGCCAAGGGCACCAGCGGCGTCAAGATGGCGAATTCCGGCGGCTTCAAGTCGGGCGGATCCATCGACTGGGCCAACCGACCCGCCGACACGATGAAGCCCGGCATGACGGGCACCAGCACTAGTGGTGTGCGCAACGGCAACGCGGGCGGCTTCAAGACTGGTGGTTCAGCAAAAAAAGCCTACGCCACGGGGGGCAGTGTTGACACTGGCCGTCCCGTGGCGTACGCCAGCAAGCCGGCTTCCAAGCCGGTAAGCAACACGGCGCAGTCAGGCACCTTCAAGAAGGGCGGCAAGGTCACCATGAAGGCCGAT
>RGQD01000343.1 GCA_010030205.1 Betaproteobacteria bacterium
CGGTGGTGGGTGACCACGCCTTTGGGGTCGCCGGTGGTGCCCGAGGTGTAACTCACCGCGATCGCGTCCCACTCGTCGGCCGGGCCTTCCAGCCATTGCAGTGGCGCATGCTCGGCCAGCAGGGCCTCGTACTCATGCACGCCCAGGCGCTCACCCGGACCGCGGTACTCGCTGTCGGCGACATCGATCACCACCGGGTGGCGCCCGTACTGCTCGCGCAGCGCGACCAGTGCTGGCCCCATCTGCGGCGTGAACTCCAGGTCGGTGATCAGCACCGCCACCTCGCAGTGGTTCATCTGCCAGGCCAGCAAGGCTGCGTCGAGCCTTGTGTTGAGGGCGTTGAGCACCGCGTTGAGGGCCGGCACCGCGTAATGCGCCTCGACCATCTCGGGGCTGTTGGGCAACATCACGCTGACCGTGCTGCCGCGCACCACGCCCAGCGCACGCAAGGCTGCCGCCAGGCGGGCCGCACGGTCGCGCGTCTGGGCCCAGGTGTAGCGGCGTGCGCCGTGCACCACGGCGGGCAGGTCGCCAAAGACCTCGGCGCTGCGCTCAACAAAGCTGACCGGCGACAGCGCCACGAAATTGGCAGCGTTGCGTCCCAGATGCTGGTCGTAGATCCCGTTCATGAAAAAATCCCCCGGCCAAAGTGCTGCCAGCATCGTCTCACAACGCGTCACTGTTCACCCATGCGGAACTGTCACGGTCGTGTCAGGGCAAGCACTGCTTGCATAAGGCCGGCCGAGCACCTATAAACGCGCCCAGCGCAGGGCTTCGCCTTGTCAACATCCCCGCAAGATCAGGAGCAGGACAGAAATACGATGGCAGATACAGCAGGCCCCCTGCTCAGCGTTCGCGGTGTGACGGTTCGCTTCGGCGGCATCGTGGCACTCGACGGCGTGAGCTTCGACGTCAGCCGCGGCCAGGTGTGCGGTTTGATTGGACCCAATGGCGCGGGCAAGACGACCTTGTTCAACTGCATGAGCCGGCTCTACAACTACCAGGCCGGTGATATCCAGTTCGAGGGCAAGTCGATCACCGAGACACCCACCCACCAGATTGCCCAGCTTGGCATGGGCAGAACTTTCCAGAACCTGGCGATGTTCCGCACCCTGCCGGTGCGCGACAACGTGATGATCGGCGCCCATTCGCGGTCGTCAGCCGGCTTCGTTGCCAACGCGCTGCGCTTGCCCAGCGTCAACGCCGAAGAGCGCCGCCTGCGCGACCGCGCCGACCAGATCATGGACTACCTCGAGCTCACACCCTTCGCTGACCGACCGGCAGGCGACCTGCCCTTCGGCACCCAGAAACGGGTGGAGATGGGCCGGGCGCTGGCTGCCGACCCCAAGCTGTTGATGCTCGACGAGCCCGCTGCCGGCCTTAACCACCTCGAACTCGAGGACCTGGGCCGCTTGATCGTCGACATTCGCAAGCGTATGGGCATCACCGTGCTGTTGGTCGAGCACCACATGAGCCTGGTGATGAGCGTGTCGGACCACATCGTCGCGCTGAACTTCGGCAAGAAGATCGCTGAAGGCACGCCGGCCGAGATCCAGAGCCACCCCGACGTGATCGAGGCCTACCTCGGCGCACCCGCTGCCGAACCCGACCATCCGCGCGCCTCGGAGCCTGCCCATGTCTAAGTTGCTAGAAGCGCGCAAACTGTGCGCCTATTACGGCCCCACCCAGGTCTTGTTCGACATCGATTTCTCGCTCGAACCCGGCCACATCACCGCCATTTTGGGCGCCAACGGCGCCGGCAAGACGACCACGCTGCGGGCGATCTGCCAAATGGTTCGCACCAGCGGCAATCTCGAATTCAGTGGCCAGCAGTTGGTGGGCAAGGCGACCGAGAACGTCGTGCGCATGGGCGTGGCCCATGTACCCGACGGCCGCGGCACGTTCACATCGCTGTCAGTCGATGACAACCTCAAGCTCGGCGCCTATGTTCGAGGCGACCGCGCCGAAGTGGCGCGAGATATCGAGAGGACATACGAGCGCTTTCCTCGGCTGGCCGAACGCCGCAACCAGCAAGCCGGCACGCTGTCAGGCGGCGAGCAGCAGATGCTGGCGATCAGCCGCGCGCTGATGCTGAGGCCCAAGCTCTTGCTGCTCGACGAACCCTCGTTCGGCCTGGCACCGCTGATCGTCGCCGAGATCTTTCGCATCATGCGCAAGATCAACGAGGAAGACGGTGTCAGCATGCTGGTCGTCGAGCAAAACGCCAGCCTTGCGCTCGACCTCGCGCACCACGCCTACTTGCTGGAAACCGGCAGGGTGGCGCTGTCCGGGCCAGCCGAAGACATCAAACGTGACGAGTCGGTGCGACGCGCCTACCTCGGCTATTGAAGCGACCTGAAGAGACCCTAAACACCATGGACGCATTCCTGCATCAGATTTTCTCGGGCTTGGCCAACGGCTGCATTTACGGCAGCGTCGGGCTGGGCTTGGTGATGATTTACCAAGCCACGCACCACATCAATTTCGCCCAAGGCGAAATGGCCACCTTTTCCACCTTCATCGCCTGGGCCTTGATCCAGTCGGGCTGGCCTTACTGGGCCGCCTTCTTCGTCACCGTGGCCATCAGTTTCATCGCCGGCCTGGTGATTCAACGCATCATCCTGCGGCCAGTCGAGAAATCACCGGTCCTGACCAATGTGATTGTTTTCATCGGTTTGCTGGTGATCTTCAACTCGATGGCGGGCTGGATCTTCGACCACACCATCAAGTCCTTCCCCAGCCCGTTCGCACAGAAAGGCATGCTTGTCACGCCCTGGTTCTCTGCGCATGAAGTGGGTTCGGCGCTGGTGATGCTGGCGGTGCTGTTTGCGCTCTACGCATTCTTCCGCTTCACGCCCATTGGCTTGGCGATGCGCGCGGCGGCACAGAACCCGGATTCGGCCCGCTTGGTCGGCATCCGCGTGAGCTGGATGCTGGCGATGGGCTGGGGTCTGGCGGCAGCGATCGGCTCGGTCGCAGGCATGATGGTCGCACCGGTGGTCTTCCTCGACCCCAACATGATGGGCGGCATCTTGCTCTACGGCTTCGCAGCAGCGCTGCTGGGCGGTATCGACAACCCGGGCGGCGCGGTGATCGGCGGCTTCATCGTCGGCGTGCTGGAAAACCTGCTAGGTGCCTATGTGATCGGCACCGAGCTCAAACTGAGCGTCGCGCTGGTGCTGATCGTGGGCACGCTGACGCTCAAACCCGACGGCCTGTTCGGCAAGCAAGTGGTGACCCGCGTATGAGCACTTTCATCGAATACACCAAGACCAAACAGTTCCGCTGGATTTCCAGCGCACTGCTGCTGGTCGCGCTGCTGATCCTGCCCTTTCTGTTCAAGAACTACCGGGTGTTCCAGTTCAACCTGGTGCTGGTCTACGCGGTGGCGGTGCTGGGGCTGAACATGCTGACCGGCTTCAACGGTCAGATCTCACTAGGCCACGGTGCGTTCTTTGCCGTCGGCGCCTATGTCGCGGCAGTGCTGATGGACCGCGCCGGCATGCCTTACTGGTCGACCTTGCCGTTCTCGGCGGTGGTCTGCTTTATCGTCGGCTGGTTGATGGGCTTCCCGGCGCTGCGCTTGGGCGGGCATTACCTGGCGCTGGCGACCTATGCTTTCGCGCTGGCCGTGCCGCAGTTGCTGAAGTACAAGAACATCGAGGGTTGGACTGGCGGCGTGCAAGGCATCGTGCTGAGCAAGCCCGAGCCGCCGATCAGCTTCAGCTTCCTCGGTCAACCCTTTAGCGCCGACCGCTGGCTCTATGTCTTCACGCTGGCGGTGGCCGCGCTGATGTTCCTGCTGGCCTGGAACCTGCTGCGCGGACGCGTCGGTCGCGCGATGATTGCGATCCGCGACCATCCGATCGCAGCCACGGCGATGGGCATCAACCTGCCGGTTTTCAAGTCGGTGACCTTCGGCGTGTCGGCGGCCTTCACCGGCGTGGCGGGTGCACTGGGCGCGATCTGCGTGGCCTTCGTGTCGCCCGACAGCTTCACCGTCTTCCTGTCGATCACCTTCTTGGTCGGCGTGGTGGTCGGTGGGCTGGCGTCGATTCCCGGCGCAATCTTCGGTGCGATCTTCATCCAGTTCGTCCCCAACGTTGCCGAAGAGATCTCCAAGTCGGCACCTTGGGCGATCTACGGCGTGGTGCTGATCGCGATCATGTACATGATGCCCTCGGGCGTGATGGGCTTGCTCAAGAAGATCTGGGCCGGGATGCAGCCGGCCACTCGGGTTGACCCCGTGCGAAAATCTTGATCCCTTACTGTTTTCATTCACCAACCATCCCACAAGGACACTCTCGAACATGACCTTCAAGACCTGGAAACTTACAGGCCCATTGGCAGCCATCGGTGTGGCAGTCGCCGCGCTGACGTCGCCAGCCTTCGCGCAGAAAAAATATGACACTGGCGCGACGGACAAAGAAATCAAGATCGGCGGCATCAGCCCTTATTCGGGCCCGGCCTCGGCCTACGGCGCGATCGGCAAGGCCATCGGCGCTTACTTCGACAAGGTCAACGCCGAGGGCGGCATCAATGGCCGCAAGCTCAATTGGATCAGCCTGGATGACGGCTACAACCCCGCCAAGACCGTCGAGCAAGCGCGCAGACTGGTCGAGGAAGATGAAGTCCTGTTCGTCTTCAACACGCTGGGCACACCGCCGAACTCGGCGATCCACAAGTACATGAACGCCAAGAAGGTGCCGCAGTTGTTCGTGGCCACCGGCGC
>RGQD01000344.1 GCA_010030205.1 Betaproteobacteria bacterium
CTCCAGGTCGGCTGCGTCTTCGATGAAGACGGCCTGGGCGTCCGCTTCCTGGATCAGGTTCTGGTTGTAGCCGGACGACAAGGCGGCCAGCCGGGCATTGATCTCGGCTAGCCGTGCCTTGGCCGCAGGCGCCAGTCCGGCGCCACGGCGTTGCATGCGGGCGAGCAACACCTCCACCAGTCTTTGCTGTTCGGGCGACAGACCCGCTTGGTGGCGGCTGTCCCACACGCCGTTCAGTCTCGCGTACAGGCGCTCGTCGTGCGCGATCTCGTCATCCAGTGCGGCCAGCATGGGCGCGATGCGCTGCGCGACCGCAGGCATGTCGCCCAGGCTCAGGCTATTGGCGTAGACCCGGTGCACACAAAGAACTCGCGCTAAGGCCCGGCCGCAGTTTTCCAGCGCAATGGCCGTGTTTTCAAAATTGGGCGAGGCAAGGTTGGACGAGATGGCCTGCACCTCGGCGCGCTTGGCATCGATGGCGGATCGCATAGCTTCTTCCAGCGCTATCGGGTTCACGCCAGCCAGCGGTGGCAGGCCGCCATGGGGTCCGGCCCAGGGCGCCATCAAGGCCTGGACATCGGATGACGAGGCCGTGGATGCGTTCAAGGCAGCACCCTGTCCAGAAACGCCCGCACCGGCGGCACCACCAGCTCTGGCGCCATGCACACGCCGTGGCCCTGGCCTTCTATCTCGCGTACTTGCCAGCCTTGTGGCTCGAGTTCGATGCGGCGCTGGCGGATGATCGAGGCGATGCGGATCGGAATGCCTGCTTCCACAAGGTCACCATCGCTGCCGAAGTACACCATCTTCGGGCAGCTGATACTTGCCACCGATTCCGCTTCGGGCCAGTCCAGCATGCTGGCGTACCAGGTCTCCCATTGTCGGTACTGTTCCTTGGAGCGCAGCACTTTCAGCGAAGACGGTTCCGGGTCGGGCTGCTTGATCCGGGTGGCCTGCAGGATGCCTTCGTAGGGCGCGCCCAGGGGCGGCCAACCGCCGAGAACCAGCGCGGTCAGGCGGTCAGTGCGGGCGGCCAGTTGCAGGCCGACGGCGGCGCCCCAGGAATAGCCCCAGTAGGCGAAGCGGTCGAAGCCGGCAGCGCATCGGGTGCGATGTCGCGGCTGCCGCCTATGCTGGGATAGTCCACCCGCAGCACGCGGTAGCGGTCGGTCAAGCGGTCCAGATAACCGTCCAGAACCGGTTGCAACTCGCTGCCAAAGAGCTGCGTGAAAGAGGCCATCAGCGGTAAGCCGATCAGCAGCGGCTGGCCCTCTCCTTGCACCTCGTAGTGCACACCACTGGCTGCGTCAAGCGGCATGGTCGGCCGCTCCTCGCAGTTCGCGCTGGAGCCAGTCGCTGACCAGATCGTCAAGCACCGGCAGCGTCACCGCACCGGCTGTCATCACCGCTGCGTGGAAGGCGCGGTGGCTGAAGCGGCCGCCCAGCTGCGTTTCAGCACGCTGGCGCAACTCACGCAGCTTCAGGTTACCGATCTGGTAGGCCAAGGCCTGGGCCGGCAACGCAGCGTAACGATCGACCTCGCCTTCGATCGTGTCGCGCGACAAAGTCAGCAGCGAGGCCATGTAATCGATGGCCTGCGCCCTTGTCCAGCCCTTCCAGTGGATGCCGGTGTCCACCACCAGACGCACCGCTCGCCACAGTTCCATCTCGAGCCGGCCATATTGCTGATGCGGTGTGGTGTAGACGCCCATCTCTATGCCCAGCGTTTCGCAATACAGCGCCCAACCCTCGACGCAGGCGGTGTACTTGACGGCGCCATAGCGCCGGAAGGCAGGCAGGTCCTGCTGCTCATTCAGCAAGGCCAGGTGCATCAAGTGGCCGGGCCAGGCCTCGTGCACCACCAGCGCCGGGTGCAGATAACTCGGTGCCTTGGACGGCAGACCGCTGATCCAGAAGACGCCCGCCGAAGAGCCGTCGGCCGGGCTTGGTTGGGCATAGGCCGGTGGCATACGCGCCGACACTGCCTCGGGCATGCTGTCGACACCATAGGTGATGCGCGGAATACGGCTGAAAAAGTCGGGAATGCGGCGGTCAATGCGCTTGCACAGCACTTCGATGCTCTCGCGCAGCGCCTGACTGGAGGCCGCGATAAATTCCGGCGCGTTGGCCAGAAATGCGCGGTAGCCGCTGACGTTGCCGGCGAAGCCCGCGCCGACCGCCACCACCTCGATCTCGGTTTCGATCCTTGCCACTTCGGTCAGACCCAGTGCATGCACGGCTTCGGGGTCGAGCTCGCTGCGCGCTGCAAGGCCGGAACCAGTTGCTCGCGCACGATGACCAGGGCGCGATCGGCCTGCGCCTTCACGGCCGGCTGCGCCGCCACCGCCGAACGCTTGAATGCGCCCATCCAGGGCGATGCCTCGGGGGCAGCGGCGAGCGTGCCGTGGGTATTGCCAATGGCGCTTTGCAGTACCACCCGTGGGTAGCGGTAGCCGCGTGCGAGGCCGGCCTCGATGTTGTCCTGCACATCGCCAAGGTAGGCCGGCAGCGAAGCCAGCCGATCGACATACAGCGCGGCGGCTGCCACGTCACCCACGCCGCTGGCATTGGCCCAGAACACCGCGGTGAAGTCGGGACCGGCTGGAAACAACCAGGGACGCAGGTGCGCGTCGACGGCGTACTGCGCGCGCAGCCCCATCAGTTCCCGGCGCAGCAGGGCATGGGTGGCCCGGCCCTGCGCATCGAGGCCCGCTGCATCGATCGCGTCGACTTCAGCCAGTAACGCACCGGCGCCGCGGTCGCGCCGTGCGTGGTCGGTTGCCGACTCGCGGAACAGCACCGCATCGGTGGTCGCTTGCCCGGCGAGCGCAGCCGACAAGGGAATTTCGTGGCACTCGAAACGCCAGTAGCGCTCCGCCAAGTCGGCCAGCAAGGCAGGGGTGTTGACTTCGGTTGCGGCCATCGCTCAGTCCTTTCGCTGCAGCACGCCGCGCATCACATCGGCCAGCCAGTCGGGTACTTCGTAGACAAAGTTGTGGCCGGTGCCGGCCGGAGCTACCACGCGCTGCGACCGGGTGGAGGTGGCGAGATAGCGCTCACGTGTGGCCGCCAGCCGGTGCACGATGCGTTGCGCGTCGCCTTTGGCCGCGCCGCGCACCTCGGGCAGGGCATCGACATCGACGTCATTTTTCGGTGCCACAAGGAGCACCGGCAGATCGCCCAGGTCGCCGTCGTAGACCAAGGTATCCCAGGCGCAAGCCAGGGCGCCCTCGGGGCTGAGTTCGCGATAGATCGAAGCTGCAGAAAAGGCGGCGCCAGCACGCGCTTCGACAACGCGTGCTACCGCAACTTCCACGCCCAAAACGGCATCGACGGCCTGCATCACCTTCGCATAGACAGGATTCTCGGCCTGCTTCTTGCGCAAACGTGCCGCTAGGTCGATGCCGAACAAATGCGCCAGCCCACTGAGCACCGCCCCTCGCTGCATGTCGCGAATGGCGCCGAAACGCGGGCCGAACAGGATCGTCTCAAGCGGTGTCGGGTCCAGCAGTACCAGCGTATGCACCAGGTCCGGTCGGCGCCTTGCGATGTTGGCGCACAGCAATCCGCCGAAGGAATGCCCGGCCCAGATGAAGGGCCCAGTCTCCCCGGCAAGTTCCAGCGCCAACACCATCTCGTCTGCCTCGCGCGCGGTGCTGCGTGGAAACGGCCCTGTGTCGCTCCATCCGGTGCCCGGGCGGTCGATCAGGATCGAGCGTGTCTCGTCGCGAAAGATCCGGTGCATGTGGTGGATGGCAAAGCCGCTGGCGTGGCCACCGGCGAACCAGACGATCGGCACGCGACCATCGCGCGTGCCGCCCTCGGCCAGCAGGTGTACGCAGTAGCCGCCGAGGTCGATCATGCGGCCCGGCGGCGGGTGGGCGCGGCGGACGCGCGACAAGGCCCACAGATGTTTGATGGAGGCCAAACCGAGCAACCCGCCCAGCACGAGCCCCAGCGTGGCCACTGGCCAGCGCAACGTGGTGGGTACGGCCAGCGCCATGCCCCAGAAGAGCAGGCTCACGAGCGCGGCGATGAACAGCCCGGCCGCGTCGCGGCTCAGCAGGGCCAGCAGGGCGTTGCGCCAGCGCTGCACCGCTCAGGCACCCGAAGCGACGGTGTTGCCACCAGGTCTGGTGGCTGCGCGGTGCTCCGGCAGCCACCACGCAGCCAGGGCAGCGGCACCCATGCAGGCCGCTGCCATGATCAAGGCCAGGTCGTAGTTGCCAGTGCGGTCGTGCACCACGCCGGCCAGCCAGGGTGATACGCCGCCACCCGCAGCCGTGGCCACCATTTGCGTGGCGCTGGCACGGCCAAAGGTATCGGCACTGAAGTATCGGCGCGCCAGCAGCAGGCTGACGCTGTTGTCTCCGCCCGAACACAGGCCCAGCAAGCCGCCCGCCGCGATGCTGACCCACAACCCGCCACCGGCATAGATCGCCAGCGTGGCCAACATGGGCACGGCCATCACGATCACGGCCAAGCGCGAGGCCGGCATGCGGTCGGCCAGCCAGCCGGCCAGCAGGTTGCCGGTCAGGCCACCCAGACCGACCAGACTCATCGCAAACGCCGCCTGCCCGGGGGTGGCGCCCCGGTCCTGCAGCAGCGCAGCGAAGTGCATGAAGATCGCACCCACGCCCAGCGCGAACAGCATGTTGAACAAGGCCAGCTTCCACCAGATCGCGTCGCGCATGAAGGCGGCCATGCGCG
>RGQD01000345.1 GCA_010030205.1 Betaproteobacteria bacterium
ATCGCAGCGCCAGCGCTCGAGCCGGCGCTTGCCGCGCCCTTGGCCGTCCCCGTCGCCCCGGCGCTGGCTGCGGCGGTCGCGAGCGCCGCAGCTCTGCCGCCACGGGTCGCCTCAAGCGCTGCATTGCCGCTGCTTGCTGCGCCGCTGCCCGCGACAGCGCTGGCCAGCGCGCCGCGTCTGCCCACGCTGGCCGAACTGCCCGAGACGGTGCGGCGCGAGCTGCCGGTGTTCACGCTGGGCGGGTCGGTCTACGCCGAGCAAGCGTCGCAGCGCATGGTCATCATCAACGGCCAGGTCATGCGCGAAGGCGACCGGCTGGCGCCCGAATTGCTGCTGCAGCAGATCAGGCTGAAGTCGGTGTTGCTCGACTACCGCGGCCAGCGTTTCGAATTGCTGTTCTAGGCCGATTCGCTGCGGCGCTGGTCGCGCAGCATGAACAGGTAGAGCGATTCGACCTTGTCGCGGGCCCAGGGTGTCTTGCGCAGGAACTTCAGGCTCGACCCGATGCTCGGGTCGCTGGTGAAGCAGCGCAGCGGCACGCGCTCGCCCAGACCGGCCCAACCGTATTGTGCGACCAGCGCGCTGACGATCTGCTCGAGCGTCAACCCGTGCAGTGGGTTGCGGGGCTGTGGGGCAGGGGTCGGTGACGGCATGGCAGGCGGGTTTGTTTCAGGCTTCGGCCGCGCCGCCGGTGCAGCGATGCACTTCGACGGTGACATGGCGCACGCTGTGCAGCGCGTGCAGGCGCGCCCGGTAGTCGGCGGCGGCGAGCGGGCGGTCGGCGACCACGCTGATCATCACCGAGTGCGCTTGGGGTCCAACCTGCCAGACATGCAGGTCGGCGAGCTTGGCATCGCCATCGCTCTCGACCGCAGCACGCACGGCCTGGCGCAAGGGCTCGTCAGCGGTGGCATCGACCAGCGCGCGCGAGGTGCTGCGCAACAAGCCCAGGCTCCATTGGCCGATCACCAGCGCGCCCACCAGCGCGACCACCGGGTCTAGCCAGCGCCAGCCCCACCACAGGCCGCCGGCCAGCGCGGCGATCGCCAGCAAGGAGGTGAAAGCGTCGGCCAGCACATGCACATAGGCGGCGCGGAAGTTGTGGTCGTCGCGATGGCCATGGCCGTGATGCGCAGGTGCGTGAGTCGCTTCATGCCCGTGACCATGGCCGTGACCGTGACCGTGACCGTGACCGTGACCGTGACCGTGACCGTGACCATGCTGGCCGCCGGCGCGTGACAGCAACCAGACGCTGGCCAGGTTGACGACCAGGCCTAGCGCGGCCACGGTCATCGCTTCGCCAAAGGCAATCGGCTCGGGCCTTGCCAGGCTGCGTATCGACTCGATGACCAGGCCGACCGCCACCGCAGCCAGCAGCAGCGCGCTGGTGTAAGCCGTCAGCACCTCGATCTTCCAACCGCCGAAGGCAAAGCCCTCGTGCTCGCGCACCCGGCGTGACCAGTGCATGGCCAGTGCCGCGCCGCCCAGCGCCGCGGCATGGGTGCCCATGTGCCAGCCGTCGGCAGTCAGCGCCAGCGAGCCGGTCCACCAGCCGGCGACCAACTCGACGGCCATCGTCACCAAGGTCACCCAGGTCACCGCCAGCAAGGCACGACCACGCGCCGCCTCGCCCGCGTCGCCAAAGGCGTGGCTGTGGCGGAACGGGCTCAAATCGTGCTGGTGGGTGTTCATAGGGCTGCTCATCCCGCGATGCTACGACGCACGGCTTTCGGTGCTTCGGGCTGGACGTCGGGTGGCGGGTTCGGACGGTTGGCGCTTGTTCCTACAATCCTCGAGAAATCTTGCTGCAATGCATCAAAGGACTCGCCATGACCAGCCCCACCGACCCTGATCTCAGCCACATCTCGCCGCGTGACAAGGCCGAGATCTTGGCCCAGGCGCTGCCGTACATCCGCAAGTTCCACGGCAAGACGCTGGTGATCAAGTACGGCGGCAACGCGATGACCGACCCAGCGCTGCAGCAGGACTTCGCCGAGGACGTGGTGCTGCTCAAGCTGGTGGGCATGAACCCGGTGGTGGTGCACGGCGGCGGGCCGCAGATCGACGAGGCGCTGGCCAAGATCGGCAAGAAAGGTACCTTCATCCAGGGCATGCGCGTCACCGATGAGGAGACCATGGAAGTGGTGGAGTGGGTGCTGGGCGGCGAGGTGCAGCAAGACATCGTCGGCCTGATCAACGTGGCTGGCGGCAAGGCGGTCGGCCTGACCGGGCGCGACGGCGGCATGATCCGCGCACGCAAGCTCAGGATGATCGACCGCGACGATCCGACCAAGGAATACGACGTCGGCCAGGTCGGTGAGATCGAATCGATAGACCCCAGCGTGGTCATCGCGCTGCAGGACGACGCCTTCATCCCGGTGATCAGCCCGATCGGATTCGGCGAGCACAACGAGAGCTACAACATCAACGCCGACGTGGTCGCGGCCAAGCTCGCCACGGTGCTCAAGGCCGAGAAGCTGTTGATGCTGACCAACATCAGCGGTGTGCTCGACAAGTCCGGCCGGTTGCTGACCGATCTGAGCGCGCGCCGCATCGACGAGCTGTTTGCCGACGGCACGATCAGCGGCGGCATGCTGCCCAAGATCGCTGGCGCGCTCGACGCGGCCAAGAGCGGGGTCAACGCGGTGCACATCATCGACGGCCGGGTGCCGCATGCGCTGCTGCTGGAGATCCTGACCGACCAGGCCTACGGCACGATGATCCGCAGCCATTGAGCCCATCCTCACAGCGCCTTCGGCGCTCCCCCTCAAGGGTGCGCCGCCAGCGGCCCGGCCTGGCCGGATCCGCAGCGTCCGCTTGGCGGCGCCGTATCCCGTCGTCTTGGCTGGCCATGCTGGTCGTGGCGAACCTGGGCAGATGCCGATGACGCTGCGCATCGACCGCCAAACGGTCTGGCTGTTCGACCTCGACAATACCTTGCACGATGCAGGTGCGCATGTGTTCGGCGAACTCAACCGCACCATGGGCGCTTATGTCGAGCGCGAGCTCGGCCTACCGACCGAGCAGGCCAACGCGCTGCGCCGCCACTACTGGTTGCGCTACGGCGCCACGCTGCTGGGTTTGATGCGGCACCACGGTGTGAAGGCGGCGCACTTTTTGCACGACACCCACAACCTGCCCGGGCTAGAGCGCCTGGTCAATGGCCATCGGCACGACTTCGCCACGCTGGCGCGCTTGCCGGGACGCAAGTTCATCTTGACCAATGCGCCGCGCGCTTATGCGCTGCGGGTGCTAGGCGCGCTGCGCATCGGGCATTTGTTCGACGGCGTGATCACGATCGAGGACATGGCGATGTTCGGCCAACTGCGGCCCAAACCCGACGCGCGCATGCTGCGGGCGATGGCTGTCAGCCTGGGCGTGATGCCTGGCCGCTGCGTGCTGGTCGAGGACACGCTGGTGCACCAGAAATCGGCGCGCAAGGTCGGCATGGGCACGGTCTGGATGCAGCGCTTCGCGCGCCGTGTCGCGGCCGGTGGCCAGCACGGCGGCCCGACCGTGGCGCGTTGGTCGATGGCGCCGGCCTATGTCGACCGCAGGGTGCGGGCACTCCGCTCCTTGCTGCGCTGAGCCGAGGCCGGCTCGGCGCCGGTCAGAAACGCTGGCTGCGCCGCGCCAGGTAGAACCATTCCTGCCGCGCCTGCGCGCGCGCGTTCGGGAACACGATCCAGCCGTCGCCCTCGGCGTGCAAGGCCTCGCCGTCCTGGCGTGTGCCGATCAAGTCGCCGGCGCGCACCGCATCAAAGCTGCACCATTCGCGGTCAAAGCGGTCTTCGGCATGGTGCTTGTCGACCACCTGGTGCAGCGACAAGGCTTCGATTGCCGGCACCGCCGGGGGCTGCGGCTCATCGGTCAGGCCGAGCTGGGCCAGCGTGTTGCGTATCGCCCGGTAGGCCACCTCGGGCGCCTGCGGGTCCTGGTGCTGGCCGCACTCCAGTGTCAAGGCCCAGCCGCCCTGGCTGCGCATGTACTCGGTGGTGCCCACGCCGTAGCGTGGGTCGAGGTCCAGCGTTGCGGCGGCTGCCGCGCCGGCCAGCTGGCGCCGCCGCGCCACCCCGTCGGCGTAGGTTCCAAGCCAGCCGTCGACCGCGCGCTGCACGCCCAGGCAGCGCACCAGCGCTTCTTCTGCGTCGGCGTGGACGAAGGGTTCGACCGGGCCGTCGTTGTTGCGCGGGCCCACCATCACGAATGCCTGGCCTCCGCCTTGGAATGAGTGCAGGTCCAGCAGCACGTCATGGCTGGCCAGCAGCGGGCACAGCCAATTGGCCAATTGGTCTTCGTATTCGCGCGGCGAGTCGGTCGGGCCCAGCGCGCGGTTGAGGTTGCGGTCGCCGTGGCGGCGTTGCAGCGCATAGGCCAGCGGGTTGCAGACGGGCACCAGCGTGAGCAGGCCGCGTTGCAGCACCAGTTCGCCGCGGTCGAACTCTTCGGCGATGCGGCGTATCGCCTGCGTTCCGCAGACCTCGTTGCCGTGTACTGCGCCGGTGACGATCAGCCGCGGGCCAGCACTGGCGGTGGCGTAGCTCAGCGATTTCAACGGCGGCAGCGGTGCGGTGGTCGTCATGGAGCTCAGCTTCGGGTGTGTCGTGCCGGGATTGTCGACCAAGACGCGCGCGCTGCCGGCCTCTCAAGCAAATGTGGCTTTGCGGCTTGATCCCCACGGGGGG
>RGQD01000346.1 GCA_010030205.1 Betaproteobacteria bacterium
GGCACGACCGGCAAGCCCACGGTGGTGGGCTACACCCAGGCCGACATCGACACCTGGGCCCACCTGGTGGCACGCAGCATCCGCGCGGCGGGCGGGCGGCGCGGCGACATGGTGCATGTGGCCTACGGCTACGGCCTGTTCACCGGCGGCCTGGGCGCGCACTACGGCGCAGAGAAGCTGGGCTGCACCGTGGTGCCCATGAGCGGCGGCCAGACCGAGAAGCAGGTGCAGCTGATCTGCGATTTCAAGCCCGACATCATCATGGTCACGCCCAGCTACATGCAGGTGATCATCGAGGAATTCAGGCGCCAGGGGCTAGACCCGACCGCGATGTCGGTGGCGATAGGCATCTTCGGCGCCGAGCCCTGGACCGAGGCGATGCGGCGCGAGATCGAATCCGCGGCGGCGATCGACGCGGTCGACATCTACGGCCTGTCCGAGGTGATGGGCCCGGGCGTGGCCTGTGAGTGCATCGAGAGCAAGGACGGCCCGGTGATTTGGGAGGACCATTTCTACCCCGAGATCATCGATCCGGTCAGCGGCGAGTTGCTGCCCGAGGGCAGTGAGGGTGAGCTGGTCTTCACCTCGCTGACCAAGCAAGCACTGCCGATCATCCGCTACCGCACCCGCGACCTGACCCGGTTGCTGGCGCCGACCTCGCGCGCGTTCAGGCGCATGGGCAAGATCGTTGGCCGCAGCGACGACATGCTGATCATCCGCGGCGTGAATGTTTTCCCGACCCAGATCGAGGAGATCGTGCTGCAGCATCCACAGCTCTCGGGCCAGTACCAGTTGGTGGTCGACCGCGACGGGCCGCTAGACACGCTGTGCGTTCGCACCGAGCTCAACCATGCGGGCAGCCAGGCCTCGCAGTCCGACATTGAGCTGATCCATCACTGGCTGCAGCACCGCATCAAGACCTTGGTCGGCGTGAGCACCCGCATCGAGGTGTTGCGGCCCGACAGCATCGAGCGCACGCTCACCGGCAAGGCCCGCCGCGTCGTCGACCAACGCCCGCGCTGAGCGCGTCTTCTTCGGAGAGAAATTCAATATGTACACCCAAGCGCTCGACAGCCGAGACACCGCTGATGTCGCGTCCAAGACCCTCAGGTCCACCGATGAGATGGCGCTGCAGCAGCGCTTCGATGAGCGCATCGACGCCGGCGACTTCATCGAGGCCAAAGATTGGATGCCCGAGAACTACCGCAAGACGCTGACGCGGCAGATCAGCCAGCATGCGCACTCCGAGATCGTTGGCATGCTGCCAGAGGGCAACTGGATCGGCCGTGCGCCCACGCTCAAGCGCAAGTCCATCCTGCTGGCCAAGGTGCAGGATGAAGGCGGCCACGGTTTGTATTTGTACGCGGCAGCCGAGACGCTGGGCCAGAGCCGCGACCAACTGATCGACGCGCTGCACAGCGGCCGCGCCAAGTACAGCTCGATCTTCAACTACCCGACGCTGAGCTGGGCTGACATCGGCGTGATTGGCTGGCTGGTCGACGGCGCGGCGATCATGAACCAGGTACCGATCTGCCGCTGCTCGTTCGCGCCCTATGCCCGCGCGATGGTGCGGATCTGCCGCGAGGAGAGCTTCCACCAGCGCCAAGGCTATGACGCATTGCTGACGATGATGACGCGCGGCACCGAGGCGCAGCAAGCGATGGTGCAGGACGCGGTCAACCGCTGGTGGTGGCCATCGATACAGATGTTTGGCCCGCCCGACGACCAGAGCCCGAACTCGGCGCAGAGCATGCGCTGGGGTATCAAGCGCATCAGCAACGACGAGCTGCGGGCCAAGTTCATCGACGCCACGGTCGACCAGGCCAAGCTGCTGGGCGTGACGCTGCCCGACCCCGAACTGAAGTGGAACGAGTCTCGCGGCCACCACGACCATGGCGCGATCGATTGGTCGGAGTTCTGGCGCGTGGTCGGTGGCGACGGCCCTTGCAACCGCGAGCGCTTGGCTGCGCGCGTCAAGGCCTGGGATGACGGCGCCTGGGTTCGCGAGGCCGCGCTGGCCCATGCGCGCAAGCAAGCGACGCAGGCCCGGGCCGCTTGACAAGCTCTGGAGCAGAGAGATGAGTGACCACCAAACGAACGACCTCAGCGCCAACCTCAGCGCCAACCCCAGCGCCGACGCCAGCATCAACCATGAATGGCCGCTGTGGGAGGTCTTTGTCCGCACCAAAGCTGGGTTAGACCACAAGCACTGCGGCAGTCTGCACGCGGCCGACCCCCAACTCGCGATCCAGCTCGCGCGCGACGTCTACACGCGGCGCCAAGAGGGTTGCAGCGTCTGGGTCGTGCGGTCTGACCAGATCGTCGCGAGCGACCCGGCTGACAAGGCGATGTACTTCGACCCAGCCGAAGACAAGGTCTACCGCCACCCGACTTTCTACAAGCTCCCGCCCGAAGTCGACCACATGTGAAAAGGTGAGTGGCTTCCTGCTGCGCGACGGCATCCATCTGACCTCTTTGGTTCTTTATGACTGCATCGATTCAAATCCATCACGACCCCGCGACGCAATACCTGCTGCGCCTGGGCGACACCTGCTTGATCCTGGGCCAGCGCCTGGGCGAGTGGTGCGGCCACGCGCCGGTGCTCGAAGAAGACATCGCGCTGGCCAATATCGCGCTCGACCTGGTCGGCCAGGCCCGTGCGCTGCTGACCCACGCCGGCCGAAGCGGGGGGTTCGACGAGGACCAACTCGCTTTTCTGCGCGAAGAGCGCGATTACCTGAACCCGACGCTGGTCGAGTTGCCGCGCGGCGACTTCGCTTTCACGGTGCTGCGCAATCTGATGGTCTCGACCTGGCTCAAGCTGATCTGGGCTGCGCTGGCTGAATCCAATGACACCGAGCTTGCGGCCATCGCCGGCAAGGCGATCAAGGAAGCGCGCTACCACCAGCAGCATTCGGCCGACTGGCTGGTTCGGTTGGGTGATGGCACGGCGGAGTCAAAAAGACGCTGCGATATTGCGTTATCAGCGCTGTGGCGTTACGCGGCTGAGTTGTTCGACGACGACGCGGTGGACGCGGCTGCGCACGCGACCGGTTTAGGGCCGGCCTGGTCGTCGCTGCATGCTCAGTGGCGCGCCGAGATGGCCGAGGTGCTGGCCGAGGCAACGCTCGCCGCACCCGAGGACTCGGTGTTCCGCAGCACCGGCAAGCGCGGTGTTCACAGCGAGCACATGGGCCGCTTGCTGGCAGAGATGCAGCATCTGCAACGCAGCTTTCCGGGCGGCGCATGGTGACAGGCGCTGCGCTGGTCGACCCGACCCGGGCCGAGCGCGCCTGGGCAGTGTTGGCGACCGTGCTCGACCCTGAGGTGCCCGCGCTGTCGGTGCGCGATTTGGGCATCGTTCGAGACGTCATCGAGCACGACGATGGGCTCGAGGTCGTGCTGACCCCCACCTACTCGGGTTGCCCGGCCACCGAGGTGATCGCGCAGGACTGTTTGGCCGCGATCGCCGCCGCCGGACTGGGGGCGGCCCGGGTCACGTTGCGACGCGCACCGGCCTGGACGACGGACTGGATCAGCGACGAGGGCCGGCGCAAACTTCGTGACTACGGCATTGCCCCGCCCGGTCCGGTGGAGCCCGGCGCTGGCGTGCCGATGCGCATCGTGCGCCGGCGCGCCGCGCCGGCGCTGGCCTGCCCGCGCTGCGGCAGCGTGCAGACCGAGCAGCTGTCGGCTTTCGGCTCGACCGCCTGCAAGTCGCTATACCGCTGCACCGCCTGCCGCGAACCCTTCGAACACTTCAAACCGATATGAGCACTCCGCTGTTCCACCCGCTGCGCGTTCGCGCCGTCGAGCCTGACACGGCTGAGGCGGTGATCGTCTCGTTCGAGGTGCCGACCGAATTGCGCGCGACCTTCGGTTTCATCCAGGGCCAGTACCTGACGCTGCGCCAGCAGATCGATGGCCAGGACTTGCGACGCTCGTACTCGATCTGCGCTGGCGTCGACGACGGCGAGCTTCGCGTGGGTGTGCGCAAGGTGCGCGGCGGGCTGTTCTCGAACTGGATCAACGCGCAGTTGCGGGCCGGTGACACGGTCAGCGTGATGGCGCCGCAAGGACGCTTTCATGTGCCGTTAGACCCTGCAGCGCACCGACACCATGTCGGCTTTGCCGGCGGCAGCGGCATCACGCCTATCCTGTCGATCATGAAGACAGTGCTCGCGCGTGAGCCGCACAGCCGTTTCACGCTGGTCTATGGCAACCGCTCGCTCAAGTCCACGATGTTCAAGGAGGAGATCGAGGACTTGAAGAACCGCTACATGACGCGGCTGGTGCTGCTGCATGTGTTCTCGGACGAGCAGACCGACTCACCGATCAACATGGGGTTGATGAACCGCGCCAAGATTGCCGAACTGCTGGCGGGCGTGCTGCCAGCCCGGAGCATCGCGCAGGCTTACCTCTGTGGGCCGTTCCAGATGAACGACGAGGTCGAGGCCGCGCTGCTGGCAGCGGGCCTGCCCGAGGAGCGCATCCACATCGAGCGCTTCGGCGTTGTCGCACCGGCCGGATCGACCAGCGCGACATCGGTCGGCGCGGCGGTCCACGAAGCCAGGCCGGGCGACGCCGAGCGGGCCCGCATCGTGATCATCCGCGACGGCTTGCGGCGCGAGATCGAC
>RGQD01000347.1 GCA_010030205.1 Betaproteobacteria bacterium
CATCAACGCCCTCACCTTCAAAATGCTGCTGGCACGAGCCTCACGTTGCGCCTCGGAGATACGCTGCTCGAGATCCTTGCGGGCGGCCATGAGTTCTTCAAGCTTTGACATCTAAGTTGCTCTTTTGACTGCTGGTTGAAAATGGTGACAGATACAGCACTAGTATGACAAATATTGACGATGGCGCCGGCAGGTGAAACCCTAAGAAACCTCACCAAACGAGACTGCCGACGCGTGCTGGGCCAACCCACTCCGCACCACTTAGACCTTGTTGACAATATGCCCCCGCCTGGGGTTTCGAAGCGCCTATCTTTGGCAACCCACATGCGGTACCGGCTTTGGCACAGCGTGATTCGGTTGTCGAGGTGTCTGCGTCTCGCCTACGCCTTCGTTCGCTGTCACAATCAAAACCCCGCCAGGCCCACAGATGCAAGCCGGGGCACACAAGCACCAAAGAGAGCAACCCATCATGGCCCGCCTGCCGTACCTCACCCGCGCTGACCTGCCGCCTGAACATCAAGACCTGCTGACGCGCGACATCGCGCTGTTTCGACTGATGACGCATAGCCCCGGCGGCGCGCGCGCCTTCTCCGGCCTGGGCGGCTACATTCGCAACAAAAGCAAGCTGGATCCGCGGCTGCGCGAACTGGCGATCCTGCAGGTGGGCTGGCTGTCGCGCTCGCCTTATGAATGGTCCCACCATGTGAAGATCGGTCATGATTTCGGCGTGTCGGACGACGATATCCAGGCGCTGATCGACGACACGGCCGGCAAGCCGACCACGCTGGACGTGAACGCTCGCACTGTGCTGCGCGCGGCCCGCGAAATGACTGTGCAGGGGGCTGCCTCAGCAGAAACCTTCACCGCGCTGCAAGGCCTTCTTTCCACGGAGCACCTGACAGATCTGGTGCTGGCCATCGCCTTCTACTGCGCGGTGGTGCGATTCCTGGCCACCATGCAGGTGGATGTGGAGCCGCAATACATGACCTATCTCGAGCGTTGGCCTCTGCCCAAGGATTGACTTCACCCGGTCCAGAGGCAAGGTCAGTTTGCCGCGCAGTCCATGTCCAGCCGCAAGCCATCAGGAATGCTTCATGCGTTGGATGGCGAGATCCTCATGGATTTGATGCGGTCGCTGTCGTGAAAACCCGGGATGTCTGCTGCCCAAACAGTACTTGACAGTGCCCGGGCGCGTGATGTAGCAACACAGTTGCTCCAGCGTCTGCCGGTCGTCTGTCGGTCGTCTGTCGGTCGTCTGTCGGTCGTCGGCCGCGCAGCGCAGCCTACAGGCTGAACCCGATGGTGTCGGCGCACAGCGTCAGGCCGAAGTCCGACCTCGACCGACTGCAACAGACTCATGATCAACGCCACGAGCTCGCTGCCCACGAAAAACCTGTTGCGCCAACACAGAGACACGGCACCATAGAAAGATCGGGTATTCACCCAAGACAAAACGACGCCAGTGATGCCATGATGCTGATGCAGTTCTCATTGCCGTACCCGCAACGGCGGACTTCGCACCAAGTGAAGTGCCGACTGCAATAACAGGAGACGATCATCACCCATCTCACCAACCGCCGCCAGGTCCTCGGCGCTGCACTGGCCATGCCCGCTTTGGGCCTTGCGACGTCGAGCGTTCGCGCCCAGACCAAAGCCGATCGTGTGACCATCCGTTACGGTTACCTCCCGGTGCCGACCGTGCCTTTGTACGCCGCCATGGCCCACGACCTGCTGGAGCGGGAGAACATCGACCTGCAGCTGATCAAGTTCGCCTCTGGACCTGCGGCGTTTCAAGCGATGCAGGCGGGCAGCATTGATGCCGCCCAAGGGGGCATCGGCCCCTACTACATGGCGACGACGCGCGGTCTGGACATCCGCTGGGTCTACACCTACGGCGACTACTCGCCGATCGAGGGTTTGGTCGTGACCAAGGGCAGCAAGGTCCGCGACTTCAAGGAACTCAAAGGCAAGAAGATCACATATCCGAACGCATCGTCTCAGCACCTGGCGCATCTGTACGCACTGCGACGCGCGGGCATGAACATTGGCGACATCGAAATCGTGCCGCTTGCACCGCCGCAAGGGCTGGCCGCGGTACTCAACGGTGATGTCGAGGGCGGCTGGTTTTGGGATCCATTCGTGTCGCAAGCGGTCGAGAAAGGTGCTACCCGGATCATCGTCAACAAGGAGCTTGGTGCCTACGATCCATTTGGCTTTGCCGTGACGACGAAGTTTCTTTCGGAAAATAAGAATGTCGAAGGCTTGGGCCGGATGCTGCGGGCGATGGCAGAAGGTCAAAAGCGATTTGCATCCGACCCTGGGCCGACGCTGGACAAGATCAAGTCGATTACCGGTATCGAGTTGCCGCTTACCCAGCAAATTATCAAAGGCGTCGAGTGGTACACCTTGCAAAACCAACTTGAACCCGACCATCCGTTGTCGATGGCCAATCCTGCGAACCTTGCAAAAGGCGCCGGCCAGGTACTGAAGGACCGGATTGAGGAGCCAGCGCTCTGGGGCCAGATGATCACCAAGCGCGGCAATATCGCAGAGTTCCTCGACAACCGGCCGCTGAAGTTTGCGCTCGGCAAGTGATGCGCCTGCTGATGCTCACACATCAAGAACTGGTCAATGGCAGCTGATCTGATCGTCGCACAGGGTCTGCGCAAAGAGTACGCCGGACGACTCAAACAAGATCCTCCCACCCTGGCACTTGAGTCCTTCGATCTGCGAGTGGCCGAGCACGAAGTTGCCTGCATCGTGGGTCCGAGCGGCTGCGGCAAGACGACGCTGCTCAACATGATTGCCGGATTCGAGCAGCCCACCGCCGGTACCCTGACCGTGCGAGGCCTGCCGATCAAGGGGCCGAGTCCTGAGCGCAGCGTGGTCTTTCAGCAGGCGGCTTTGTTTCCATGGCTCACGGTCTGGGACAACGTGGTCATGGGACCGAAGTTGCGCGGGGTCGATGCCGCCAAGCTCGAGCGCGACACCAAGCGTGTGCTCGAAAGCATCGGACTTGCCGGGTTCGAGTCGCATTACCCTTATCAGTTGTCGGGCGGCATGCGCCAGCGCGTGCAGATCGCTCGGGTACTGGTCGCAAGTCCAGACGTGATCCTGATGGACGAGCCTTTTGGCTCGCTCGATGCACAGACGCGAATCGTCATGCACGAAGTGCTGCTGCGCGTCTGGGCGGAGTACAAGCCAACGATCTTCTTCATCACGCACGACGTCGAGGAGGCGTTGATCCTTGCAGACCATGTTTACGTGATGTCTCGGCGCCCTGGGCGTGTGAAGGCGAAGATTCGGGTGCCGTTTGACCGCCCGCGCAGCTACGAACTCATCGGCAATCCAGAGTTCGCGACCATGCGCGCGGGCATTGTGGGCATGCTGCGCGAGGAGTGGACCGGCGCCGCAGCACAGGGCGCGGTGGCAACGACATGAGCCATGCAGCCCGGATGCGCTGGATCAGCATCGCCTCTATCGTCGGCTTCGTATTGGTCTGGGCGCTCATCTCGGTCTCAGGCCTTGTTCGCGCAGAGTTTCTACCCAGTCCTGTCCAACTCGTCAGGGCCTTCAGCGAAATGCTGCGCGATGGTTACGGCGGCTCACCGATGGGAAAACATGTTGGCATGAGTGTGATGCGCGCCGTCAGCGGATTTCTCGCCGCCGTGGTTCTGGGCGTTCCCTTCGGGATATGGGTAGGACGCAACGAAGTCTTGAGCGCCACCGTAGCGCCGATCATCGGCTTCTTGCGACCGATTCCGCCGATCGCATTCGTGACCCTGTTTGTCTTCTACTTCGGCATTGGCGAAGCCTCGAAGATCGGCCTGATCTTCATGGCTGCGTTCTGGTACGTGGTGCTCAACTGCGCCGACGGCGTTCGCTCAGTACCGCAGATGCTGATCCGTGCGGGCGAGAGCATGGGCTTGAACTCGCGTCAGCTTTTCTTCAAGGTCATCATCCCTGCAGCGATGCCTGCCATCATGACGGCGTTGCGCGCAGCCTCGTCGATCAGCTGGACGCTGGTGGTCGCATCCGAGTTGCTCGGCGCGCAAGCAGGTCTCGGTTTCATCATTCTCGATTCGGCGCAGTATTTCAACATCTCCGCGACCTTCGTCGGGATCGTGCTGATTGGCGTCATAGGGCTTGCCTGGGAACTCGTGCTGACCTCGGTACAGCGGCGCGTGCTGCACTGGCAGGGACGCTGAAAGACAAGCATGACGATCCCTGGGTCACGTGATGATCCAGGTCACGCCAGCCCTGCGCATTCTGGTGGCGGTCGAGCCGATAGACTGTCGCGCCGGCATTGACGGGCTGTCCTTAAGAGCTGTCCTTAAGGGGAATGGCACTTACTTTGGCGATTTCGAGGCGGTAGCGCGCGTAAGTGGTTGAAGGCAAAGGGAAGTGGCTAACCAATGGCCGATAGCATGGTTGTTTACGAAGCACCCAAGCCATCAACCAAAGGCTAGCCAGCATGGATCTTAAAGCTCAAGCCAACTTGCATCAACGTCGAAGTAGCATTGCGAGCCGCGCGAACGCGACCCAGGCCGTTGAGTTCTTCAACCTGCTGACGAGTCCGGAATTGCTTCAGACGACCGAAGCGCTGCTGCCCAAGCACCGC
>RGQD01000348.1 GCA_010030205.1 Betaproteobacteria bacterium
TTGGTCATCGAGTAGATGCGAAAGATCGTGTCATCGGCCATCGGCTTGGCCGCGGCCGAGTCCATCATCCCGAAGCTGCGGAAATACGCCGCGTGGCCACGCCGGGTGACCGCCACCTGGCAACCGGCGATCCTGCCCTTGTCGATGTACTGGCGCTGCAGGTGGTCGGTGATGCGTTCGAGCCGGTTGATGTCCAGGCCGCTGGGGTGGGTCATGGAGGTGTTCCTCGAAAAACGGGGGGCAAGCGTCGCGCCAGTGCTGTCAGAGGCTGGCACCAAGCGTCAAAGAAAAGCGGCCCGAAGGCCGCTTTAAGCATAACCGCGCGCAGTGCGAACTCAGGGCTTCGGACAGGTCGCGGAATTGGCGACCGCGGGCGGGCGCAGGGCGCCGACAAAGGAGGGGCTGTCGTCAGCGCCCAGCGTGTTGTTCGTGTATGCGCAACCGTAGGTCGGCGCGGCCACCGTCGCAGCGGTGACCACATCGTCGCCCCCCGGCTTGGCGCCGCCGCCCTCCCACTTGATCATGTCGTCGAACGCGGTGACCTGCTCAGCCACCGTGAAGTCACAGTGGCTGACGCCCCGAATCGCGCGCTGGACAAGCCAGGCGCTGTTGCCCTTGGCGGCAACCCGCTTCTGGTAGGTCTGCTCCATGCTGAAAGGCACGAACAAATCGCCCAGCGTGTGGATGGACACCACCGGAATCTTGAACTCACCGTTGATCTTCGGAATCCAGCGCAGGCCATCGGTGCGCAGCCGGTTGGCATCGGGGGCTGCGGTCAGCTTGATCACCGACGCGTTCAGCGCTGTCGACCCCGCCACATCGCCTGCAATGGTGTAGGTGTAGGCGTTGGTGTCAAGCACGTTCTTGTTGAGAATGCCTGTGACCGTACCGTCCGCACCGAAGGTGCCGTAAGCCGACGGAAAGCTGCCACCGAAAGCGATGCCCAGGTCGAACATCGGGCGGTCGCCGCCGGTGATGTTCTTGAGCACCGACAGGTACTTGACCCCCTTGGCGGTGGGGACGGACGGGAAGGTCGTGAACAGCGTGCTGGTCACCAGCGCGTTGATGTCCCCCCATTTGTCGGTCGGGTAGTTGGGCAGACCGGCCAAGGCCTGGGCCGTGACCTGCATCGCAGCGAACTGGTTGAACAGTTCGGTGTCTCCCAGCACGCCACACATCGGCACTGCGCCGTTGTACTTGACCTTGTTGATCGCAGTAGCCTGAGCCTCGTCCTCGATCGCCGCTGCCGTGATGTGGCCGCCCATCGAGATGCCCGTGATGTAGTACTTGGTCGGTGCAGCCAAAGTACGACCGTTCTTGGCGGCGATCTTGGTGAACTCCAAAGCCAGCGCATTGGTGTCTTCGACACCGGCGCGCGCGTCATAGTAGTTCTTGCTGTAGCTCGAAGCGGCCCAGGCATAGCCGTTCTGGATCAGGTAGCGACGGATCGGCGGACTGTCGACCCCCACCGCCGCGCCGGTGCCGGCATAGCCATGCGCGTACATCACCAGCTTGCCGTTCCAGTTCGCCGGCACCTCAACACGGTAGCCCGCGCCGCCCAGCACGCCAGCCCAACGGCTGGAGCCGGCCAAGGCGGTGGCCGTGGCCGGCGAATCCGCGGTGCCCGAAGCCATCGCGGTAAAGGCAGCCTGTGCGGCGTCAGCGGTGAAAACGCGGCTGTCCTGGAGCCGAGTCTCTTCGGGTGCGGGAGCTATGTCGCCACCACCGCAAGACGCAAGCAGTGACGCAAGGCCCAGCGCAGCCAGCTTGAAACTGAGTTTTTTCATGAAACACCTCGTTGGGTTGATAAAAGTACGATCGTGCTTTTTCTAAAGACAAATATTAAGCCGCCGATCGGGCAGTCGCCACAAGGGTAAACATCCATCAACCCAGAAATAATGCACTCAAAGCTGAGAATTCGACCCGATCCTCAGCTCGGCATGCCGGCAGTCAAAGTGCGGCCGCCACGCTTGGCCAGTACGCTTATCCGCAGCGCTTGGCCGGCAGGGCCGATCGCGCCAGGTCAAGCGAGCTTCGAACCCTCAGCCACCCGAGCGCGCAGCCTTTCCAATAACTTGGCCGGCCGAATGCGGAATGGCTCGTCGCTGCCGCTGCCACGGTCCACCCAGTCGAGCTCAAGCCTGCGGTACACCGGCTGCCAGCCTTCGCCATCGCGCAGCAGCAACTCAGGGTTGGGCAGGTAATGGCCGTTGCGGGTTCGAGCCCACAGCTTGCGCGCTGGTTGATAAGCGCTGTCGACCTCGGCGCGGGCCAGCACCTGGTTGATGTAGCTGCGCTTGCGCCGCTTCTCGGGCCAAAGTTGGATCGGCAAGGCCGTCAGAACCTGGTGCAGTTGCTCAGCGAAGAAGCCTTCCACGTACTTCCAGCGCGGTTCGGTCCGGGCCTCGCAGATCGACCACTGTGTCTTGAAACCCGCCAGCATCAGCGTCAGCGGCCAGTACTCACCCTGATGGGGGCTGATGCGCACCAAGCGGCCATCGACCTGCAGATCGATCACAGCGGGCGACAATGCGTCGAACAATCGCGGCAGCGCCTGTTTGGCGAAGGCCAGATCGTCGATGGCCCGGTTGACAGCTTGCAACCAGGCCGTCTGGCCGAAGTCGTCGACTCGGCTCATATCAGCCCCTTTGTCGATCAATGCCTCGACCAGCGCCAAATTGCCAGCGCGCGCGGCCAGCATCAGCGGCGTGGCGCCCACAGGGCTGGCATGGTCGACACCGTGGAGGTCGCACAGGCGCAGGATGTCCTTGAAATGCTTGCCGCTGTAGGGCTGCAGGTGGCGCTGGCGCAGCGAGTCGACCGCGCGCCGGGCCTGTTGCACCAGCAGCTTAGGGTCAGGCGCAGGAAAGACGAGCATCGCCGCCTGACCCACCCAGCCGAATTCGCCTGCCGGTGCCAAGCTGCGGGCCGGCTGGAATCCGGCACGACCCAACTGCTCGACCCAGACCTGCTGGCCGTGCCATAGCGCGTAGTCCATCAACAGTTGCTTTTGCTTGGCGCTGGGGTTTGCGCGGTCCAGCGCTTTGGGCGCGATCTCCTCGATCAGCGCCCGACTCCACGCTGTCCAAGGCACGGGCTTGCCCTGCAGGAAAGTCGTGCGTATCGCCTGGGCCTGCTCCTGCTTGCCCTGGAGCTCGAGCTTGCGCGCTTCCTGCGCCCATTCTTCACGGGTCGACACCGTGCCGGCCCCGGCCCGTGCCTCGCCGAGCTTGAGCCCCAGCAGGTCGAGCAGCGGGTGGCCGGTGTCGGACTCGATGATCGTCAGGCTCTCGACCGCCCGCGTCATCGCCACGTATAGCGCGTTGACGTAGAACTTGTAGAGCTCGAGCGACTTGTCACCCTTGTCGGCGGCACGCCGGTAGTCGAGCTCGTCGCGCAGCAAGTCCTGGGCACTGACGCCCTCGCAGACCTCGGCATAGGCCGCGCGCTGGCCAGAGACCAGCCCCAGCAACAGCACATGCGGGTACTCCAGCCCCTTGGCCTCGTGCACCGAGAAAATCAAAGGGGTGCGCAACTGTGCTCGAGCCGCCGGCTTGTCCTCGTCGCGCAGCACGATCACCGCGTGACGCGCCGAACCTCGGGTGCTGGCATCGAGTTGCTTGAGCGTTGCCTCCTTGGCACCGACCAGACTGACCTCACCGGCCTCGCCCGAACTGCTTTGGACCAGGAAGTTGCTCTCGCGGTCGATCGAGCCGAAGCGTGCCTGCTTGATCTTGAGCAGCGCGTTGGCCAACTCGGTCACCGCCCGGGTGTTGCGGAAATTGGCCCGCAGCACCTGCAGCGGCTGGCGCTGCGCGGCGTCGCCGGCCAATCCTTGCCAGAACAGCGCGCGCACCGCAGCCCAGGAGAAGAAGTTTGGGTGCACGATTTGGTTGGAGTCCCCGCACAGCAAGAACTGCCCTGGCGTCTTCAGGCAAGCCAGCACCAGCGCGAGTTGCACACCCGTCAAGTCCTGCACCTCGTCGATCACGATGAAGTCGTAGCAGGGCTGGGCCAAGGCCCGCCAGTCGTGCGCGACCAGGTTGAGGTCGAACAGCCCGGCATCGACCAGCCACTGCCGGTAGCGGCCGAACAAGCCGTGCGCAGCCTCACGCGCTGCAGGCGCCAGCAGGCTTTGGCGCGGCCCGAGCGCGAGGTAGTCGGGCAGGCTCAATGGACCTGCGGGCTGGGCGCCGATCACGCCGCGAAACTCCTCGAACAGCGCATGGGCGTCGATCTCGCCGAGCGCCTTGGCGGCAACCCGGTGCCGGTCGAACCAGCCGCGGAAGGCATTGAAGTCGAGCTCACGGCCAGCAGGGATGCGCAGTGTCTCGAGAAACTCACGGTAGCTCAGGAACTCGGGCTCCTGCTCCGGGTTTTCGTAGCCTAGCGCGCCATACAGCGCGCGCGCCGACTGCGCCAAGAAGGCCGACTGCGTGACGTAGAGCACCCGGCCGGTCGCCTCGCGCAGCTTGGCCAAGGTCACCGCTGTCTTGCCCGAGCCGGCCGAGCCCACCAGCACCACTGGCGCGGGCAGCCTGCGCACGGCTTCTTGTGCATCGTCGAAGACGATGGGCTTGTCCAGCAGTTCGAACTCGTGACGGCCGGGATGC
>RGQD01000349.1 GCA_010030205.1 Betaproteobacteria bacterium
GTCTCGTGGGCTCGGAGATGTGTATAAGAGACAGCAATGGCAGAGCACCCAAGTCGGGTTTTGAGCTGATCAAGAGTCTCTCGCAACTGCCCGGCATCAGCGCCCTCCAGTTGCGCAGCAAGCACCTTGAGGACGCCCGCCTGGCCGTTGATGTCGACGGCCTGAGCAGCGAGATCGCTGCCGGCGCTGGCAGCCAGTTTGGACTTCAAGCGCCCGAGCTGGGAGCGAGCCGCCGCGATGGCGCGCACGCTGCACCGCCGCGGCGTGCTGACCAAGCTGCGCCACTCGGCGGGCCAGGATGTCGAGGGCGGCTGCGGCCAGTTGCGGGCCCGGGCCGTGGTCGAGCAAGGGGTCGAGCAAGGCGTCGAGCAAGTGGTCGTACTGCGGCGCGGCATGTGAGCGCCGGGCCCAGCATGTGCGACCTTGTTCGCGGCCGAGGCGCCAGCAGTCCACCGCGTTGCGTTAAGGTATGACGCTGCCCGCAGGCCAACAGTGCCAAACAGCGCCAAGCAGCGCCAAGCATCCCCCGGAGACCGACGATGTCCGAGCCCAACCCAGCTGCCGATGACCCGCACGATCACGATCACCCCGCGCCGGTCGCCGGCCCGCTGGGCATCCCGCGCAGCGGCGTCTTCGACGGACCGGCTTTCGAGCGCGCGATCGCCGACCTGCTGCGCGCCTGCGGCGTGACACCCGACAGCGCGCACACCGGCAAGACGCCCAAGCGGGTGCGCGAGCTCTGGGAGCGCCGCTTGCTCGGCGGCTACACGCTAGACCCGGCCGAGGTGCTGGGCGAAGGGTTTGCCGACCCGCGCCAGGACATGGTGGTGGTTCGCGGCATCGCGGTGCACGGGGTCTGCCCGCACCACCTGGTGCCGTTTCGCGGCACCGCCCATGTGGCTTACGTCCCCGGTGGGCGGCTGCACGGTTTCGGTCGCATCGCCAGGCTGGTCGACGCGATCGGCCACCGCTTCACCTACCAGGAGTGGATGACGCGCGACATCGCCGATGCGCTGGTCACCCATGGCAAAGCCCAGGGCGCAGCCTGCGTGATCGAGGCCGAGCAGCTGTGCCTGCTGCTGGGCGAAGACCGGCGCGGCGACGAGCGGGTCTACACCCAGGCCTTCGCCGGCTGCTTCAACCAGGACCCGCAGCTGCGCAGCGAGTTCATGCAGGCAATCGGCAGTCGCGGCGCTTGAGTTGCCCGCGCTGAGCGCGGGGCTGATGAGGTTGCCGCTCAGGCTCTGCGCATGAAGGCCGCGATGATCTCGTCGTTAAAGGCGCACGGCGCCCTGTCGCCAGACGTCATGCAGGGCTGCAGCCGTCAGGCTCTGGCCATCGGCGGCCAGCCGTTCCAATAGGCTTTCGGGCGCAGGTGCTGAGCGCAGCGTGGCGCGAAGAGCAGCGAAGGCCGAGGCGACAGCTGCGGGATCTTCCTGGCATCGCTTCAGCAAAAAGGCATCGGGGCGCTGAACTTCTATGCCCTGACTGGCGAGCTTGCGGATGCCGAAGTCTCGGATGTTCTTGGTGACGAGGCTGACGACCTGGGTGCTGGGATAGAAGTCACCGGCCAGGATGGCCGCTGCGCAGGCTGCGACGTGGACATCCTTGACCGAGCGCATCGCCGGCGCCACGCTGGCGAACCGGGCCTGGACCTGCTGCGTCGGGATCTCTGCCTGCGGCAAGGCTGCCCGCATGAGTCGTTCGTGCCTGCGCGCCGACTCGGCGTCGGGCTTGCGGCCGGTGTCCAGGAGCGCCCTGCTCAACTCGTCCAGGATCAGCGGGCTCCAGTGAAGGCGGATCAATCCCTGGTAGTCGAGGTGAATCAACAGGCCACGGGTGGTTGCGCCGAACAGGGTGTCGGCGTCGACAACGACAGGGATCACGGATCTCAGCCCGCGAAGATCTCGCTGTCGAGGTCGGCGCCGAGTTGGCCCAGCGCCTTGCGACCTCGGATCTGTTCTTGGCGGTGCCAGGCCAGGACGTCGGATTGGAGGACCCGTCGCTGCTTGCCCACCTGTTGGTGCAACAGGATGTCGCCAGCTTCGATGCGGGCCACGATGTAGGGGCGGGAGATGCCGACGAGGTCGGCCGCTTCCTGGGTGCTGAGAACCGGGTCTGTTGCGGGTTCGGACTTGTTGGTCGCGGACTTTCGGGTGCTGCTTATCGATGGACTCTGGAACAGCTGAGCGAACTCGCCCTTGATCAGTCGCGTCGCCTGGGGTGTCAGCTTGACGTGGCGCCGCACGGCATCGAGCAGCGGGGCGATATCGATGTTCACCGACAGCGCTGGCGGGCCGATGCGCTGCGGGGTTTCGGTCGGCTTGCGGGCGGTCTTCATACGGCGAAGTCTAGCAAGATTAGTCGAAACTCTCGAAACAGACGAAAATGTATCGATGATCTCCGTGATGAAAGCGGTCAGCGCGTGGCTGATGAGATTGCCGCTCAGGTTCTGCGCATGAAGGCCGCGAAAAGTCGGCCAATTCCCGCTGCGCGCTCAAGGGCAGCACATCAGCGATGTACTGGTCCGGGCTAACCACCACCGGCGCGCCCTGCTGGCGGTCAATGCCACGCAGGTCGAAGATGCCCTCTGCGCCCTTGAAGTCCGGGCAGAAGACTTTTTCATGGTCGATCAGTCCGTGACGCCGCAGGCCTCGAAGACCTGGGGGTCACCTGGCCGGAAGCCATTCAGATGGAACTGCATACCCATTCTCCTGTGTTCAAGCCGCTGCGCCAGCCGCGCTGGCCTGCACCGCAGTCTTGGTCAGCCCAATCGCCACCGCGGCCGACACACCATGCATTGTGATTTGCCACCGCCATCGGTCGCCGCGCCAGACCTGCTTGCCGGCCCTACCCCTGCCATCGCGAACCGCCAGCGCCCCAGCTGGACACCGCCCGCGCGCGACGGCGTCAGCGCCAGTCGGCTGGTGCTGGAGCCCGGGCCTTGGTCCAGCTTGGCCGATTTCCTGACCGCTCGCCTGAGGTCGGGCATAGACTGGAACGCGCGCATGGCGCGGGGCGATGTGATGGACGCGCAGGGCCGCGCGCTGTGCGCCGATGCGCCTTGCACCCCGGGCCTGGTGCTCTGGTACTGGCGCAGCCTGCCGCCCGAGACGCGCGTGCCTTTCGAACTGGTGCTGCTGCACTGCGACGCACACCTGGTCGTCGTCGACAAGCCGCATTTCCTGGCCGCGGTACCCGGTGGCCGCTACTTGCAGGAGACGGTGCTGGTGCGGCTCAAACGCTTGCTGGGCAACGACGACTTGGTGGCCTTGCACCGGCTGGACCGCGAGACTGCGGGCGTGCTGCTGTTCAGTGCCCAGCCGGCCACGCGCAACGACTACCACGCGCTGCTGCGCGAGCAACGCATGCACAAGGTGTACGAAGCGGTCGCGCCGTGGCGCGGCGACCTGGCGCTGCCGCTGACCGCGCGCCACCGGCTGCAAGAGCTGCCGGGTGCTCGCCACCTGCCCGTGCAGGTGGTCGCTGGCGCGCCGAACGTGCAGACACGGGTCGAGCTGATGCGGCCCTTGGGCCAACAAGACGCTGCCGGCAAGCCTGCGCTGGCCCAGTACCGATTGACGCCCTTGACCGGCCGCCGACACCAACTGCGTGCGCAACTCAACGCGCTGGGCCTGCCGATCGTGGGCGACCGGATCTACCCGACGCTGTGGCCCGAGCCGGCGGCCGACGCGCCGCCGGACTACACCCAGCCGCTGCAGCTGCTGGCGCGCGAGCTCTCTTTCACCGACCCGTTGAGCGGGGCGCCGCGGCGCTTCGTCAGCGCGCGGCAGCTGGCACTCACTGAAGGCGATTGAGTTCAACCAGCAAAGACCACACCGGCACCGGCCAGCCGCGCGACCTCGGCGGCCGACAGTCCGAGCAGTTCTTGCAGGATCTCGCCAGTGTGTTCACCCAGGGCCGGCGCCGGCGTGCGCACCGAGCCCGGGGTCTTGCTCAGCCGCACCGGCACATTGGCCATCAACACCTTGCCCGAACGCGGGTGGTCCATCGTGATCAGTGCCTCACGCGCTGCCACCTGCGGATGGTCGACCACCTGGCCGATGTTGTTGACCGCGCCGACCGGAATGCCGGCCTTCAGGAAGATCTGCTCCCACTCCGCGTAGTCACGCATCAGCAGCGCGTCCTGCACGATGTCGATCAGCGCGATGCGGTGGGTCACGCGCAGCCGATTGCCGACGAAGCGCTCGTCGGTGAGCAGGTCGGGGCGTCCGATCGCCGGGCAAAACGCTTTCCAGAGCTTTTCGCTGCCCACCGCAATCGCCAGGTCGCGGGTCTTGGTGCGCAGTGTCTGGTAAGGCAGCAAGGCCTTGTAAGCCGTGCCCATAGGGGCTGGCATCTCGCGTTCGACACCATAGGACGCGATCATGGTGTTGAGCAGTCCGAGTTGGCCTTCCATCATCGACATGTCGATGCGCTGGCCCTGGCCGGTCTTGTCCTTGACGCGCAGCGCCAGCATGATCCCGAAGGCCGCGTACATGCCGGCGGTCATGTCGGCGATCGAGGTGCCGCAGCGCACGCCGCTGCCGCCTTCCTCACCGGTGATGCTGATCATGCCGCTTTCGGCCTGCACGATCAGGTCCA
>RGQD01000350.1 GCA_010030205.1 Betaproteobacteria bacterium
GACGCCAGCGGCCCGGCAGAGCCGGTTCCGCGGCGTCCACTGGGCTCGCCCGGTTGCCTACAACGTTCAGTGCTTAACCTACCGCGGAAAGTCTTCATGAATCGAAAGACCACGTTCGTCGCCATCATCGGTTTCGCCCTCGTCGGCCTGCTGCCGATGGCGGTGCACAACCCGTACTACATCCACCTGGTCGAGACCATCATGATCTACGCGATCGTGCTGTTCGGCCTGGACATCGTGGTCGGTTACACCGGCCAGGTCTCGCTCGGCCATGCCGGGCTGTTCGGCATCGGCGCCTACGCCGCTGGCGTGCTGGTGATGAAGTTCGGCGCGCCGCTGTGGGTCACGCTGCCTGCGGCGATCGCGGTCACCGCCGGTTTCGGCGCGCTGCTGGCGCTGCCCGCGCTGCGGGTGACCGGGCCGTATCTGGCGATGGTCACGCTGGCCTTCGGCACCATCATCCAGATCCTGATCAACGAGATGACCTTCCTGACCGAGGGCCCGCTCGGCATCAAGATCGCCAAGCCGATGTTGTTCGGCGCCAAGCTCGGCGAGCGCGAGTTCTACTGGGTGGTGCTGGCGATGCTGGTGCTGTCGCTGGTCGTTGTTCACCGCATCCTGCGCTCGCACCTGGGCCGGGCCTTTGAGGCGCTGCGAGGCAGCCCGGTAGCGTCCGACTGCATGGGTGTGTCGGTCTACCGCTACAAGGTCTATGCCTTCGTGATCAGCGCTGGCTTGGCCGGGTTGGCGGGCTCGCTGTACGCCTATTCCGAGCAATACATTTCGCCCAATACCTACAACTTTGAGCTCACCGTGAGCTTCTTGCTGGCCATCATCATGGGTGGGCGCAAGACCCGCAGCGGCGCGCTGCTGGGCGCGACCATCGTCGTGCTGCTGCCCAAGTTGCTCGACGACCTGGAGATGTTTCGTTATGTGGCCGTCGGCGTGGCGGTGCTCGTGACGATAGGCGCGCTGGTGTCGGTGCGGCGCGGCAAGACCGCCTGGCGCTCGGCTGCGGTACCGGTGCTCGGCAGCATCGCGCTGGCCTCGGTCTCCTTCGTGTTGCAGACCATGACCGACTGGCGGCTGTCGATCTTCGGCCTGATCACCTTGTTCGTCGTCTACTACCTGCAGGACGGCATCGTCGGCTTTGTCCGCAACGCGCTGAACCTCAAACCGCAAGGCGATCAGTTCGACGAAGCCCAGGTCGAGGCGATGCGCGGCGACGCGATCGCCAATGCCAAGCCATCGGCCAATGCGCCTGAAGTGCTGCTGACGGCCAGCCATGTGCTGATGCAGTTCGGCGGGCTGAAAGCGCTCAACGACGTCGAGCTCCAGGTCAAGCGAGGCACAGTGCACGGCCTGATCGGCCCCAATGGTTCGGGCAAGAGCACGATGATGAACGTGCTGACCGGCATCTACGTGCCCACCGCTGGCGAGATCAGCTTTGCCGGCCGGTCGGTGGTCGGACGTACCTCGTCGGACATCGCGCTGTCGGGCATCGCGCGAACCTTCCAGAACGTCCAGCTGTTCGGCGAGATGACCGCTTTGCAGAACGTGATGGTCGGTCTGCACCACAGCTTTGCCAGCAACCTGCTCGACGTGTCGCTGCACACGCCGCGTTACAAGCGCGAGGACGCTGCTGCCACCGCGCGGGCCTTGAGCCTGCTGCAGTTTGTCGGGCTGTCAGACATGGCGCATGAGGAGGCGCAGTTGCTGCTGCTCGACGAGCCCGCTGCAGGCTTGACCGCGCCGGACATCAAAGAGCTGGTGGCGATCATCGGCAAGATCCGCGAGCACGGCATCACCTTGATCCTGATCGAGCACCACATGGACGTCGTGATGTCAGTCTGCGACACCGTCTCGGTGCTCGATTTCGGCCAGAAGATCGCCGAAGGCAAGCCGGCTGCGGTGCAGGCCGATCCGAAGGTGATCGAGGCCTACCTCGGAGGACAGGTGGCATGAGTCCCAACAAATTGTTCAGACGCGAGCGGGCCGAGCGCCGGGCCGCTCCCAAGCCGGCCGGTCGCCGGTGTCGGACAGTCCACTGGACTGTCCTCTGCCGGCTCACCCTCTTGGGGGATCAGCCGATGTACCCATCGGCCGAGGGGCGCCATTCATCATGCTGACAATCAAGAACCTGCACGCCGGCTACGGCAAGATCGAGGTGCTGCACGGCATCGACATGAACGTGCCTCGCGGCAAGGTGGTCACGCTGATCGGCTCCAACGGTGCCGGCAAGACCACCACGATGCGCGCGGTCTCGGGGATGATCGCGCCCAGCGCTGGCGAGATCACGCTCAACGGCAAGGCCATCGCCGGGCTCGAGTCCTACCACATCGCCCGGCTCGGCTTGGCGCATTCGCCCGAAGGCCGGCGTGTCTTCGCGACGATGACGGTGACCGACAACCTGCGTCTGGGCGCATTCCCGCGCTACACCGGCGCCAGGCCCAAGGGCGATGTAGCGGCCGACCTCGAGCGCGCGATGGAGCTCTTTCCGCGGCTCAAGGAGCGCCGGTTGCAGCTCGCCGGCACGCTCTCGGGCGGCGAGCAGCAGATGCTGGCGATGGCGCGCGCGACCATGCTCAACCCCGATGTCGTGTTGCTCGACGAGCCCTCGATGGGCCTGGCGCCCATCCTGGTCGAAGAAGTCTTTCGCATCATCGCCAGGCTCAAGAGCGAGGGCGTGACGATGCTGCTGGTCGAGCAATTCGCCGCTGCCGCGCTGGCCGTGGCCGATTACGGCTATGTGCTGGAGAACGGCCGGATCTCGTTGCACGGGCCTGCCGCCCAACTGCGCGATGATCCGGCGGTCAAGGCTGCTTACCTGGGCGGTGGGCACTGAAAAAGCAGCGCGCCAGCGACAGCGTGAGCCGTCGCTGTTGGGACGCTGAACTTGCCGCGCGCTGCGTCGGCTACACCGCTGCCAGCGCCTGGTCCAGGTCGGCCAGGATGTCGGCGATGTGCTCGATGCCCACGCACAGCCGCACGGTCTCTTCGGTCACGCCTGTCGCGGCCAGCTCCGACGGCGACAGCTGCCGGTGCGTCGTCGAGGCTGGGTGGGTGGCCAGCGATTTGGCGTCGCCGATGTTGACGAGCCGGGTGAACAGTTGCAGCGCGTCGAGGAAGCGCGCGCCTGCCTCGCGCCCTGTGCCGGCGGCCGACTTGACGCCAAAGGTCAGCAGGCCCGAGGCCCGGCCACCCATCATGGATTGCGCCAGCGCGTGGTCGGGGTGTGAGGGCAGGCCGGCGTAGTTGACCCAGCCGACCTTGGCATGTGATTTCAGATGTTGGGCCACCGCCAGCGTGTTGTCGCAAATCCGGTCCATGCGCAGCGCCAGCGTCTCGATGCCCTGCAGGATCAGGAAGGCGTTGAACGGCGAGATCGCCGCGCCCATGTTGCGCAGCGGCACGACGCGGGCCCGGCCGATGTAGGCCGCCGCGCCCAAGGCCTGGGTGTAGACCACGCCGTGGTAGCTGACATCGGGCTCGTTCAGGCGCTTGAAGCGCTCGGGGTATTGGGCCCAGGGGAACTTGCCCGAGTCGACGATCGCCCCGCCGATGCTGGTGCCGTGGCCACCCAGGTACTTGGTCAGCGAGTGCACGACGATGTCGGCGCCATGCTCGAACGGCCGGCACAGGTAAGGGCTGGGCACGGTGTTGTCGACGATCAGCGGGATGCCGTGGCGGTGCGCGATGTCGGCGATGGCCCGGATGTCGGTGACGTTGCCCGACGGGTTGCCGAGCGACTCGACGTAGATCGCCTTGGTGTTGGCGTCGATCAGCGGCTCGAAGCTGGCGGGGTTGCGGTAATCGGCAAAGCGGGTCGTGATGCCGTACTGCGGCAAGGTGTGGGCGAACAGGTTGTAGGTGCCGCCGTACAGCGCGCTGCTCGAGACGATGTTGTCGCCGGCCTCGGCGATGGTCTGGATCGCGTAAGTCACCGCCGCCTGGCCCGATGCCACCGCGAGTGCCGCGATGCCGCCTTCGAGCGCCGCCACGCGCTCTTCGAGCACCGCCTGGGTCGGGTTCATGATCCGGGTGTAGATGTTGCCCGCCACCTTCAGGTCGAACAGGTCGGCGCCGTGCTGCGCGCTGTCGAACGAATACGCTGCGGTCTGGTAGATCGGCACGGCCACCGCATGCGTGGTGGGCTCGGGCGAGTAACCGGCGTGCACGGACTTGGTTTCGAAGCGCCATTGGCTGGTGTCACGGCTCATGCGGAGGTCTCCTGGACTGAAATGGGGTGGGGGCACCAGTCTAGACGCGTCTGGACCAGGCTGCTGATCTCGTGTTGCGAAGGCCGCCGTCGACGAACGGGTGGCCTGGGCAGCAGCCTCAGCCGCCAACCCAAGGATTCGTGCGTTTCGCTTGCAGCCCGGCGCAGCCGCCACGCGCCCTCTCACCCGATCAAATCCGGGTCCTTGATCGCCGAATGCCGCGCGATGTCAGCCCGGCACGATCTCGAACGCCGCACCATGGGTCTTGTCCAGCGCCAGCGCATGCGCTTCGGCGCCTCGTGGACCGCGCAGCGCCAGCCCGATCACCCCGGGCCCGCGCTCGTCGAGCCGGGCGCGCAGTGCGCTGCCGGCCTGCGCGCC
>RGQD01000036.1 GCA_010030205.1 Betaproteobacteria bacterium
CGGCACGGCGACGATCGCGGCGAGCGCCGTTTGGACGAATACCCTGATCATGCGGCTCGGCCGTCTTCGCGACTTCACCGCATCGCCGATAGGTCTTTGATTCGAGAGAGTTCGTCGACGGGAGGCGAGTTATTTTTCCGCCATGATCGGGTTGCGCGCCGTGGCGAGCCCGGTGGTAGCGGTCAGGGTCGGCCCGAGACGAGCCGATGAAAGCGCGCAACTCGTCCGACCAGGCTTTCAAATCGGCGTAGGACTGGTGCGGAATGCCCAGCAGGTCGAGGATCACATAGGCCGGCAGCGGCATGGCCACTTGCTGCGCCCAGTCCACAGGCTGGTCTCTCGGCAGCGCATCGAGCAACTGGTCGACGACCCGGCCGACAGGCTCGGCCAGCGCCTCTATCGAGCGCGGCGTGAAAGCCGTGCCCACCAAGCGGCGCAATCGCGTGTGCTCAGGCGGGTCACGGAACACCATCCACAGCGACAGGTAGCGCATCACCTCAGCCAAGGTCTCGCGCCGCTCACCCTTGAGTTGCGCATAGAACGGCCGCAGACGGTCGGGCGACATGAGGTCGGACACCGCGACCTGACGCACGTCGTCGTAACGCGTGAGCACCCAGCTGCGAAGCGACTCGCTCCAGTGCACCGGGTCGTCGTCCTGCAGCTGGCTGTAGGCGGGGAAAGGGTTGCGCCGCACCTCGGGAGCGGCTGGGTCGTAGCTCATTTTCATGGCGCGCAGGCTACTTCAGCTGCACAAAACAAACAAGTGTTTGGGTATTGGGGTTTATCTTCACAAGCACCGCAGCGGGCGTCCGGAATTCAGCACTCAACAAGCGTTGCGCCGCCACTGAATCAGGGCATCGACGGCCACCATTTCGGGCTTGATTCGCGGCAAGCCCTCCAGATTTGCCCGGATATCAATCGACCGATTGGCTGGTAGTCTTGTGCGGATTGGCTTCCAGGCCTTGTTCGCCACCCATCCGGGCTTGTTGCCCGGGCCGATGCCCCCCGCTCAGGAGAGACCGCCCTTGGTCAGCCGAACCCCAGCCCCGCCCCTGCCGTCGCCGGCCGGCACAGCGAACGCGCCACTTGTTGCACTGCCACTGACTGACCGGCGCAACCGAGTGATGTGGCTCAACAACGACCGCGTCTTTTACGCCGGGCTTTTGGGCGCGATGAGCGTGCGCACCATGGGCGGCTGGCTGGTCTATGTCTCGCTGGGTGCACCGATCCGGATTGCGGCCGGCGACGCAGCGCTGGGCGTGTTGCCGGCCGACACGGTTTGGCAGAGCACCGACCTGGCCGTGGTGCCGCCGTACACGCCGCACCGGGTGGTCTGCGACGAACGGCTGATCTGCAGCATCACGGTCGAGCCCGAAACCGTGGACGACGCCGCGCTGCCTGACTTCATGCGCTTCCACGCAGGCGCCGTGCCGGGTGGCTGGCCGGGTGCGGCGCAAACCGTGCAGCGAGTGCGTGCTGCCCATACCTGGCTGCGCACCCACGGTCGCGACATCGACCTGCAGACCACCAGCTTTGACGAATGTTTTTTCGGTCAGCGATTGGCGCCGCGCCAACTCGATCCACGCATCGCCAGCGTGCTGGAGGAGATCCGCAACGATCCTTCGCGCACCACCACGGCGCAGGACTGTGCGAAGGCGGTTGGGCTGTCGTTTTCGCGCTTTCTACACCTTTTCAAGGATGAGGTCGGGACACCTTTTCGCAGTCTTAGGACCTGGAAGCGGGCGCGCAGCCTGCTGCACCATGTGACCCGAGAAGCCAACTTGGTACATGTGGCGCTCGACACCGGATACCCCGACTCGACCCACTTCAGCCACTCGATCCGCCATGTCTATGGCCTCAAGCCTAGCGAGTTGTTCGCCGGCTCCCGGCAACTCACCGTGTTGGGTGACAGTCCGGCCGCGCGCGCTGCGCAGCAGGCCGAGCGCTGGTGCTGAACAGATCTTGATCCGTCACAGACCTGCGGCCATCGGCCGTCGGGTTGGTGCCCAGACTTGACCTGCCTCACAGCTTGGCAGCCCGTGCCTGGTCTCCAATGGCACATGAGTTTGCCCGAAGCCGTCGATGTCGATGGCAGCGGGCAGATTCCAGGGAGCGCGGGATCATGACAAAGCAACACGGCAAACCCGGTTCGGGCAAAGGCAAGGACTTGGGCGACGCACGGGGCGGACTGCGCCTGGTGGTCGAGGGCGCGCGCCACATCACCGGGGTGGTTGAGGCGCTGCACGGCCAAATCCAGCGCCTGGCGCCGCGGCTGCGGCTGGTCCGGGCCGACGACGACGCCAAGCCTACCCAGTCTTTCGACACCGATGAACTGCCCCGCACACGCGGCTTGACCGGCATGGTCTACCGCAGCATCCAAGGTGGTACCCAACGGATAGGCGATGGCCTCGACGGCTTGCTCGCACCGTTTGATGAGGCCTTGAATTCAGCCCATCTGACGAGCAGGCCGCGGCGCGACGCGTTGGTGGCGGCACTCAACGGTGTGTTGGGTGACCATTTGCTGCGCAGCGGCAACCCGCTGGCCATCCGACTGCAATTGCGCCAAGGTGGCCTGCCGCTGGTGCCTGCTTTGCTCGGGGTCGACGCGCCGCGTCGGGTGATTTTGTTGGTGCACGGCTTGTGCATGAGTGATCTGGGGTGGCGCCGCAACAGCCATGACCATGGCCAGTTGTTGGCAACTTGCATGGGCGCTTCGCCGGTCTATGTCTTCTACAACAGCGGTCTGCATGTTTCGATCAATGGCCGGGCGCTCGCCGATGCGCTCGAGCAGATGCTGCTCGATTGGCCTGTGCCGCTGGAGGACTTGACGATCGTCGGTCACAGCATGGGCGGCCTGGTCGCACGAAGCGCCTGCCACTTGGCAGTGCAGGCCGGTTACCAATGGCCGGCGCGGTTGCGCAAGATGGTTTTCATGGGCACGCCGCACCACGGTGCGCCGCTAGAGCGCGCCGGCAATTGGTTGGACCGGGTGATGGACTTGAGCCCCCATGTTGCGCCATTCAATCAGCTGTCGCGACTTCGCAGCGAAGGTATTACCGACCTGCGACATGGCAGGCTGCTCGATGCTGACTGGCTCGACGTCAACCGCTTCGACCACCGTGACCTGCGCCAAGCGGTGCCCTTGCCGGCTGGGGTGGTTTGTTATGCCATCGCCAGCACGGCAGGGGAGGCTGGTGCCTCGGGGTCCATCAGGGGCGACGGTTTGGTTCCCATCGACAGCGCTTGGGGGCGCCACAGCGATCCCGCCTTCGACCTGGGCTTGCCAGACGATCGCTGCTGGCTGGGCCATGGCATCCACCACCTCGACTTGCTCAGCGACCCGGCGGTCTACCGGCGCTTGCTGGGTTGGTTGCAGCCCTCTGGCTCGCGCAGGTGACAGACCGACTCGGGCACGTGGCGGCACAATCGAACAATGCCTGAAGCTCCCACCTCTGACGGCCGTCCTGACGAAGCTTTGCCCAGTCAGCCCGGCCTTGATACCCCATCCGATGCGCCCCATGCGCCGCCCTATGCGCTTCAATACCCTTGTGGTGAGGCGCCAGCCCCAGGACAGGTTCGCGAGATCGCGCCCGGCGTGCTGTGGCTGCGCATGCCTTTGCCATTTGCGCTGAACCACATCAACCTCTGGGCCATCGCCGACGAGGATGACCAGGGGCCGGGCTGGGCGATCGTCGACACCGGCACCAAGACGGCCGAGTCGCTGGCCGCATGGCGAGCACTGATTGCCGACGACGGCCCGCTGGCCGCCACGCCACAAGGCGCTCGCATCACCCGCATTCTGTGCACCCATATGCACCCTGACCATGTCGGCATGGCAGGCTGGCTCGCGCGCAAGTTCCAGTGCAGGCTGTGGATGACCCGGCTCGAATACCTGACATGCCGCACGCTGGTCGCTGACACGGGTCGTGAAGCGCCTGACGACGCGATCCGCTTCTACCGCCTGGCGGGCTGGCCCGAGGACGCGATCGATGTCTACCGGGCCCGCTTCGGCGGTTTTGGCAAATACCTGCACGCGCTGCCCGACAGCTTCCGCCGCCTCAGCGACGGCGACAGCTTCACCATCGGAGCCCATGTCTGGCGGGTCATCGTCGGTCGCGGGCATTCGCCCGAACATGCCTGCTTGCTGTGTGAGGACCTGGACCTGCTGATCTCGGGGGACCAGGTGCTGCCGAGGATTTCGTCGAATGTGAGCGTGTTTCCGACCGAACCCGACGCCGATCCACTGGCTGACTGGCTGACATCGCTTGCGCAATTGCGCGCAGCATTGGGCGATCAGTTGCTGGTCTTGCCTGCGCATGGCGAACCCTTCCGCGGCCTGCATGCCAGGATTGATCGGCTGATCGGTGGCCATCAGATTGGCCTGACGCGGCTGCGCCGCAGCCTGGCTGCAGGTCCCAAGCGCGCGATCGATGTCTTTGGTGCGCTGTTTGCCCGTCCGATCGACGGCAAGGGTGACTTGCTGGGCATGGCCACTGGCGAGAGCCTGGCCCACATCAACCATCTGGTCGCGCGCGGTGAGGCCAGTTGCGAGACCGGTGTCAAGGCCGCGACCCGTTTGCGCTGCTGCAACGTGCCGGCATCTCGCCTGCGCTGCTGGACGCGCCGCTGGCGCGGGTCTCGCTGCAGCAGTACGCGCTGCTGATACGCGCGCTGCGTCGAGCCACCCGCGACGAGTTATGGGGTTTGTGCAGCCGACCACTGCGTCTGGGCAGCTTCGGCCATTGCGCGGCCCAACTGGTAGCGTGCCGCAACCTCGAGCAAGGGCTGCGCGCCGGCTTGCGTCACTTCCACGGCTTGATCGATGATTTTGTGCCCAGGCTGAAGGTGCAGGGCGGGGTGGCGCAGGTTCAACTGTTGCGCCGCGCACCCGCCGGCGCCAGGCTGGACTACGCTCAGAAGGCATTCCTGCTGTTCGCATTTGGCCTGGCCTGCTGGCTGGTCGCGCGGCGGGTGCCGCTGCTGGCGGTAGACTACACTGAACCGATCCCGCGCAGCGACAGCTCTCGCGTCTACCAAGCACCGATACGCTACGACGCGCCGCACATGGGTATTTGTTTCGAAGCCCGCTGGCTGGAGTTGCCGGTGGTGCAAAACGCCCAGAGTCTGCGCGAGTTTCTGGCTGGTGCGCCAGCCAACCTATTGATCAAATACCGCGACTCAAGCAGTCTTTCCGAGCGCATCCGCCGCTTGCTCAGACGCCGACTGAACGCGGAATTGCCCTCGCTGGCGCAAGTCGGTGAGGCCTTGGCGATGTCGCCGCAGACCTTGAGGCGGCGCCTGCGCGACGAAGGGCATGGCTTTCAGGTGCTCAAAGACGCTTTGCGCCGTGACACGGCGATCGGCTATCTGGCCCAGCCCGAGTTAACGCTGATCGACATTGCCAACTTGGTCGGATTTTCCGAGGCCAGCACCTTTCATCGCGCCTTCAAACAATGGACTGGCGTCGCACCTGGACAATACCGACTGCGCCTGCCATCGATGCCCGACAAACTGCCAACGGGCAAGCAATTGCCCGGCAACAGAACCAGACTGCGAAAAACTTTGCAGTCCCCGAAAACGCCAGAGGATTCATGAAAAGCGCACTTTTTGTCGATTTCGACAACGTCTACACCCAATTGCGCCAGTTGCAACCTGCAGCCGCCGAGCGCTTTGCGCGCCAACCCATTGAGTGGATACGCTGGCTGACTGAATCCTTGGAAATCCCCGACGGTCACGACCCGCAGGCGCGAAGGCGCTTGCTGGTACGGCGCTGCTATCTCAACCCGAACTGGTACCAGACCTACCGACACGCTTTTCTGAGGGCGGGTTTCGAAATCGTCGACTGCCCGCCAGTGACCAGCCAAGGCAAGACCAGCACCGACATCCACATGGTGCTAGACATCGTCGAACTGCTGCAGCATGAGACGCGCTATGACGAGTTCATCGTGTTGTCGGCCGATGCTGACTTCACCCCAGTGCTGCGCAAACTGCGCCGTTTCGACCGGCGAACCTCGGTGCTGGCGATCGGATTTCCATCGGCGGCCTACCAGGCCTCGGCCGACTTGCTGATCGACGAGCGCGCTTTCATCGAGCAAGCACTGGGCTTGACGTCGGAGTCCACCGAGGTGGGATCCCTGCCAACGCAGATGTCGTCCGTTGAACCCGCTTTGCCATCCGAGCAACCTGGGTCTGACGACCCGCTTCGCGCGCCCGCGGACGGACTGCTGACCGATGGCGGCGCGTCCTGGGCTGCGGTGCAAACGCCTTTCGTCCGCGCGGCCACGGCCGAGGAACTGGCGCAGATCAGCCGCCGTATCGAGCAAGCGGTCGAGCAGCGTTCGCAACCCGTGGCCGCAGGGCAACTGGCGTCGCGCTTGCGCCATGAGTTTGCCTTGCCGCTGGAAAATTGGAACGGCCACGGCACCTTCAAGCCCTTTTTCCGCTCGCTCGGGCTGACCCATTTGTTGTGGCTCAACGGCTCGGGCGGGCGCATCGCCGATCCGGCTCGCCATGCTCTGGACCCGCTGGCGACCAATGAGTCTGATACCTGTCTGGAGCGAGCACCGGGCTGGGCAGGCCACGAGGCACTGTTTCCGGTTGCGCGGGAAGTCAGCAGCCTGACTGGCGCGCCGCTGCTACCGCCGCCAACGGTGCGAGCAGTGCTCCAACTGCTGTGCGAAGACCTGGCCGCCCATGCCTACGAGCCCACCGAGACCGCGCGCCGAATCCGCGAACAGGGTCTGGCCCAGCATGGGATGGACCTGTCGATGCGCGATGTGGTGTTCATCTTGCGCGGCATGCAACTCAATGGCCATGTCTTTGGCCGCGGCCAAGACGATGCCCGCACTTTGGCGCAACGATTGGTCAACCAGGTCTTGTTCCTTTGCGAACGCGAGCAAATGGTGTTCAGTGAGGCCGCGTTGACGCAGTTGCGGCATTGGATAGGCGGCGACCTGATCGATTGATCAGGTCCAGCTCGATGCGGCGGCGCATCGGTTGATCAATTTCGCCAATCAGAATGCGCCGCTTGGCCATTGGCAGCGCAGGGCCCGCAGCGCAACATCATCGCCTGCACACCAGCGGCTGCACAATCCACCGTCGCCAGAAACCCAGCGCTTCATGAACTTGACGGCCAAACTCCGATGACACAAGCCGTTCATGTGGTGGGCGTGAGCATGATCCCGTTCACGAAACCTGGCGCCAGCGAGGATTACCCTCAGATGGGCGCGACGGCGGCCCGGCTTGCGCTGACCGACGCTGGCATCGCTTATCCACTGGTCGATCAGGCCTATGTCGGCTACGTCTTCGGCGACTCCACTGCAGGCCAGGCAGCGGTCTACGGCGTCGGACTGACAGGCATCCCGATCATCAACGTCAACAACAACTGCGCGACCGGCTCTACCGCCTTGTTCTTGGCGCGCCAAGCCGTGGCCTCAGGCGCCGCGGACTGTGTGCTTGCGCTGGGTTTCGAGCAGATGGTGCCTGGGCCGCTCAAAAGCGGCTGGGCCGACCGGCCGTCGCCCATGCGGCGCTTTCTCGACGCCATGGGCTCGGACCAAGGTGCAGCGCCTGAGGCTCCCCGCGCGGCGCAGTTCTTCGGTGCTGCGGCCAGAGCTTACATGGCCGAGTACGGTATCGCGGCGTCGACTTTTGCGCGCATCTCGGTCAAAGCGCGCCAGCATGCGGCGCGCAACCCCTTGGCTGTTTTTCGCCAGCCCGTCACGCTCGATGAAGTCATGGCATCGCCTTCGGTTTTCGACCCGCTCACGCGGCTGCAATGCTGCCCACCGACCTGTGGTGCGGCCGCGGCGATCGTCTGCAGCGAGGACTTTGCCCGCAAACACGGACTTGATCGAAGGGTGCGCATCGCCGCGCAAGCCATGACCACCGATGGTGCGTCGACCTTCGACAGCCACGACATGCGCAAGCTCGTGGGTGCCGACATGGCGCGCGCGGCGGCGGCCAAGGTCTACCAGGCGGCAGGCGTCGGGCCCGAGGACATCGACGTGGTCGAGTTGCACGACTGCTTCACCGCCAACGAGTTGATCTCTTACGAATCGCTGGGCTTGACGCCCGACGGCACGGCCGAGAAGTTCATTCTCGACGGCGATAACACTTACGGCGGACGGGTGGTCACCAATCCGTCGGGAGGTCTGCTGTCCAAGGGACATCCATTGGGTGCGACTGGCTTGGCGCAATGTGCTGAGCTGACCTGGCAACTGCGAGGCCAAGCCGAGCAGCGGCAGGTCGAAGGCGCGCGCTTGGCGCTGCAGCACAACCTGGGACTGGGCGGGGCATGTGTGGTGACCTTATACGAAAGGATGGATGCATGATCGATACCAAACACATCGGCCACCGGTTCTCGGCTTTCAGTGCCGAAGTCGAGCGCGGCCGCTTGAAGTTCTTTGCCAAGGCGATCGGCCAAAGCGACCCGGTCTACACCGACGAGGCCGCCGCAAAAGCCGCTGGCTACCCCGGTCTACCGGTGCCGCCGACTTTTCTGTTCTGCCTCGAGATGGAGTCACCCAATCCGGGCGCAGCCCGCGACTTGTTGAACCTGCCCGTGCCCAAGGTGTTGCACGGCGAGCAGCGTTTCAACTACCACGCGATGTGCTATGCCGGTGATACGCTGACTTTCGAGCCGCGAATCACCGACATCTACAGCAAGAAGGGCGGCTTGCTGGAATTTGTGGTCCGCGAAACGCGCGTGACCAATCAACACGGCACGCATGTGGCCGATCTCAACGCGATCACGGTGGTCAAACATGGTTGAATTCGACAAGATCAAGGCTGGCGACGCACTCCCGAGCTTTAGCACCGAACCGGTCTCGCGGCTGGCGCTGGCTTTGTACTGCGGCGCCTCAGGCGACCACAACCCCATGCACGTGGACACCGATTACGCCAGAGCCGGCGGCTCGCCAGATGTCTTTGCGCACGGCATGCTGTCGATGGCCTACCTGTCACGGCTGTTGACGAACTGGGTGCCGCAGCAGCGGTTGCGAGACTATGGTGTTCGTTTCGTCGCGATCACCCAGGTCGGCGACCAGATCACTTGTTCAGGCCAGGTGACCGAATTGTTTGAGGCAGCCGGCGAGCGGCGCGCGCGCATCAGCTTGCAAACCATCAACCAACATGGCCAAGTCAAGCTCACGGGCGATGCAGTGGTCTCGCTGACCGGCACCTGAGGCCAAGCCATGGCCATCACGATGGACGGCGGCAAGCGCTGATCCGAGTCCTGAACAACACAACCCCAACCAAGGAAAGAATCAAAATGGCTCAAGGCAATATGCTCGAAGGCAAGGTGGTGCTCGTCACTGGCGCAGGCGGCGGTATCGGCCGCGACATCGCACTGCAATGTGCGGCCCAAGGCGCAAAGTTGGTCATCAATGACCTTGGCGCGTCGGTGGCAGGCGAGGGCGGTGACGCCGGACCGGCGCAGCGTGTGGTCGAAGAGATCCGCGCCGCAGGTGGCGAGGCAACGGCCAATACCGACAGCGTTTCGGATGTCACGAGCGCCAACCGCATGGTGCAGACTGCGCTTGATGTGTTCGGCCGCATCGACGCGGTGGTCAACAACGCGGGCATCCTGCGTGACCGCTTTTTCCACAAGATGAGCGTCGACGAGTTCGATGCGGTGATCAAAGTTCATCTGTACGGCGGCTTCTATGTCAGCCGTGCCGCCGCCAACCATTTCAAGGAGCAAGCTAGCGGTGCCTACGTGCACATGACCAGCACCTCGGGCTTGATCGGCAATTTTGGCCAGGCCAACTACGCGGCGGCCAAGCTCGGCATCGCCGCGCTGTCCAAGAGCATTGCGCTCGACATGCAGAAGTTCAACGTCCGCAGCAACTGCATTGCGCCCTTCGCCTGGAGCCGAATGATTGGCTCGATACCGACCGATACGCCCGAGGAAAAAGCCCGCGTCGCCCGGATCCAACAGATGACGCCGGCCAAAATTGCGCCGATCGCGGTCTACCTGCTCAGCGACGCCGCCCACGAGGTGAGCGGACAGATCTTCGCGGTGCGCAACAACGAGATCTTCCTGATGAGCCAGCCGCGACCCGAGCGCAGCGTGCACCGCAGCGAGGGCTGGACGCCCGAGACCGTGGCATCGCACGCGATGCCTGCACTCAAATCCAGCTTTTACAGCCTGGACCGTTCGGGTGATGTTTTCACTTGGGATCCGGTCTGAGCCTTCGGCCGATACGGCTCAGCGCGGCCGCGCGAACCCGCCCTCAACCCAGGCACTGGCGCTGGCGCGGTTGAGTTTGAATCCCGGCGAGGCTGGCACCTGCGCCAGCAACTCGCCGGACGCACCGCGCGCGCTCAGCGTGGCCTGGGGCGCATCGTCGTCCGGCACGATGTCAAGCGAGACCTCGACTCGCTGGCCTGCAGCGTCGACTGTGATCTGCTGGTGCAGTGTGGCCTGCAGATGCTGCTCGTGGCGACGCACCACCTCGGACGCGGTTTTGACCCAGGTATTGAAAGCGTTGGTGTCTAGCGGTTTGGGGTTTTTCTTGTCGCGGCCCATGGTCCAGGGAGCGACCAGCGCGGGCTCGGCTTGGCCGGCTTTGTACATCGCCACCGCCCAGCCTTCATCGTCCTCGTTCTTGATCACCTGAGCAGTCCAACCGTTGTCGCGCCACAAACGTGCTTCGTGCAGGACCAATGGATCCTCGTGTTCGTCTTCTTCAGCGCTGCCTGTGTTGTGATCGGTCATATGCAGAGTCTAACGACCGGGCCCCCGTGTCGACGGCTGAAGGCTGGCACGCAGCCCTCAGCCCTTGCGCCAGCTTCATGGCCGGACTCTGATTCGACCAGCAAATGCCATCAAATCGCCAACGAAAGTTGCAACCCGTTCGGCTTTCTTGATTTGTAACCAAACAAACAAAAATCACTTTTTTGACGAATTTCGTATCAACAAAGCGATTTGTGTATCATAAAGCGCTATCTTCAAGTCAAAGAATAAACATGCCCAATGAAAAATCATCGGCCGTCAATCTTGAGAAGCTAGACTATGCGGCGCTGAAGCAGCTGCTCGTCGATGTCGCTGAGAAGGTCGCCACGCGTCGCAGCAACGAACTCAAGACCCTCGTCAACGGTTGGGCTCAAAAGGCAGGCCAGAGCGGCCTGACGGTCGCCGAAGTCATCGCCGAATTTCGACACTATCTGCCGAAATCAGGGCGACCCCGGGATCTGAGCCGGAGTGGGAAAACCGTGATCAAGCACTATCAAATTGGCGTGACCTACAAGAACCCGAGCGGCAGCGGCACCTGGATCGGCGGCACAAGAGGACGTCAACCGCCTTGGCTGCGCGAACTGCTCCAGGATCTGCTCGGCGACGAGCAAATCATCAAGCAATACCAAGCCATCGCTGTCACCACCTGACCGCGCAGCATGGGTGTGAGCGCCAGCAGCAAGCAGCGAGACGAGCTCGCGAATGCTGGCGACCTTGTGCGGCGATCTTATGCAGCGATCTTATGCGGCGATCAGCGCTGCCGAGATTTCGTGCGCAAGCCGCTATCCAGCAAATGTGGCAGCGCCACTTTGCTTGATCCCCACGGGTCGGCCGGCTTCAGGGCGCTCAGTTATCAAGCCTGTGCCAGAGGCTGGCGTCAGGTTGACAAGCCAAGCACCCAGACCAGTTCAAGGCTTGGCAGTATTCTCGATGTCAGCTTCCTTGCAACTGGGCGAGCAGACAAACTGCGCTTTGCCCAGCAAACGTCTCGACTTCAGCAGGCTTCTGGGCCTGTGCTTGCCGCATAGAAAGCACGACATCGTTGCAGCGCCGAATGCGCCCGCAGCGGTGAACGGCGATCCAGGGGTCTTACTGCGATAACGCAGCCCGTCGGAATCGATGGATGTCTTGGTGTCGGCTTTGGCCATGGCTAGGTGCGTTTGGGCGTTCAAGTGGCGGTGCAAGTGCTGCGCGTCACTGCGGCTGAATACGAGATCCGGCCCAGCTGTCGTCATTATGCCATTGTTTGTTAATTTTACATAATATACATCGTAGCGCATCTCTACAGCTGCACAGAACGACCGAACCATGGTCTGTACGGCACGCGAAGGGCTCGCCTGTGTCGCGCCGGCACAGACCTCAGCGTGCTGCTTGCGCCAGCCTGTCGGCCAGCTTGTCGCGTCCAACATGCCTGGCGAAATCAGCCGCAGTCAGCTCGAGGTCATTGCGCAAGCGAGGATTGGCGCCATGTTGCAACAACGCATCGACGGCCTCCTCAGGACCATAGCGTGCAGCCATCATCAGCGGCGTGCTGCCATTGGGCGACCTGGCATCGATTTGCGCACCGCGCGCCAGCAGCAAGCGCACGGCTCCCGGCTCAGGGCCTGCGGCTGCATAGTGCAGCGCAGACCAGGCTTTCGGGTCGACCGCCTCGACACCGGCGCCACGGTCCAGCAACTGCTGCACCCAATCGACCTGACCCTTGAGTGCTGCCATCATCAAGGCGGTCTCACCGTTGACGTTGCGCAGTTCAAGCCGTAGCTGAGGCTGTCGCAGCAACAAGGTCGCGGACTTGAAGGACGCCTCGCGAAAACTCAGGTAGAGCGGCGTCTGGCCTCCCTCGTCGCGGGCGTTCGGGTCGAAACCACGTGCAAGCAAGCCCTCTACAGCGCTGACATCATCGAGCTTGACGGCTTTGAAAAAATCGTCGTAAGCACCCGCGTTCGCAACGGAAAAACCAATCATCAAAGCAATATAGGCAATGAACTTCATGTGATTTCTCAAAACTTTCAAACCTTATTGTGAAGGTCCGGCAGGCCAAACAGGCGCTCGAAATTGCGGCTTGTGGCCTCGGCCACAAGCGCCACCGGCAAGCACTTGACGCGCGCGAGTTCGGCCGCCACATGCGGCACCCAAGCCGGAGAGTTCGGCCGTCCGCGGTGCGGCACTGGCGCCAGGTAAGGGCTGTCAGTCTCGATCAGGCAGCGGTCCAGCGGCACGAAAGCCGCCACCGCGCGCAGATCGCTGGCGGTCTTGAAAGTCAGAATGCCTGAGAACGAGATGAAAAAGCCCATGTCCAGCGCTGCACGCGCGACCTCGGCGGTCTCGGTGAAGCAGTGAAAAACCCCAGTCAGACTGCCGGCTGCAGCGGACTGTGCGTCGCGCAGCATGGCCAAGGTATCGACCGAGGCACTGCGGGTGTGGATCACCAACGGCTTGGCTACCGCAGCGGCCACGGCAATGTGCACCGCAAAGCGCTCACGCTGCCAGGCCATGTCGGCGGGCGTGCGGCCGTTCAAGCGAAAGTAATCGAGCCCGGTCTCGCCGATCGCGACCACCTTGGCTTGAAGCGCCAGCGCTCTCAATCGATCGAAGTCAGGCTCCTCAACGCCCTCGTTGTCTGGATGCACACCGGCGGTGCACCAGAAGTTGTCATGCGCCAGCGCCAGGCCGTGCACCACATCGAACTCCTCTAGCGTGGTGCAAATCACCAGCGCGCGGTCCACCAAGGCCTCGGCCATGTCGGCGCGCAGTGAATCGATGCGCACGCGCAGCTCAGGAAAGCTCAGGTGGCAATGGGAGTCGACGTACATCGTGGGGAGTCTCGGGGGATACGGCGCGCCGTCCGCGCTGCAAGTCAGACGGTCTGGGTCGGTTTGGAGGAAGCGATTTGGGTGCCCAGTATCTGCTCGATTTTTAGCTTGAGTTGGCGCGATTTGTCGTCGACAGGAAATCGCACGCCCACGCCCTGCGTACGTCCGCCCGATGCGTTGGCGGGTGTGATCCAGGCAACCTTGCCTGCCATCGGGTAGCGCTGTGGGTCGTCGGGCAAGGACAGCAGCAGGTAGATGTCGTCGCCAAGCTGGTAAGCCCGATGGCTAGGAACGAACAAACCGCCCTCGCTGAACAAGGGGATGAAGGCCGCATAGAGCGCGCCCTTCTCTCGGAAGACGAGTTGGATCACGCTGGGCCGCGCACCTTGCGACTCCAGTGGATGGCCGGGCAGGCTGGTCTCGCTCATCGTGCGAAGTTTAGCGAGGCGCCGCCGCTTGTGCGAGCGCCAGTCTGCGAGCGCCAGTCTGGGGTTGGCGCAACCAAAGCCCGGCCGCCTGGCTGACCAGGGATTCGATCAGCAAACCGGCATTCCAGGGATGCTCATCGTGCCGCGCCGCGCGCATCAGTTCGTGCTGCCAGGCTTTCAGCGCTGACAGGTCGACGCCGACCGGCAACTGCTCGACCGCAAAAAACCGCGGGCTGCCGCCCGCCGCCAAGACCTGCACATCATGGGCCAATTTGAGCAGCAGATCGATCACCCGTGGCAGCGCCCTGCCCGCCAACGGCGATGCGTCGCCCGCCGAGATACGCCGCGGCAGTTCGGACAGCAAAGCCGGGCTCAAGCCCTCGGCTGCCCAGGCCAGTGCCTCCAGCGGGCTGCCGCCAGCGGCCATCAACAAATGCCCCGGGTCGCTCATGCCTTGCGTCAACAGCCAGGCCAGCGCGACATCGGTGGCGGGCAGGTCGAGCCGCAAGCGCTGGCAGCGACTGCGCACAGTCGGCAGCAAGCGCTCGGGGTCTGCGCTGGTCAGCAGCAAGCGCAGCGCGCCCGGCGGCTCTTCCAGCGTCTTGAGCAGCGCGTTGGCCGCCGTGCTGTTGAGCGCGTCGGCCGGGTGAACCAGCATCACCTTGCCACGGCCGCGGCCGCTGGTCTGCTGGGCCCAGGCGATGGCTTGGCGAACCTGTTCGACGCGTATCTCTCGGCTGGGTTTGGCATCGGCTTTGGTGAGCTTGCTGTCCTCATCCATCACCCAGCCCAGTTGAACCCGCAGCGCGTCGGGCAGCACCAGCAGCAGGTCGGGGTGGACTCGGGTGCCCACCAGATGGCAGCTGGCACAACGGCCACAGGGCTGCTGCAAGCGCGCTGCGGCCGGGTCTTCGCACAGCGCAGCCTGTGCCAACAAGAGCCCGAGCTCGAGGTGGCCGCAGCCCGCCGGTCCATGGATCAGCAACGCGTGGGCTTTGGCCAGGGTGGCGGCCTGTGCCAGCGCAGCCGCCAACCAAGGCAGTGGCAAGCTGCCGTCGCTCGCCACGCCTATCTGACGTGCTGGGTTCTTCGTCATCGGGCCCAATCCTTCAGTCTGGCTTGCATGGCCAGCAGCAACTCGGCCCAGACTGCTTCGCGGGCTTGGTCAGCAACGATGCGGACGATGCGCTGCGGCGCGGCGCGGGCCCGCGCTGCGTAAGCGGCGCTGACGCGTTCGAAGAACACCAAGTCCTCGCGTTCGAGCCGGTCGGCGGCGCGGGCCGCGGCGCGGCGCTCAGCAGCCACAGCCGCTGGCAAGTCGAACCACAGCGTCAGGTCGGGCTGCAGCAGCCCGGTCGGGGCCTGCTGAACCCAATGTTCAAGTTGCGACAGCAAGCCCATGTCGAAGCCGCGCCCACCGCCTTGGTAGGCGAAGGTGGCGTCAGTGAAACGGTCGCATAACACCAGCTCGCCGCGCGCCAATGCGGGTGCGATCACCGCGCGCAGGTGGTCTCGGCGACCGGCAAACACCAGCAGCGCTTCGGTCAGTGCGTCCATCTCGTGCTGCAGGAACAGCTCGCGAAGGCTCTCTGCCAACGCGGTGCCGCCGGGTTCACGGGTCAGCAGCACCACGCGGCCGCGGTCGCGCAGCCAGGTCGCAAGGGCTTCGATGTGCGAGGATTTGCCCGCGCCGTCAATGCCCTCGAAGCTGATGAAGCGTCCAGGCAGGGTCATGGCGCCGTCACGGGCTTTTGTCCGCGGATGTATTGGTTCACTGCCCGATTGTGCGCGGTCAAGTCATCGCTGAACACGCTGCTGCCATCGCCGCGTGCAACGAAGTACAGCGCCCGGGTGGTCTCGGGTTGAACCACCGCGCGAAGCGCAGCCAGCCCGGGCATCGCGATCGGCGTCGGCGGCAATCCCGAACGCGTGTAGGTGTTGAAAGGCGTGTCGGTCAACAAGTCTCGTTTGTGCAGCTTGCCATCGAAAGCCTCGCCCAGCCCATAGATCACGCTCGGGTCGGTCTGCAGCGGCATGCCGATGCGAAGGCGGTTGATGAACACGCCCGCGATCTTGCCGCGATCTGCTGCCAGACCAGTTTCCTTCTCGACGATCGAGGCCAGTACAAGAGCCTGGTCGGCGGAGCTGATCGGCAAGTCTGCGGCACGCCCGGCCCAGACCGCTTCAAGCCGCTGGCGCTGCAACAACGCGGCGCGTTTGAGCACGGTCAGGTCGCTGACACCTCGGCTGTAGACATAGGTGTCGGGGTAAAAGCGGCCCTCGGGCGACAGTCCGGGCTGGCCGATCGCGGCCATCAACTGCGCCTCGGTCATGTTGGCGCTGAGCGGCTGTAGCCTGGTCGCCCGTGCGAGCTCGGCGCGAAACTGGCGGAAGGTCCAGCCCTCGATCAGACGCACCCGTTCGTAGGACTCGTCACCCTGCACCATCCGGGTCAGCAGGCTGCGCGGCGTGATGCCGGCCTCGACCTGGTAGCTGCCGGCCCGGATGCGCCGGGCTTGGCCGCTCGCGCGAAACCACTGGTAGAGCAGCCAGGGGTCGGTTTGCACCCCGGCCCGAACCCATGCGTTGGCGATCTCGCGGGGCGGCGTGCCGACTTCGATCGACAGCTCGACAGCCTGGCTCGCCAAAGGCAGATCGCGCGTCAGCCACCACCAGACGGTGCCGGCGGTGCCGGCGCAAGACAGCAGGATCAACAAAAAAACAGCGCGCAAGACTTTCATGCCAACCATGCCGGACCGGGCTGCCCGCGTGCGGCCAATGGCCGACACGCCAGTGCGTAAGAGTGGGCGTGATGATAATCGGCGTATGACCTCTACCGAATCCCTCTGCGGCGCGCGACGCCTGACCGATTGGGGCCTGATCCGGGCCCAGGGCGCCGACGCCGCCAGCTTTCTGCACGGCCAACTGACACAGGACGTGGCATCTCTGCCAGCAGGCCAGGCCAGGCTGGCGGGCTTTTGCTCGGCCAAGGGCCGACTGCTGGCCAGCTTTGTGCTCTGGCGGGTCGACGATCAGACGATTTACCTGGCCTGCAGCGCCGACCTGCTCGCGCCAACGCTCAAGCGATTGACGATGTTCGTGATGCGCGCCAAGTGCAAGCTCAGCGACGCGTCGGCCGAGGTCTCGCTGTATGGCCTGGCAGGCATCGAAGCCCGGGATTGGTTAGGGGCTGCTGCACCTGCAGCAGCTTGGGATGTCGCCGCGTTGGATGCGGGCCAACTGGTCCGCCTACCTGATGCCCAGGACCAGCCGAGGTTCATGCTCGCGCTGCCAGCCGAGGCCCCTGCCCCGGCGTTACCTGTTCTGCCGGATGCAGCCTGGCAGTGGCTGGAGGTCCGCAGCGGCGTCGTTCGCATCAGCGCAGCGACTGTCGAGCATTTCGTGCCGCAGATGGTCAATCTCGAGTTGGTCGGGGGCGTGAATTTCCAGAAAGGCTGCTACCCAGGCCAGGAAGTGGTCGCGCGCAGCCAGTACCGCGGCACGCTCAAGCGTCGGGCGCTGGTGTTCGACTGCGCACAGGCGCTCAGCGCTGGTCAGGAGGTGTTCCACAGCGCTGACCCGGGCCAACCTGCGGGCCAGGTGGCGCTGGCCGCGCCCTCACCTGAGGGCGGCTGGACTGCGCTGGTCGAGGTCAAGCTGGCAGCGTTGGAGTCCGGCAGTCTGCACGCAGGATCGGTCGACGGTGCGGTGCTGCTGGCCCGCACCCTGCCCTACGCGCTGCCGACCGAGCAGGCCTGAGGTCCGTCACGCGCAAGCGCATGGCCGAATGCCTCTATGCCTCTACGTCTCTACGTCTACTACCGGGTCGATCAGGCAGACTTCGCTGCGGTGCAGCTTGCAGCGTTGAGCCTGCAGTCGACCTTGTGTCGTGACCACCCAGGTCTGCAGGCAGAGCTGCTGCGACGCCCCGATCTGCGCGACGGCCAGGCCACGCTGATGGAGACCTACGCCCAGGCCGACGGGGTGGATGCAGCGCTGGCACAGGCCATCGAGGCGGCGGCGATCAAGTCGCTGGCGCGCTGGCTGAAAGGTCCGCGCCACTGCGAGCGCTTCGAGCCGCTGGGGTGAGTTCGGCCTAGCCGCCGAATGGCCCGGACAGTCGGGGTCTAGAGTGGGCCGATTTGGCGCTGCTGCATCGCCATCAGGCCAGCGCGAGCTGTTGCTCCAGGTCGTGGAGTACCTGGTAGCAGGGCAGAACCTGGGCCACGCTCGCGTTGGGCTCACGGCCCTCGCGGATCGCGGCGAAGAACTCGCGGTCCTGCAACTCGATGCCGTTCATCGACACCGCCACCTTCGAGACGTCGATCTTCTCGTCCTTGGCCGTGAACAAGTCGTCGTAGCGCGCCAGGTAAGTGCCGGTGTCGCCGATGTAGCGGAAGAAAGTGCCCAGCGGACCGTCGTTGTTGAAGGACAGGCTCAGCGTGCAGATCGCACCGTTGGCGGCTTTGAGCTGGATGCTCATGTCCATCGCGATGCCCAGCACCGGGTGGATCGGCCCTTGCACCGCGTTGGCGCGAACGATGGGCGAGCCGCATTGGTAGGCGAACAAGTCGACCGTGTGCGCAGCGTGGTGCCACAGCAGGTGGTCGGTCCAGCTGCGCGCCTGTCCCAGCGCATTGATATTGCTGCGGCGGAAGAAGTAGGTCTGCACATCCAACTGCTGGATGTTGAACTCGCCGGTCTTGATTTTTTGGTTCAACCACTGGTGGCTGGGGTTGAAGCGCCGGGTGTGACCGGCCATCGCGACCAGGCCGGTGGACTTTTGCAGCGCGACCACTTGCTGCGCACCGGCCAGCGTGTCAGCCAGCGGGATCTCGCACTGCACATGCTTGCCGGCTTGCAGGCAGGCAATGGTTTGCGCCGCATGCATCTGGGTCGGTGTGCACAAGATCACCGCGTCGACCTCGGGTCTGGCCAGGCTGTCGGCCAGATCGGTGCTGGTGTGCGCGATGCCGTACTTGGCCGCGACCTCGCGCGTCTTGCCGAGATCGCGGCTGACCAGCGAGACGACATCGACACCGTCGATGTTCTGGATAGCTTCGATGTGCTTGATGCCAAAAGCGCCGGCACCGGCCAGCGCCACCTTGATCGTCTTGCTCATGCTGGGTTCTCCAAGATCAGATGGCCTACCGCGGTGTTGCTGGCAGGCACATGGTAGAAGCGATGCTTGACGATCGGCGGCTTGCCACCCGCCACGTCATCCATCGCGCCGCGGGCGATCAACCACATCACCAGCTCGATAGCCTCGCTGCCAGCCTCGCGCACATAGTCGATGTGCGGCACTGCGGCTTGGGCCGCTGGGTCGGCGATCAGGCGATCCAGGAACGCGTTGTCGAACACGCGGTTGATCAAACCAGCGCGCGCACCCTGGAGTTGGTGGCTCATCCCGCCGGTGCCCCAGATCTGCACCTTCAGATCCTGGTCGAAGGACTCGACCGCCTTGCGGATCGCCTGTCCCAGCTTGAAGCAGCGCGCGCCACTGGGCACCGGGTACTGCACGACGTTGACGGCAAACGGGATCACCGGACAAGGCCAGGCGGGATGTTCGCCACTGGGTTGCCCGCACATCAGACTCAAGGGCACGGTCAGGCCATGGTCGACGTCCATCTTGTTGACGATGGTCAGGTCGAAATCGTCCTGGATCACCGACTGCGCGATATGCGCTGCGAGTTCAGGGTGGCCGATCACGGGCGGCACAGGGCGCGGCCCCCAGCCCTCGTCGGCCGGTGCGTAGCCCGCAGCGGTGCCGATCGCAAAAGTCGGGATCATGTCCAGGCTGAAAGCGGTCGCATGGTCATTGAAGACCAGGAAGATCACGTCGGGGCGGTTGTCGGTCATCCACTGCTTGGAGACCTCGTAGCCCTTGAACAGCGGCTGCCAGTAAGCCTCGTTGTCTTTCCCCAAGTCAAGCGCCGCGCCTATCGCGGGCACATGCGAGGTGAAGACGCTGGCCGTGATCTTGGCCATCAGTTGCGCTGCACTTTCTTGGTTTCGCCGACATAGCGGTTGCCCTCGACCGAGCGGCCGCCGGCCAGCATCATCGCCGCGTACTCGTCCTGCGTCATGCCGGTCATGCTCGCGGCCATGTACTGGAAGCTCTTGCCGTCGGTCGCGCCGATCTTGGCCAGGAAGTAGATGTTGCCGCCGGCGGCGATACAGCGGTTCAGGTCACGCGTCAACACGCCCTGCTTCTGCTCTTCGGTCATCGGCCATTCGTCAAGGTAAGCGCGCTCCCCGGCTTTGAATCGCTCGCGGTTGGCGGCCTTCATCAGCGACATGCAGAACTGGTTCAGGTGGTAGCCCTTGCGCGACTGCTCGGCGTCGAAGATCGTCGTGCCCGGCACGTCCAGATAGGGTTTGTCGAGTGCCATGGTCATGCCTCCTGTCGAGCCGGCTCAAAGCAGGCATGCGCCGCTTTGGCTGGCGAAGGCCGGGCGGCATGCTTGCCGGCCGGCAGCGAACGAATCTGCGCGTGGGGGACCATCAGCCCTCCTCGGGCCAGTACAGCCGCATCGGGTTGTCGACCAGCAGTTTGCGCTGCAGCTCGGTGGTTCTGGCGATGTGCGGGATGAAGTCGACCAGCAGACCGTCATCGGGCATGTGGTCTTTCAGGTTCGGGTGCGGCCAGTCGGTGCCCCAGAGCACGCGGTCGGGAAACTGCTCGACGATGCGGCGCGCGAACGGGATCACGTCCTGGTAGGCATGCTGCTCACCGTTCAAGGCCTTGGGCCCGGTGATCGACAAGCGCTCGGGGCAGCTGACCTTGCTCCAGACGTTCGCATGCTCGCGCATGAAGCGCTCGAACAGCGCGAACTGCGGGCCGTCGACGGCCAAGCTGAGGTCAGGTCGGCCCATGTGGTCGACCACCACCGTCGTCGGCAACTGGGTGAAAAAATCCCACAGCTCTGGCAGGTCGACCGCCTCGAAATAGATCACCACATGCCAGCCCAGCTTCTGGATGCGAGCCGCGATGTCCATCAGCTCGTCCTTGGGCGTGAAATCGACCAAGCGCTTGACGAAGTTGAAGCGAACGCCACGAACGCCGGCTTGGTGCAATGCTTGCAACTCGGCGTCGCTGATGCTGCGTTTGACGGTGGCCACGCCACGTGCCTTGCCGCCACTGTGGACCAGCGCATCGACCATCGCCCGGTTGTCGGCGCCGTGGCAAGTGGCTTGCACCACGACGTTGCGGGCGAACCCGAGGTGGTCGCGCAAGGCGTAGAGCTGGGTCTTGGACGCATCGCAAGGCGTGTACTTGCGCTCGGGCGCATAGGGGAATTCGGCGCCTGGACCAAACACATGACAGTGCGCGTCCACGCTGCCAGCAGGCACCTGGAAGCGCGGCTTGCTCGGCTTGGCGTACCAGTCGAGCCAGCCTGGGGTTTTCTCGAAATTCATGCCCATCAATCCTTGTTTCCTACCAGGGCCAGGGCCAGGGCCAGGGCCAGGATGCGGCCGACCTCGCCGTAGCCGATCAGACCCACGCGCCAATGCTGGGGATCCGGGTTCATCGCATCAATCGATGTAGCGCAGCCCGGCTTTGGCCAGTGCATCGCGCATCTTGTACATGTCGAGCCCCAGCGTGCCGGCCGCGAGCTTGGCGCGCTTGTCGGTCTCGTTGGCCTCGCGTGCTTCGGCCGCATCGGCGACCTGCTGCGCGATCGCCGCCGGCACCACGACCACGCCGTCGGCGTCGGCGATCACCACGTCGCCTGGGTTGACCAGTTCGCCAGCGCAGACCACGGCGATGTTGACCGACCCCAGCGTCGCCTTGACCGTGCCCTTGGCATTGACCGCCCGGCTGAAGACCGGGAAACCCATCGCAGTCAGATCTGGGACGTCGCGCACCCCCCCGTCGATGATCAGGCCGAGCGCGCCGCAGGCGCGAAACGAAGTCGCCAGCAGGTCGCCAAAAAAACCGTCCTCGTTGTCGCTGGTGCAGGCCGCGACCACCACGTCGCCGGGCTGCAACTGCTCGGCCGCCACGTGCATCATCCAGTTGTCGCCAGGCTGCAGCAGCACCGTCACGGCGGTACCGCAGACATGCGCGCCGGTGTAGATGCCCTTCATGTAGGGCTTCATCAGGCCGACCCGGCCCATCGCCTCGTGGATCGTTGCGACACCGAAGCGCGAGAGTTTTTCGACCGCAGCGCGGTCGGCACGCACGATGTTGCGCTTGACGATACCCAGTTGGTTCAACGGCAGGCTCATCTCAGAGTCCTTTGGCTTTGAGCGCGGCGTCGAGCCGCGGGTACACGCGGCGCGCATTGCC
>RGQD01000351.1 GCA_010030205.1 Betaproteobacteria bacterium
GAACTGATGTCGCTGTTCAAACGCCCCTCTCGGGGGGCTTTTTTGACGTCGCCGAAACGCCCCCTCCGGGGGGCTTTTTTTATCGCAGTGAGCGTCTGCAGCTGGCAGGGGCCTGCGATCGCCGCCGATGCGGCGCCGCAGGCCAATGTCGAGCAACTGCGCGTGCACGGCGTGGCCGACCAGCTGATCGGCTTCTTGAACCAGGCCATCAGCTGGACCGGCTCGACACCCGACCGGCCCCCGCTGACCAGCATCCGGCCGCAAATCCAGGCCGCAGTGCTGGCGCACCCCGAGGTCAGGCTCAGCAGCGAGCAGAAGCTGACCGCAGGTTTTGCGACCCGCGAGGCTTTTGCTGGCTACCTGCCCCAGGTCTCGGCCAACATCGACACCGGGCAGCGCCGCAACGACCCAGTCAACAAACCCTGGATCGTCCTGCCGGCGCACCAGGACAACTCCAAGTCCTTGGGGATCACCGCGCGCCAGATGCTGTACGACTTCGGCGCGGTCAGCGGCCGCGTCGATGCCCAGCGCGCGCGCGAGAGCGCCGCCGATGCCAAGTCCGAGGCCAAGCAAAGCGAGCTGGTGCTGCGTGCGGTCAGCGCCTGGCACGAGGTGTTCCGCACTCGCCAACTGCTCAAACTGGCCGAGGTCAACCGGCTGTCGAGGCAACAAATCCTGAGCTTCATCGAGGAGCGTGAGCAGCTCGGCGGCAGTTCCAGGAGCGACGTGCTGCGCGCCAAGGCGCGCTTGTCGGACGCACAGGCCGCGCTGGTGGCGGCGCAGAGCCGGCTCAAGACCACGGAGGCAAGCTACCGCGAAACCTTTGGCAACGCGCCTGCGGCTGATCTGGTGTTGCCCGAGGCCGTGGCGCTGGACCTGAACCGCTTCGACGACGCGGAAGGCCTGATCCTGCGCAACGCCAGCTACGCCGAGGCGCTGGCCCAGAGCATGGCCGCCGGCCACGACGCCAAGTCCGCCGCCGCGTCGATGCTGCCCAGCCTGAACCTCGAGGCCAGTGCCACCCGACGCGACATCGGCGGTGGCGCCCAGCCTGGCGTGGACAGAACCCTCGGCCTGGTGGTGCGGCAAAACTTCTACACCGGCGGCGCCGAAACCGCGCGCAAGAACCAGGCCGAGCAACGGGCGGTGGAGTCGCGACTCGAGCTCGACAACCTCAGGCGCCAACTCGAACGCGCGATCGGCCAGACCCTGGCGGATGCGCGCTACACCGACGCGCTGATCACCGCCCGGCGCGACGCGGTGCAGGTTGCGGCATCGGCCTTCGAGGCGGTGCGCGAGCAGTTCGCGTTCCGCCGCGGCACCTTGCTCGACCTGCTGCGCGCGCAGGAGGAGCTCTATATCGCCGGCCACGACCTGATCGACGGTGTGGTCGACCATGCGCTGGCGCGCCACCGGCTGCTGCACCTGGCGATGGAACTGACACCGCTGTTTGACATCGGGGCTGCGGCCCGCAAGGAATAGCTTGATGACCGAGAACGCGGCAAGCCCGAACAGCAGCGCCCCCAGGAACACGCCTTACGACCCGCTGGAAGCCTGTCTGCGGGCCGTGCTGGCCTTCCATGACCAGGCGATGTCGTCAGCCTCGCTGCGGTCGCGCGTGGCGCATGGCCAGGGCTTGTGGACCCAGGACACCTTGCTCGAGGCCGCTGACAGCCTGGGTTACGACACCGAGACCGGCCGCGTAGATCCGGCGCAAGGTGAGCTGCCGGCGCTGCCTGCGCTGTGCCAGACCCATGCCGGATCGGCGCTGGCGGTGCTGGCGCAGCAGGACAATGCCACGGTGCTGGTGGTCGACCCCGAGCTGTCGGACCGGCCCCGCACGATGGCACTGGACGCGTTGCTGGCGCGGCTCAATGGCGCGACGATCAGCCTGCTGCGCCGCGAGCTGTCGCGCTCGCTGAATGGCGCCGAGGAAGACACTGGCGCCACCCATGCCAGCGGCCGGCACGGCCACTGGTTCTGGGGCCCGATCCTGCGCAGCCGCTGGGTCTATGTGCAGGTGGCATTGGCCGCGCTGCTGGTCAATGTGTTCGCGATCGCGAGCTCGGTGTTCTCGATGATCGTCTACGACAAGGTGATCCCGAACAACGCGATCGACACGCTGATCGCGCTGCTGATCGGGGTGTCGATCATCTTCGTCAGCGACTTCCTGATCCGCACGCTGCGCGGCTATTTTCTTGACCTGGCCAGTGCCAAGGCCGATTCGGCGATCGCCGACGCGTTGTTCGAGCAGATCCTGGACGCGCGGATGCAGTCGCGCCGCGGCAGCACCGGCGCGTTGGCGAGCACGCTCAAGGAGTTCGAGTCGATCCGCGACTTCCTGACCTCGGCGACGCTGACGACCTTCATCGACGTGCCTTTCGCAGTGCTTTTCCTGTTCATCATCTACCTGATCGGCGGGCCGATGGTCTGGGTGCCGATGGCGGCGATCCCGGTGATGGTGCTCGCTGGGCTGGCGGTGCAGCCGCAACTCAAACGACTGACCAAGGAGTCGCAGGAAGACGGCCACCACAAGCAGGCGATCCTGGTCGAGACCCTGAGCGGGCTGGAGACCATCAAATCGCTGGGCGCGGGCGCGCAGATGCGCAGGCGCTGGCAGGATGCGGTGACGCACCAGTCGCACATCGGCCTGAAGTCGCGCATGCTGGCGCAGTTGGCGGCCAATGTGGCGAGCATGGCGCAACAGTTCGTCCAGGTCGCGGTGGTCACGGTCGGCGCGCTGCTGGTGCAGCGCGGCCAGCTCGGCTTTGGCGCGATCATCGCCTGCACCATCCTGGCCGGCCGGGCGATCGCGCCGATGGCCCAGATCACCCAGTTGCTGACGCGGATGAACCAGACCTTCGTCAGCTACCGCTCGCTGTCCAAGGTGATGGCGCAGGAGCGCGAGCACCAGCCCGGCGCGGTGTTCATGGCCAGGCCCGAGTTCAAGGGCGCGATCGAATTCCGCAACGTCACCTTCAGCTACCCCGGCGCATCGCGGCCGACGCTGCAAGACGTGTCATTCCAGATCCAGCCGGGCGAGCGGGTGGCGATCATCGGCAAAGTGGGGTCGGGCAAGACGACGGTGTCCAAGCTGGTGCTGGGGGATGTTCGCCAGATCGACCCGGCCGACCTGCGCAGCGCGCTCGGCGTGGTGCTGCAAGACGTCTGGCTGCTCGGCGGCACGATCAAGCAGAACATCGCGCTGGGTGGGCATTTCCCCAGCGACGCCGAGATCTTGCACGCCGCGCAGCTGGCCGGGGTTGAAGACTTTGTGCGCCAGCACCCCGAGGGCTACGGCCTGCGCCTGGGCGAGCGCGGTGAGGGCTTGTCGGGCGGCCAGCGCCAGGCCGTGGCGATCGCCCGCGCGCTGCTGGGCAAGCCGGCGGTGCTGCTGTTCGACGAGGCCACCAGCGCGATGGACATGGCCGCCGAAGCCCAGTTGCTGCAACGATTGAAACAGGAGCTGCAGGGCCGCACCTTCGTGACCATCACCCACAAGAGCACGATGCTGCAGTTGGTCAACAAGATCATCGTGATCGAGCAAGGCCGGGTCGCGATGCAAGGAACGCCCGAGGAACTGGTGCGCGCGCAGGCAGCGGCTCAAGCCCAGGCCCAAGCAGCAGCCACCAACGCGATGACCGTGGCCTGAGAAGCGGACAAGATGCCCAAGACCCTGCAAGAAAAGCCCGCCCGCTGGACCGACCGCAGCGACAGCGACGCCACCGTGGTGGCGAGCGGCAACAAGCGCGGCCAACTGCGCATGGCCTCGCTGTGGCTGCTGTGGTTCATCGCCATCTTGTTTGCGGTGCTGTTTGCCTGGGCCGCGATCGCCGAGATCGACACCGTCACGCGCGCCGATGGCCGCGTGATCCCTTCGGCCAAGCTGCAGGTGATCCAGAACCTAGAAGGCGGCATCGTCGCCGAGATCCTGGCCAAACCCGGCCAGCTGGTCAACGCCGGCGACAAGCTGGTGGCGCTGTCGACAGTGCAGCACGACGCCGAGAAGCAGTCCAGATTTCAGCAACTGCTGGCGCTGGATGCCAGGGCCTCGCGGCTGAACGCTCAGGCCAGCGGCAACAAACCCAGGTTCAGCCAGGATGTCAGCCGGCACGCGCCCGAGCTGATGGCAGCCGAGACGGCGGCCTATCTCGGCAAGCAGGCCGAGCAGGCCTCGCAGATCGGCGTGCTGGACGCCCAGATCGAGCAAAAGCAGCGCGAGTTGCAAGAGGCGCAGATCGCGTTGAAGTCGGCGCGCCAGGGCCTGGCATTGGGGCGCGAGGAACGCGAGACGGTGGCCAAGATGGTCGAGCGCGGGCTGGAACCCAGGCTCGAGTTGGTGCGAATCGACCGCAGCGTGTCAGAGCTCGAAGCCCGCGCCGAGTTGGCGCCGGTGACGATAGAGCGGGTGCGATCGGCGATCGTCGAGATGCGAGCGCGCCGCGATGCCACACTGGGCCAGTTTCGCTCAGAGACATTGGCCGACCTGAACCGCACGATGGGCGACCTCAACGCCTTGCAGCAGTCGATGCCGGCGCTGACCGACAGGGTGGCGCGAACCGAGATCAAGGCGCCGATGAAAGGCATCGTCAACCGGGT
>RGQD01000352.1 GCA_010030205.1 Betaproteobacteria bacterium
GGTGCCAGAGGTCGAGGTCGTCGGGGTAGTAACCGGCGACGAACAAATCGAGCAAGCCGTCGCCGTCGTAGTCGAACCAGATTGCGCTGTTGGCATTGATCCAGGCCGGTAGCCCAGCTTGCTCACTGACGCGGGTGAAGCCGCGGCCACGGTCGTTGTGGTACAGCTCGGGCCGTCCCCATTTCACCAGAAACAGGTCTTCGTAGCCATCGTTGTCGTAGTCACCCCAGACCGCACCCATTGAAACGCCGGTGCCCGTGCGGTTGACATCGGCCAGACCGAGTTCGGCGGCAATGTTGCGAAAGGTGCCATCGCCAAGATTGCGGTAGAGCGCATTCTGGCTGCCCTCGCCGCTGTTGGTGACATAGAGGTCAGGCCAGCCATCGCGGTCGACATCCACGACCGAAACCGCCGCACCAAATGACGCCACCTGCGGCATCACGTGCGCGAGTTTGGGATCGAGAGTGGGCGCCCGGTGGACGAAATCGATGCCGGCCGCATGGGCCACCTCCTTCAGGTGAAAACCGTAGCGCGCGAGCGCGACAGCCTGGCCGAGGTCAGCGCCGCCAGTCGGGCGAGACCAGCGCTTCATCGCCAACGGCACGCACAGCAGCGCCACGAACAACAACACAATCGCGACTTTGGCCGCCTTGAGATGGTTCACCGATGGCTCCTCTGACGCAGCGCGCTCAGCACTGAGTCATTCGCCAAGTAGCGTGTGTGATAGTTGTCCCAGTCCTGCGGGTGCCGGCGGAATGCGACTTCGTCTTCCAACCGCCCAGGCGCGACGGTGTAAGCCCTCTCACCATGGTGAGGCAGCGGCTGAACCGTGGCCGAGAAAGTCGAGTTGTAGTCGCCGTCCTTGATCCAGCCGTCGCCTTGAATGATGAAATCGCGAAGCCAGCCAGCGGTGGGCGGTGGTGGTTCAGGAAAGCTGAATGACATCTCGTCGCCGGCGTTCATGATCACGTAGCGATCGTCGACCGCCTGCAAAAGTTCGCGCACATCGCCGTAACGGGTGTAGTAGCCCGCCATGTTGCGCCAGCGTGTTGCGGTGCCGGCGAGTTCGTCGTAGCGCGGAACCTCGGGCGCGCCGGCCGGTGGCGCCTTGAGGACCGAGTAGCCGCGGTAGTGCAAGTCCGCCGCACTGGGCTCTAGCGGTGTCAAATTCAGCTTGACCTCGGGCAGCACGCGCGCCCACTGGATCTGGTCCCAGTAGATTTCAAGATTGGTGCGAATTCGCAGCTTGCGCGGCGCGTCTTTTTGAAACAGGCCCGCGAGGTCGAACAGCACAGTCTTCTTTCGGCCGGCAGGAAACCCGAGCGCATCGCGCGCCAGCTTCCAGCCGCCTTTGCCATCAGGAATTTCCAGTTGCATGCCTTGCGGCCGCCAGCGCTTGCCCTGGCTCAGCGCCACATTGATCGATGAATCGGTGGGTCGCAGCGATCCATGGGCGATCAGCACCAAGGGCAGGTCAGCCGGCGCATCGGCGCCCAGGTCGAGCTCAACATAGTGGTCGCGCGTCACCCCCTGGTACTGACCCCGGCCAAAGCTGTCCAGGCCTTTGCCGTCAAGTTGGGCCAGCACGCCAGTCACGTCCTGGCGCAGGTCGTCCACCGCCCCAGCCAGCTTGCGTGGCGTCTCGACAAGCACGATCCTCGGCTTGACCGGCGGAATTGCAAAACGTTCGTCGACATAAACCTCGGTACCGGGTGGATGGTCTACCGCTGTGAGCTTGAGGTGGTCGTAGTAATAGACTTCCCACAGCTCGGCAGTGATGCGCAAGTCGTAGCGACCGTCGCGCGCGACGAGTTGATCTCGCCCGACGCGGTACCACTCCTCGGTCGTCTCGACCCGGGCCGTGCCAATGTTGTTGATGCGCAATCCTATGGCCGAACCCCAGGGGACGGCGTCCTTGACGAAGTTGATCGCCTTGCCATCGAAAGCAAACAGGAAAGGACAAGAGCCCTTGAGCCGCTGTTCGGTCCGCACCGCCTGGTCGGCCTTCAGGTCGAACTCGGCCTGCAACACGCCGTTGGGCCACAGAACGCGCACGATGTCGCTCGCGGTCTGCTCGCCCAGACCGAAGTGGAGCATGGGACCGGTGATGCGTTGCTTCTGCATCAGCGGTCCGGCACGCAACTCGACCTCGCCGCCGACACCGAAAGGATTGATGCGCTGGTCGCCGAAGGACTCGGCCGCGCTAGGCCGAACGCGCTGCCAATGGTAGGCCTTGGTGGCTTCGCTGCGCGCCTGCAACACGCGGCCGTCGGCGGACAAGCCCAGCAGGTCTAGCCGACCATCGCCATCGAGGTCGGCCAGCGTCAATGCCGTCGCCAGACCCGTGGCCACCGGCAATGCACTGATTTTGCCGCCCTCCCCGCCCAGCCAAACCATCGCAGCACCAACGTCAGCACCCGGGCTGGCGCGCAGCAGCACCAGATCGATCGCCCCGTTGTTGTCGACATCGGCGGCATGCAGGCGGAACTCACCCGCCGGCACTGCGCCGGGCAACTGTGCCAGCGTACTGATCTGCCAACCTCGACCGTCGCGTCTATCGGTCAAGGCCTGGATCGCGCCGTCATCGCGCAGCACCACGATGTCCCACACACCGTCGTTGTCGATATCGGCAATCGTCACTGCCCTGACTTTGCCCAACAGAGCCGGCAACGAGCGCTCGAGGAACTGACCATGGCGCAAATTGGTGAACAAATGCAGCTGCGAATCGCCGTCGAGCAACACAGCCTCGGGCGTGCCATCAGCATCGAGATCGGCCCACACCAGTTGACGCAAACCAGAGACGCTCTTGAAGACCGGCGCGGCCTCGAAACTGCCATCGCCGTTGTTGCGCAGCAGCAGCGGCGCCCCGCGCGCCGAGCCCAGCACAATGTCGAGGTCGCCATCGGCCTCGACATCGACAGCCCAGGCCCCGGTGTAGGCTGCGTCGAGAACTGAGCGCGGCAGCTTTGAGGCAGCCCCAGCGTCAACAAACTGGCCGCTGCCCTCTTGGCGCCACAATCGCAAGCCACCTGCACCAGCAAGCACCAGATCGGTCTTGAAGTCGTAACTGAAGTCGACCTGTAAGACCCCCTCCGGCCCAGGGCCAAGCCGGCCGACCCCGCCTGGAAAGAGCATTGAGGGGCCGCTGGCCAACACCAGTCTTTGCCCATTGGCGGCGGCGACCACCGGCTTGGCAGCGCCGTCGAGTTCGACAGCACCAGTCCAGGACCAGTTGCTGCTGGCAATGCCCGCGGCCGCAACGCTTGCGAAGTGCAGACCGGTGTCAGCGGCCGCCGGACGCGCAGCCTGCGGCAGCAGTCTCAATGGATGCATCAGCGGCTGAGTGTCAGCACCAGCCGCAGGCCGGAGTGCGGCGTGGTCCTCCCTGTAGCCCTGCACACGCATCAATACGTTGCGAAGGCGCAGCCCGCGCAAGCCCGATGCACGCAGGTCGCCGGCCTGCACAGCGGCGCGCAGCGCAGCCGATTGCTCCTGCGCTTCAACCGGCCAGGCTACGCTCTTTTCGGCAAGCTTGGCGCTCAGGCGTTGCAAAGCGGCCTGGTCACCGGTCTTGGTGGCGATTCGCCCCAATTCCAGCCACGCCGCCAGGTTCTCTGGCCGCTGCTCGACGATGCGCTGAATGATGGTCTGAGCTTGCGCATCGCTGCCAGAAGCCGATTGACGTTCGATCTCGTCTGCCATCGCAAATTGGGCCCGAATGTTGTTCGGCGCCAACTCCGTGGCTTTGCGAAATTCCGCCACCGCCTCGGCGGCTTGGCCCTGCCGACTGCGGACCATACCCAGCAGCAAGCGGATCTCCGCACTGTCGGGCGCCAGTCCACGCGCACGGTCCAGACGCTGGGCCGCGAGTTCGAGTTGTCCCTGCCGCAAAGCCAGAACGCCCCAGTTGGCCCAAGCGCCAGGCTCGCCTGGGGCGAGCTGCGAGAGTCGCTCAAACTTGGCTTGCGCCCTCGCATCGTCACCGACCAGATAAGCGGCCAGACCGACCCGGAATGCCGACAAGGCCTGGGCATGGTCTGCCGAATCCTTGGTGGGCAGCACAGTCCCTGCGGGCTCACAACCGGCAGTCAACAACAAAGCAATCGCCAACCCCGCCGTCAATCGAATGAAGCCTAGCATGCGCATCTTCACCACAAGGTTCAAATTTCTCTCCGGCCCATGCTTCGAATGGTACACATCTTGCCTAGCAGACACTGCGCCAAGGTCATGCTTTACGGACAAAGGGAATGCATCGATTGCATCCGCTTCTGCAGCAGACACGAAAGTCAATCCCAGACGCGCACGCAGCTTGAACAACATCAATCATTGAGTGCCTTTGACAAAGACGTCACAAGTGGACCAACAAGCCATCGAGTTAAGTGCGGAGCAGGACTCAATGGCCAGGAATCGCGGGTTAACCCGAATGGCACTTACTTTGGCGATTTCGAGGCGGTAGCGCGCGTAAGTGGTTGAAGGCAAAGGGA
>RGQD01000353.1 GCA_010030205.1 Betaproteobacteria bacterium
CTGGCTTCGCCGGGATGGCTTGCTTCGCGACGGCAGCCTTTCGCGGCGAAGCCAGCACGCAAGACCGCCGCAACGAAAGTGGCTGCCGCAGCTGCGGCCAAGCCTGCGGCCAAGTCCGTCAAGGTCGCCAGCAAGCCCGCCGCCAAAGCTGTCGTCAAACCTGTAGGCAAACCCAAGGCCGCAGCAACTGCCGCAGCCACTGCCAAGCCGCAGCGCGTCAAGGAAAAACTGGTTCGCGACAGCTTCACGATGCCGCGCGCCGATTTCGCCTTGGTCCACCAACTCAAGGAACGCGCACTCGGCTTCAGGCGCGCGACCAAGAAAAGCGAGTTGCTGCGCGCCGGACTGCAAGCCCTCTCGGCGCTGGAGGACCGGGCACTCCAAGCCATGCTCGAAAAGCTGACGGCCATCAAGGCCGGTCGTCCCAAGAAAGGCGACTGACTCTGCCGGACAGTGACCCGCAGCCGCCTGCGCGGCGGTTCTGCCAGCCAGCCATCTCGCACAAGCCGCAGAGCCTGCGGCCGCGTCGGTAGCGGCGATCATGGCCTCCATCGGTCCAGCATGGCCGATGCGCGACGGGGGTTCGACGTCAATGCGGGCCTTGTGCCGCGGTGGTTTGGCCCGCGCGCGCGTCGCGTGCAGCCACTGGGGCTGGCCCCATTTTCCGATCCGAGCATGCGCCCGGCAAAAAGCCTGAAGGACTGGCCGGCCTCCTTGCCTGATCCACAGGCGGGTTCGACTGCCGCGCTGCTCAGGCAAGCCGTGGCGACCGCCGCTTCAACGGTGTGCCTGCCAATGGCCGGCATTGCGATGGACTCCCTGGTGGCCCGGGTCACCGCATTTTCTGCACGAACGGACATCGGCTTGAAAACAATCTGACACGAAGGGCAGGTATAAACACAGGTTCGATGCGGGAACGAAATAGGCTTAGCCACAAAGAGCTTTCCAGAAGGCAAGCACAATGACCTTGTTCAGACGGACAAGCCGTCTGACCTGCGCCGCAGCAGCGGGCGCTCTGGCCTGTGTCGCTGCGTCGGCGCAGGCCCAGTTCAAACCGTTCCCGACGCCTGCCGAAGCGACAACCATCGCCGCGGCAGATGCAGCCCCGACGGAGAAGGTCGAGATCATCGGGCGACACGATGACAACGCGGTGGGCAGCAGCGACGCTGCGTCGCAAGGCGTGGTGCGGGCCGAGATGCTCAAGAGCCGACCGCTGCTGCGCCCGGGTGAATTGTTGGAGACAGTGCCCGGCCTGGTCGTCACCCAGCACTCCGGCGACGGCAAGGCCAACCAGTATTTCCTGCGCGGCTTCAACTTGGACCATGGCACCGACTTCGCCACCAGCATCAACGGCATGCCGGTGAACATGCCCAGCCATGCGCACGGCCAGGGTTACTCCGACCTGAACTTCCTGATCCCCGAACTTGTCGATCGCATCGACTACCGAAAAGGCCCGTACTTCGCGAAGAACGGCGACTTTGCCGCCGCCGGATCGGCCGACATCAGCTATCGCAAGACGCTGGACGAGTCCTTCGCGCAAGCGAGCCTGGGGAGCAAGGGTTATCTGCGAATGGTCGGCGCCGGCAGCACGGCCATCGCGGCAGGCACCACCCTGCTCGGGGCGGTCGAGGTGATGCGCAACGACGGACCCTGGACGCTCAAGGAAGGACTGGAACGTAGGAACGGCGTGCTGACGCTTGCCGGCGGCACCAGGGCGTCTGGATGGTCGACCTCGTTGATGGGCTATGACGCGAAATGGCATTCGACCGACCAGGTGCCGCAGCGGCTGATCGAGTCCGGCACCTACCTCGGCAAGCCCTTCGGCCGCTTCGATGCCGTCGACTCGAGCGATGGCGGCCAGACCTCGCGCAGCAGCCTGTCGGCCGACTGGCACGACACCGACGCCATCGGCACGACCCGGCTGTCGGGCTACGCCATGCATTACAGGCTCAAGCTGTTCTCGAACTTCACTTACCTGATGGACCGGCCCACCACGGGCGACCAGTTCTCGCAGCAGGACTCGCGCAATGTGTTCGGGCTGTCGGCGTCGCGCAGCTTCAGTCACCGCTGGGGCGAGCTTTTTGCGCGCAGCGAGGTCGGCGTGCAGGCGCGCCATGACCGCATTCAGGTCGGTCTGTTCGAATCACAAGATCGCACCATCACCTCCACGACGCGCGTCGACAACGTGCGCGAGACCCAGTTGGGCGCATACGCCCAGACCACGGTCGAGTTTCATCCCAAGCTGCGCGGCATCTTTGGCTTGCGTGCCGACCGTGTGGAGGCCCAGGTCGACAGTCGATTGCAATCCTTGAACACCGGTTCGGCGAGCAAGCACTTGGTGTCGCCCAAGCTGTCGCTGGTGTTCGGGCCGTGGCGCAAGACCGAGTTTTTCGTCAACGCCGGCAGTGGCTTTCACAGCAACGACGCCCGCGGCATCACAAGCACGGCTGACCCGAAGTCCGGCGACCCGCTGAGTCGCGCACCAGCCCTGGTTCGCGCTCACGGTTCCGAACTGGGCCTTCGAACCGAGGCGGTCGCTGGCCTGCAAAGCTCGCTGGCGCTGTGGAAGCTGGGCTTCGCGTCCGAGCTGACGTACGCGGGCGACCAAGGCACGACATCCCCGAAAGGCCCCAGCCAGCGCTATGGCGTCGAGTGGAACAACCACTGGCTGGCGCAGCCCTGGCTGCAGTTCGATCTGGACCTGGCCTGGACCCATGCGCGCTTCAAGAACAACGAGTCAGACGACATCACCATCGGGCGCTACGTACCCAACTCGGTGGACCGCGTCTTCACTGGCACCGTCATGCTCAAGGACCTGGGGCCGTGGAGCGTCAGCCTGACCGAACGCTACATCGGCTCTGGCGCACTGACATCGGACAACAGCGTGCGCTCCAGTTCGTCGCTGGTGAGCAACCTGCGCGTGAGCCGCAAGCTGTCGCCGAGCAGCGAGCTGACATTGGACTTGCTGAACCTGTTCGATCGCCGATACAAGGACATCGAGTACTACTACGCCACGCAACTCAGCGGCGAGGCAGCGCCGATCAACGACAAGGTCGTTCATCCGGGCGAGCCTCGCACTGTTCGGCTGACGCTGCGGGTGAACTTCTGATCTGCTGAAGGCCGCCCGGCGCTGGCCAGTCCACCGACGCAGCGCGGTTCAGTGCGCGCCGATCGAGATCTGCACGTCGACCGCGCCTGCCTTCTCGAACACCACCCGCATGTCGTAGCTGCGGCCCCACTGCAAAGGCGTGACCAATCCACGCAGCAACAGGTGCGGATGACCGGGCTCGAACAGCATCCGCTCGGCCGGCACGATTTCGATGACATCGAGCGCCGGCGCTTTGGCATCAGCGCCGCCCCGCAGTTCGACCCGCTCGGCCATGCGGGTGGTGGCCGACACCAGCCGGTCATCGCGACGAACCTTGTCGAGCTTGAAATACACCGGCGCATCGGTCGCACCTGGCGCAGTCGCTTCGGCCCAGGGATGGATGAAGGTGAAACCCTCAGCGTAGTACTCGTGGGCCTGGGCATGACCCGCCAAGACGGCCAAGGCCAGGATGAAGCGTCGTGTGGGTGAGTACATGTTGTCCTCGGTTCAGGCGGAAAAACTCAGGCCATAGCCCCAGGCGTCGAGCCGGCGCGGGATGGCATTGAAGGCAATGCTCACGCGCAGGCCGCCTCGGTTGGTCGGCACCTCGTGCAGCATCGAACTGGGGAACAGCACCGCGTCCCCGATGGCCGGCACCGGCGCGATCCACTTGTCGGCGTTGAAGGCGCCGGTGACTGTGCCGGCGTGGCTGTTGCTGAAGACGAAATCGCGCCCGCCCAGGCCGCGGATGAACCGGGTCTGCGCCGAGGCATCGACCTCGCTGAGGTAGACCACGCCCGAGACAAAGCAGTTGGCGTGGTTGTGCACCGCCTGATGGGCACCGGTTTGCAGCACATTGGCCCACATCTCCTTGATCGCCCAGGGCAGCGTTTCGCCGAACATCAAGCGGCCCATCTCGACCACCTCAGGCAGCAGGCGCAGGGCCAACGCGGCCAGCGCCGGGTCCTGGGTCGGGTCGATGATCTGGCTGTGCGCCAGCGCGCTGTCGCGGTGGTTGGGCAGTGCGGCTTCGCGGATGAAGCGCTCGCGCAGGCTCTGGGCTTGCGCGGCGTCGACCAGCTGGGGGCAGTGCATCAGCGGGGTCGGAAAGAGTTCGAAGACCTGGGCCATGGGTGTGCTTCAGGCCAGTTGTCAGAGAGCGATCGCCACCACACGGGTGATCGACCAGAAGGCTGCGACCGTGCCAATCACGTACAGCGTCACCGCCCGCCACGGCCAGCGGGAGGCATGGCGCGCCATCACCGCACTCAAGCCCCAGACGGCGGCCACCACACCCAACTGGCCGGCTTCGACGCCGAGGTTGAAG
>RGQD01000354.1 GCA_010030205.1 Betaproteobacteria bacterium
GCTTGCCGAATCACCGGCCATCGAACTGGCGGTCGTGATTCCCACCTTCAACGAGGTGGGCAACTATGAGGAACTGATTCGCCGTTTGTCCCGGGTGCTGGACGGGATCCAGTGGGAGGTGGTGTTCGTCGACGACGACTCTCCCGACGGCACCGCCGAACGGATACACGCTTTGTCGCTGCGCGATCCGCGTATCCGTTGCCTGCGGCGTGTCGGTCGCCGTGGCTTGTCCAGTGCCTGTGTGGAGGGCATGCTGGCCACTGGCGCACCCTGTCTGGCGGTGATGGACGCTGACATGCAGCACGATGAGGCCTTGCTACGCCAGATGTTGCAGGTGCTGCGCGACGACGGCGCTGACCTGGTGGTGGGAACCCGCTACATGGAAGGTGGCGACGTCGGGCAGTGGCAGAGCTCGCGCCAACGCATCAGCAGCCTGGCCACCTCGCTCAGCCAGCGGTTGCTGGGCTTGCGGCTGCGCGATCCGATGAGCGGTTTTTTCATGATTCGGCGCAGCGCCTTTGAAGCAGCGGTCTACCGCCTGTCTAGCATCGGCTTCAAAATTTTGGTGGATCTGGTCGTCTCATCGCCGCAACCGCTGCGCGTCACCGAACTGCCCTACCGGTTCCGCGATCGCCACGCTGGCCACAGCAAGCTCGACAACCGGGTGGCTTGGGATTACCTGATGCTGCTGGCCGACAAGACCATTGGTCGTTGGGTGCCAACCAGATTGGTCTCGTTCGCAGCCATTGGCGCCTTCGGTGTGCTGGTGCATTTGTTGGTGCTGTGGTTGGCGCTGGGCTGGACGGGCAACCGCTTTGTCACCGCGCAGTCCACCGCGGTGGCGGTGGCCATGGTGGGCAACTTCATGCTCAACAACGCGCTGACTTACCGCGACCAACGCCTGGCCGGCTGGCCCTGGCTGGGTGGGCTGTTGAAGTTCATGGCCGCCTGCAGCGTCGGGGCGGCGGCCAATGTGGGCGTGGCGTCTTATCTGCACGGCAGCAACGGTTACTGGCTGCTGCCCAGCCTGGCCGGCATCTTGGTGGGCACGGTATGGAACTACGGCGCGACAGCCTATCTGGTTTGGATCAAGCCCAGGTCTGCAAGCCCCGCTGCGGCGCGCCAGCCCTTGGGTTCACTTTGAAATGATGACCGACTTGTGGCACAGCAAGGGCTTGCGCTGGTCGCTGCTGTTGGCACTGTTGTTACACCTGCTGCTGGCGGCGGCATTCCACCTGTCGCCCGATGAAGCGCACTACGCGCTTTACGCCAGCCGCTTGGACTGGAGTTATTTTGACCATCCGCCGCTGGTGGGCTGGATTCAATGGCCAGCGGTGGCCTTGGGCGGCGCCGATGTCGTGTTGCGCGTGGTGCCGATGGCATGTTGGTGCGCCGCTGTCTGGGGCCTGCTGAGGCTTTGCGAATCGCTTTACCCTGCCCCTCAAGCTGCCAGCTCCGCAACTGCTGCTGACCCGCTTTTGGCCACCCCGTCGCCTGCCGGCGGGGTGGCCGTCTTGGCTCTAGGCCTGTGGCTGCTCAGCCCGCTACCGCACCTGCTGGGCCTGGCCCTGGTGCCCGACAGCCTGCTGTTGGCACTGACCTGCCCGATCATGTTGCTGACCTGGCGGCTATGCCGGCAAGACACCGGCACGCGCTGGTCCTGCTGGCTGGCATTGGGGCTTTGCTTGGGGCTGGCCGGGCTGGCAAAGTACACCGCCATCCTGCTGGGCCTGGGTTGCTTGCTGGCCCTGCTGCGAGCCCATGGCCTGCGCCTGTTCAGTCGAGCCGGACCTTGGCTGGCGGCTGTGTTGGCGCTGGCCATGGTCAGTCCGGTGTTGCTCTGGAATGCCAGCCACGCTTGGATTTCATTTGCCTATCAGCTGAATCACGCGTCCGGATCCCGGCAGTGGCTGGCCTGGCGAGTATTGCTGTTTGTGTTGGTGCAAGCGCTGTGTTACGGCCTGCTGCCGGCGGTGGGTCTCTGGGCGGCCTGGTGGTCGCGCGGGCAGGGCGCCGCAGCGGTGGCGCCTTCACCGGTCTCGCCTCGCCTCACGCCCTTGGGCCTGTGCCTTTGCTTCGGTCTGCCGCCGCTGATGCTTTACGCGTATTTGTCCGGGCGCGGCACGACCCTGCCGCATTGGTCGGTGTCGGCCTGGCTGGCGTTATTGCCTGCGGCTGCGGCTGGCCTCGCCAAGCTGTGTGCATCGCAGTCGCAGCGCAGTTGGCGCCTGGTCCAGGGCTTGGCCGCCTGGCAGGTCCTGGGCTGCGCGGCCATGATCGGTTTGATGCTGATGGCCGGCCTGGGCACCGAGACGCGCGAGCAGGCGCTTGGCCGGCCGGGTGAGTTGGTGGATGGCGCCCCGCGCAACCCGGTCGCCGATCTGTATGGCTGGGACGCAGCCGCCGCCCAAGCCCGCACACTGGCACAGGCGCAAGGCGTGACATCGTTGGCGGTGATGAACTGGTCGCTCGCCAGTCGCTTGGCCTGGTACGCCCGACCCATGCCGGTGCGGGTGGTGAACCGGCATTTCGACCAGTTCGACCTTTGGTTCGGCAGCCTGCAGCCGGGCGATTCAGTGTTGTTGGTCGATTGGTCAATGATGAGCTTTGTGCCGCCGGTCGGTTTGAACCAGTTCAGCCGTTGTGAGTTGCTGGCGCAGCAGCCGGTGATGCATTGGGGCCGTCAGATTGCCCATTTCAACTTTCTACTGTGCCAGCAATGGCAAGGCCCAAGTAGCGCCTTGTTGGGCCAGGGCCCGGCCCGCCTGTCGCCGGCCTGACGGAGATTGATCATGACCCGCCCATTGAGACCTTCCCCGCTGGTTGCTGTCCGGCACACGCCGCAACGTCTCTCGGACACGCTGCCGTGGCGCCGGGATCAGTGGCTGGCCTGGTCGGCCTTGCCACTCGCTGCGCTCATGCTGGGACTTTGGTTGCTGCAATTGCCGCTGTCAGCCCAACACATTGCATTTCTGTCATTGAACCGGTTAGCGACCCGGTTGCCGGCCGAGTTCTGGTCGTTTTGCACGCTGCTGGGCGACACCACGGTGCTGTTTGCGTTGATGTCGCCGCTGCTGCTGTGGCGGCCGCAGGCCTTGATGGCCTGCATGGCAGCGGTGCCGGCTGGCGCGCTGTTCTCGGTGGTGGTCAAGCATGTCAGCGACATACCGCGCCCGGGTGCTGTGCTGGAGCTGGGACAGTTTCACCTGATCGGGCCGCTGCTGACCAGGCACAGCTTTCCGTCCGGGCACGCCATCACCGCCTTTGCCGCGGCCGCAGCGGTACTCGCCACGGCCGCGCCCAGGCTGAAGAGCCGGCGCAGCGGCGCTCTGCTGCTGCTGGTGCTGGGATTGGCCACGACCGTGGGCATGTCCCGCGTGGCAGTGGGCGCCCATTGGCCCTTGGACGTGCTGTTTGGTGCCGCTGGGGGTTGGCTGGCCGGCTTGAGCGGGGCTTTGCTCACCCGCACATACCGCAGTGCCTGGCAGTCGCCTCGCCATCAAATGGTGTTGGCTGCCTGCTTGGCGGCGGCCAGCACCTGGCTGGTGCTGCGCCCGCTCGACTACAAACTGGGCGCGCCTGCGCTGTGGCTGGCCGCTGCCAGCAGCTGGGCTTGCCTGCTGGCGCTGGTGCTGCGCTCGCGACCCCGGCGTTGACGCATCGAGCCGACGCCAGCTGTCAGATCGGCTGCAGGCGCAGCGCGCAAACAGACGACCGCTACTGTGCGGGGAGGGCGTGAAGGCGGAGAAACTGTGCCTCGCTCAACCCTGCGGGATGGTGAAAGTCAGTGGCTGCTTTTCTTGTTTGTTAGGTCAGAATGACCGTTCCAGGGTGGCGCAAAGTCGATCGGATCCAAGCGCTCGCCGCGCGGCAGTGCCAGTGGCGAGCGCCAGCAGGCCGCGATGTCGTGTAAGGGATAGCGCAAGATCTTCGCGGCGCATGCAGGCACTGCATGATGACCGCTGCGCTGCATCGGGTCCCACCCCCAAATCTGCGGCGAGACTGAACACGATCGAAACCGAACCGGGTGCTGCACACCTGGACATCTTGCCAAGGCTGCGCCTGCGGTGTCGCGCCTGCGCATGCTTGCCTGTCACGGCTGGGTCACAGAATCATCTTAGAGTTCAACAACAATAAAAATATCAACTGTGCTGAGCGTTCTTGCCCGTCGCCAACGAGGTCATCATGGGAGTCGGAATCAACGGGATGGGCCGCATCGGACGGCTGGCACTTCTATCGCTTGGGCTATTCGCCTTTTACGTTGGTCTTGCTGTTCCTGCTCTACGAGGCCATGGGCTTGCTGGCCAACCTGATCGGTGGCTGGCTGGCCACGCGCGACGGCATCGCCCGCAGCTTGACGGTGGGCCTGTGCACGCAGATCACGGGCTTGGTGCTGTTGTCGCAGTTGTCGCCG
>RGQD01000355.1 GCA_010030205.1 Betaproteobacteria bacterium
GGCGGCTCCACCACCGTGCGGCCGCTCGTGAAGTGATCCCGAAAAGCTGCCGAAGCCAGCGAAGCGACAAGCAGGACTTGCCCATGAACGAAGACCCACGTTGCTGCGGCAGCGGTATCCGCATCATCGACACCGAGGGCCGCTGTTGGTGTGGTCAGCAGTGGGATGGCGAAAAAATGGGCAGTCCCGCCTTGGGGCGCTCAGCAGCAACAACAACGCCTGAGACGAAGGCCGAATGACCAGCCTGCTCCTTCACTGCTTTGGTGCGTGGTGCTCAGGCTGCTGAGCCGGGTGGCATTGCAGCGGGTCCATGCGTCTAGGCCGGGGTTGATCGCGACCTTGCTGCGGGCCTTCTTTGCGGTAGAGCGGCCGCGCTTCAATTGGTACGACGTCATGCAAGCGAATCCAATGTCAGACAGCACAAGGTTTGCACGATGACGGGCACGGCCGCGCTGGTCTGGTTCAAACGCGACTTGCGCGTGCGCGACCACGTTCCGTTGCGCGAAGCCATGCGCTTCGACAGCGCGATCGGCCTGTTGCTGATCGAGCCGCAGTGGCTGGCCAGCCCAGAGTGCGACCCACGCCATGTCGGCTTCCTGCTCGACTGCGTGGCCGAGTTGCAGCACGGCTTGGCGCAGCTTGGACTACCGCTGATAGTGCGTTGCGGTTCAATGCCGCAAGCGCTGCAGACGCTGAGTCGAGAGTTCGCATTTACCCACCTGTTCAGCCACGAAGAAACCGGCCCGGCTTGGAGCTACGCCCGCGATCTTGCCGTAGCCGACTGGTGCCGCAGCCAAGGCGTGAACTGGATCGAAACGCCGCAGACCGGCGTGGTGCGCCGCTTGCGCTCGCGTACCGGATGGGCTGGGCGATGGGCACAGCGCATGAATGCACCCGAGACACCTGAAGCACCGACCGCTTGCGGCATCAGCGCGGCGACAGTGCTGAAGACGTCGGCGCTTCCCACCTTGCGCGAGCTGGGCTTGCCCGCCTTGGGCGCAGCGTTGCCATCGGGCGGCGAGCGCGCCGCGTGGAGCACGCTTGAAAGTTTTCTTGACGGCCGCGGGCGCGACTACCGCAGCGCGATGTCCAGCCCGCTCGCCGCCGCCGAAGGCTGCAGCCGGCTGAGCGCGCACTTGGCATTCGGCACGATCTCGATGCGCTGCGTGCATCAAGCCACCGAAGCGCGGATCGCGACCACGCCCGATCGTAGCCTGAGCTACGCATTGCGGGGCTTCGCCAGCCGCTTGCGGTGGCACTGTCACTTTATGCAAAAACTCGAAGACGAGCCTGCCATCGAATGGCGCAACGTGGCGCGAAGTGTCGATGGGCTGCGTGCGGGCGACGGCGTGAACGAGGGCGCGATCGACCGTGAACGCCTGCAGGCTTGGTGCGAAGGCCGCACCGGCTTCCCGATGGTCGATGCCTGCATGCGCCAACTGCGTGCCACCGGCTGGTTGAACTTTCGCATGCGCGCCATGCTGGTCAGCTTTGCGTCCTACCACCTGTGGTTGCACTGGCGCGAGCCAGGGCTGTTTCTGGCGCGTCAGTTTCTTGACTTCGAGCCCGGCATCCACTGGAGCCAGATGCAGATGCAGTCGGGCACCACCGGCATCAACACATTGCGAATCTATTCGCCGGCCAAGCAGGCGATCGACCACGATCCTCAAGGCCGCTATATCCGGCAGTGGGTGCCGGAGATCGGAACACCGACTTATCCGCTTCCGATCGTCGAGGAACGTGCGGCAGTGGCGGCAGCGAAAAACCAGTTGTATGGGCTGCGTCGGACCCGCGAGTCGCAGGCCGAGGCCAACGCTATACAGGACAAGCATGGCTCACGAAAGAGTGGCTTGCAAGCGATCGCAAAACGCAAGCGCCGTACTCCGGCCGCCCCGGATGGCCAAGGCCGGTTGTTCTAGCCCGCTTTCACAAACCCGGGGGCGGCGCGCGATGAAGCGCTGCGGGCCAGGCCTCCGTCATCCGGCCGCCGGGCCGCCACCCCAGCACTCGAGGCTGCTGGCGCTGACTTGAGCCTTGCCGAGTACGTTTGAAATGCCTACGTACAAGTTTGGCGGGCGATCGCTTGGGCAACGGGGGCAAGCTCCGTGACGGTGGCGCCGTCACCAGTCACCAGCCACCAGCAACAGTCTCCAAAGTCTTGTTACCAGTGCTCGCTGCCGGGCTCGCCTTTGAACGGGCCCGCCAGTTCGGGCGTGATCCAGCCTCCGTAAAAGCCGCCGGGCTGCGCGCTCACTGCCGCGCCGTCGACCCGGCAGTCGAGCTGCGCGGGATAGAAGGCCACGCAGTCCGCCAAGGCCTCGGCGCCGGCCAGTGGCTGCGGGTAGCTCCAGGCGACGCCGGGCAGTTCGCGACCGCCGCACACCAGCGTCCAGTACTGTGCCGGGCCCTTCCATTCGCAGAACGAATTGCCTGCTGCGGGCTGCAGCAACTGCCTGTTAACGTCGTCCCATGGCAGGTAGAAGCTGGGCGGGTGTCCGGTTTCCAGCACACGCACGGCGCGGCGGGTGCGCGCGACCTCGACGCCGCCCCAACACACCACCACGTCTCGGACGTCAGGCGCCAGGCACGGTGGGCGCGGGAAGTCCCAGACCGAGGTCTGGCCCGGCCCAGGTGGCGCGGCAAAGGGCGGACGCGCCTGGCCTCGCCAATGCCACTGCTGGCGCGCCGAGAGGATCCAGTCGGCAGGCTCGGGCATCAGTTTTGCCATTTGCAAATGGACGGCGGTACGTCCATCGCCGCAGCCCGTTCATGCAGCTCAGGTAAGAACTTGTTCGACTTCTTCATAGCGCCATCTTCTCAAGAATTGGCGCCTCCTCAAAATCGGGGGCGATTCACCCCGCGTCTTCGGTTGGCGCCGTGTCAGCCCCTGGCGCAGCCGACATGGGTGGACATTGTTGGTGGGTACTGTTGTTGGGCATTGTTGTTGGGCAGTACCGTTGGCCGCTGTTAGGCTGCGGCTCAATGCAAGCACCACAAACACTTCGCCCCCGGCCGCGCCGCCGCGCCCTGATGGCCGTGGCACTGGCCGCGCCCCTGTTGCTGGCTTTCTCGCAACTGCGTTTGCTGCCGCAGGACCAGGGTGTGCTGCTCGTGGTGGCGGGCACGCCGATGGACCTGGCGGGCCGGCTGCAGAGCGGCTGGCAAGCTGTGGTACGTGATTGCAGTGCGGTGCAGCACTTGCATGCCGGTTCGGCTGGCTGGATGCAGGCCCAGCAGGCCCTGGCCGCGCACAGCCCGCCGGCCTCACGCGGGGCCAGGCCTTTACAGTTGCTGCTGCACGCCAAGACCGATGGCGACTGGCTGCTGGCCGAGGTGCTTTGGGACGGGGTTGGCGCCTTGCCCACGGGCGCGCCCTTGGACCCGGCCATCGTGCCACTACGACGCGGGTCTGCCGGCCTGCAGGTGCTCACCGAAGGCGTGTGGAGTGGGGACACCGGCCCCTGGGCGGCGCCGGCATTCATCCGACGCTGGCTGCAGCGACAGGTGCCTGGCTTGCCGGCGGACTTGGCACTGTGCCTGGATCCGCAATGGCCAGCGTTTGCGCGTTGAACGGCGCTCAACATCCCGCCGCCGGTTCGGTGGAGTTGCGGCCCATGGTCGGATGGCTCTAGCGTGGTCTTGAAATCGTTCATCAGCCGCAGCGGTGACCAGTTGTTGGCGTCGACCTCAAAGTGAGTTGCCGCGCCGACTGATTCGCAGGCTCCGCACGGAGGCACCCGCCAAGCCAGCGCAGGTCGGAGCCGGTTGGGACTGCGCGGCAGTCCGGCATGTCTCGGACTTTGGCCAACAGCCTCAAAGGCGCATGTCCAGCGATAGATTGAACTGCGGCTTGGTCTGGCGGTCGATGCGGGTGAAGTCGCCATTGGCCAGCAGCGTGGCGGTTTGACCGTTGGGTGGACCAAAAGGCTGCACGCCGGAACTGGCCGCCAGCCGCATCGACAGGCCCGGCCGAAAGATCCATTGCCCGAACAAGTCCAGTGTTCGAGTGCGCGAGCGTCGCTGCAACTGGTCCAGCGTGAGCTGGGTGTCGTAGGGTGGATTCAAGCTCATGCTGCCGCCCACATTGAGCGGTAGGCTGACAAATCGATTGTCAAAACCCAGCGTGGTCGACCAGGGCTGCTGGCCATCGAGCCGGTTGTCGGGGCCGGGCAGTGCTGCCACCCGTGAGCGGTAGAAGTTGATCGAAGCGCGCAGGTTCAAGGTCTTCGCATCGGCCAGCAGCACGGGCATCAGTTCAGTGGCACGACCCTTGACCTCCAGCTCCAGCCCGCTGGTGGTGGCCGACGAGAAGTTCAGCGGCTGCGCCACCGAGCTGATGCCCGTGCTGCTGGCCGATGCCAAAACCCTGAACCTGCGCGCTTCGATCAACTTCTACCGCTCACGGGTGGCAGCA
>RGQD01000356.1 GCA_010030205.1 Betaproteobacteria bacterium
CCAGCGCAGACGCCTCGCGCAGCAGCGCCAGCGCCACCGGGTGCGCTGGACAGCGCAGGCCGATGCTGGACTGTCCGCCTGCGGCTGCGTTGGCCATGCCGGTTGCCCGCGGCACGATCACCGTCACCGGACCGGGCCAGAAAGCATGAGCCAACCGGTGCGCTGAATCGGGCCAAGTGGCGGCAAAGCGGGTGGCCTGCGTCAGATCGCTGACGTGGATGATCAGCGGGTGGTCGGCGGGCCTGCCCTTGGCTTTGAAGATGCCCGCCACGGCCAGGTCGCTGTCGGCACGTGCACCCAGGCCGTAGACGGTTTCGGTCGGAAATGCCACCAGCCCGCCGTCGGCCAAGCGCTGGGCAGCGGCGGCCAACGCGTCCGGGTCATCGCCGCGCAGCAAGCCCATGTGGGTCAGGCAGCCGACCAGGTCGGCAAGCCCAGAATCTCGGCGGCCTGCAAAGCTCCGGCTCGGGCGCTGGCAGCGTCAATCCCCGTGACGGTCAAATGGCCCATCTTGCGGCCTGGCCTGGCGCTGGCCTTGCCATAGAGGTGCAGGTGCACGCCAGGTAGCGCCAGCACGCGATCCCAGGGCGGCGTTTTCTCGGCAGTGCCGTTGACGAACCACAGGTCGCCGAGCAGGTTGAGCATCACCGCGGTCGAATGCTGGCGCGGTGCTGTCAGCGGCAGGCCGGTGAGGGTGCGTACCTGCAACTCGAATTGGCTGATGTCGCTGCCGTCGATCGACCAGTGGGCCGAGTTGTGTGGTCGCGGTGCCATCTCGTTGGCCACCAGGCTGCCATCGGCCAGCACGAAGAACTCGACACACAGCACGCCGACATAGTCCATCGCTTCGGCCAGCGCCGAGGCGGCCTGGCTGGCCTGGGATTGCTGCGCGATGGTGGCATCGGGTGAGGGCACCTGGGTGAGGGCAAGGATGCCGTCTCGGTGCAGGTTTTGCTGCACCGGCAACTGGACCGTCTGGCCGGTCGCGCTGCGCGCCACCACCACGCTCAACTCCAACGCCAGTGGCAGCAGTTTTTCCAGCACGCAGGGCAGCTGGCCGAGTTGTTGCCAGGCTTCGGCCAGCGCGCTGCGGTCGTTGACACGGCGCTGGCCCTTGCCGTCATAGCCCAGCCTGGCGGTTTTGAGGATGCCTGGCAGCAACTCGTCACTCACGGCAGCCAGGCGCTCATCGGAGTCGATCAAGGCGTGGGGCGCACAGGGTATGCCGCAGCGGCGGAACCAGGCTTTCTCGGCCGAGCGGTCCTGGCACACCGCCACGCCGTCGGCTGCCGGCGCCACCCGCCGGTAAGCGCCCAGTGTGACGAGCGCGCCTGCGGGTACGTTCTCGAACTCGGTGGTGATGGCCTCACAGCGCTGCATCAGCTGCGCCAGGCCTTGTTCGTCGAGGTAATCGGTGGCGATATGGTAGTGCGCCACCAGCCCGGCTGGCGAGGTCGGGTCGGGGTCGAGCACTGCGGTGAAGTAGCCCATGGACTGCGCTGCCTGAACGAACATCCGGCCCAGCTGACCGCCGCCCATCACCCCCAGTGTCGCGCCAGGAAGTATGACTTTTGCGTTCACGGTTGGCCCAATTCGGCGGTCATCGCTTGCGCGGCGGCGGTCTGGCTGGCGCGGAATGCGCTGAGTTTGGCCAGCAGCGCGGCATCGCCGCTGGCGAGCATCGCCACCGCGAACAAGGCCGCGTTGGCCGCGCCAGCCGCGCCGATCGCGAAGGTCGCCACCGGGATGCCTTTGGGCATCTGGACGATCGAATGCAGCGAGTCAACACCGGACAGGTGCTTGCTGGGCACCGGAACGCCCAACACGGGCACGGTGGTTTTGGCCGCGAGCATGCCGGGCAGATGGGCCGCTCCGCCAGCGCCGGCGATGATCGCGCGCAAGCCCCGGCCTGAGGCCGCCTCGGCGTAGGCGAACATCTGGTCGGGCATTCGGTGCGCCGAAACCACCCGGCATTCATGGGCGACGCCAAACTCGGCGAGAATCTGGGCGGCCTGACGCATGGTTTCCCAGTCGCTGGACGATCCCATCAAGATGCCGACCAGGGCGTCGGCGTTGTTTTCCGTGCTGTTTTCCACATCAGGCAAAGCCAAGGCTCCGGCGGGTCTGCGAGCATTGAATTGTAGGCGGCTGCCTCTATCTGTCCTGACTTGGCTGTTCCCTGTCACCCTTTCCCTGACCCCTCACATGAGCCTGCTGCTGACATCATGAGCGACATCACGATCCAAAACATCGAAGCCGAGCTGATCCAGGCATCCCAGCAGCAACCAGTGCTGTTGGACATCTGGGCACCCTGGTGCGGCCCCTGCCGTACGCTGGGGCCTCTGCTCGAGAAGCTTGAACAAGCCTATGGGGGCCGGTTCAAGCTTGCCAAACTCAACAGCGACGACCAAGCCGAGATCGCAGCCCAGCTCAGCCAGGCTTTTGGTGTGCGGTCGATCCCGTTCTGCGTGATGTTCAAGGACGGCCAACCGGTCGACGGTTTTGTCGGCGCCTTGCCTGAGGCGCAGATCTGCGAGTTTCTGGACCGCCATGTGGCGCCGGCCGATTTGGCGGAGGCCGAGCTTGAGGAGCCTGAAGAGGCTCCAGCGTTGGACGACGACGACGACGCTGCCTTGGCCAAGCTGGCCCATGCGCTGGCCGCCGACCCCGCTGACGATGCGGTCAGAGGCGACTATGTCAAGTTGCTGATCGAAACTGCTGCGCTGGTGCAGGCGCGCGAGGCCTGGCAGCCGATGGCACCCAGAGGCATGGTCGACGGCCGTATCGCCGCACTTGGACTTTGGCTTGCGGCCTGCGAGAAAGCGCCCGCCGCCCGCTCGCCCCTGGATCTGGCCGCAGCGATTGCGGCCAACCGGCGTGATTTCGAGGCCCGCTACGAGCTGGCTCAACAGGCCATGGCGGCCGGTCGATTCACCGAGGCGATGGACGAGCTGCTCGAGATCGTGATGCGCGACAAGAGCTGGAGCGATGAACTGGCGCGCAAGACCTATGTGGCGATTCTCACCCTGATGGGCAAGCCCGCGCCCAAGCCTGCGCCTGGGAAAAACGCTGTGGAGCCTGCCAAGGGCGCGCTTGAGGTGATCGGCCGCGCTGCGGTGGCGCCCAGCGACCCTGTGATCGACCAATACCGCCGCAAGCTCAGCATGGCGCTGTTCTGAACCCTGCACCGGGCTGCGCCTCGGGCCTGGGTTGCCAGGCAGCCCACCTACAATATCGAGTTGACCCGCCGCCGTGCGGGCGTTCAGCCAAGGATTTCCATCGTGTTCATTTCCCAAGCCTTTGCCCAGACCGCGCCGGCTGCTGCCGCGGGTGGTGGTCTCGAGTCGATGTTCGGCTCACTCGGCCAGTTCCTGCCCCTGGTGCTGATGTTCGTGGTGTTGTACTTCATCATGATCCGGCCGCAGATGAAGCGCCAGAAAGAGCACAAGTCCATGATCGACGCGTTGGCCAAGGGCGACGAAGTCGTCACCACTGGTGGCTTGATCGGGCGTGTAGCCAAGATGGGCGAGAGCATGCTGCAGATCGAAGTGGCCAACGGCGTCGAGGTGCAGGTCCAGCGCAGCGCCGTGGTGCAGGTGCTGCCAAAAGGCAGCTTCGGCAAGTAAGTCCACAGGCCGCCAGCCAGCAGGCGGCCGCTACGGCGACGATGGTGGTCTGGGCTGGGGCACTTCGCGTTCCCGCCGATTGAACCGACAGCCCCCGAGTCCGCTGAAAGCCCGCTCTGCGCCCACCCGGGCGACAGGGCTGAGGAACGCACGATGAATCGTTACCCCTGGTGGAAATACCTGATCCTGGCGCTCGCGCTGTTGATCGGACTGCTCTACACCTTGCCCAATCTGTACGGCGAGGCGCCGGCGGTTCAGATCTCGAGTGGCAAAGCCACGGTCAAGCTTGATCAGACGATGGTCGCGCGGATCGAGAAGACGCTCGCTGTCGCGAGCCTGACGCCAGATTTTGTTCAGTTCGAGGGCAATTCGGTCAAGGCCAGGCTGCGCAACACCGATGAGCAGATCAAGGCCAAAGACGCGATCGCGAAGGCGCTCAACCCCGACCCAGCCGATCCGTCCTACATCGTCGCGCTGAACCTGCTGAGCCGATCGCCGGCTTGGTTGACGAAGTTGCATGCGCTGCCGATGTACCTGGGGCTGGACTTGCGCGGCGGCGTGCACTTCCTGATGCAGGTCGACATGAAGGCCTCGTTGACCAAGAAAGCCGAAGCCACGGCGGGAGACCTGCGCAGCCTGCTGCGCGACAAGAACATCCGCCACGCTGGTATCAGCCGCGATGGCAATCTTGTGGTTTTGCGCTTGCGAGACCGAACCGTGTTGGCCCAGGCCCAGGCCTTGCTCGCTGATCAGTTGCCCGACATGCAGTGGATCGAAAGTGCTGA
>RGQD01000357.1 GCA_010030205.1 Betaproteobacteria bacterium
GCTCGAAGATGTCGTCCGTGTCGATCAGGATCTCGCCGATGTCGGCGGTGAAGTAGTCGCGGATCGCGCGGATGACCAGGGAGCTCTCTTGATAGATCAGGAACGCGCCCTTGCCCGCCTTGCTCGCGCCGTCGATCGCCGACCACAGCTTGAGCATGTAGTTCAGGTCCCACTGCAACTCGGGCGCCGAGCGCCCGATGCCTGCGGTGCGGGCGATCAGCGACATGCCCTTCGGATAGTCGAGCTGCTCGAGGTTCTCTTTCAGTTCCTCGCGGTCCTCGCCCTCGATCCGGCGGCTGACGCCGCCACCGCGTGGGTTGTTGGGCATCAGCACCAGGTAGCGCCCGGCCAGCGAGACGAAGGTGGTCAGCGCCGCGCCCTTGTTGCCGCGCTCTTCCTTCTCGACCTGAACCAGCATCTCCTGGCCCTCGCGGATCGCTTCCTTGATGCTGACGTTCTTGAGGTCGACACCTTCGCGGAAATACTGGCGCGAGATTTCCTTGAATGGCAGAAAGCCGTGGCGATCTTCGCCGTAGTCGATGAAACAGGCCTCGAGCGAAGGCTCGACCCGGGTCACCACCGCCATGTAGATGTTGCCCTTGCGCTGTTCGCGCCCCTCGATCTCGGTTTCGAAATCGAGCAATTTTTGCCCGTCGACGATGGCCAGGCGGCGTTCTTCCGGCTGCGTGGCATTGATCAGCATGCGTTTCATGTGCACTCCCATACCGTGCGCCCCGTTGCCGGGGCGCACACTGTCCGATCACTGGCCCAACCCTCAGGTCGGGACCGGCGATCTGTTCAGATGCACGAGTTGCGTGAAACAGCCGTAGAAGGAATCGCCCTGGACTGCAGTGATCGCTTAGCGATCAAGAATGCAGCGGGGCCGCGTGCGTCAGGGCCGTCGGGGGTGGGCTTGCTGCTGACTCCAGACCTCGCGCCAAGCGCGAAGGCGTTACCTCATCATCGGGCACTGCCGCACCGACCAAAGGCCGGGGCTGTGTCCTCGCGCCGCAAGGCGCGACCCACACAGCGGCTTTTGGCGCGTGCAGGTGTTGGGGTGGGTGGAGGGGCGGCATGCGGACCCGGATGGCTGGCTCTGACGCGAACCCCAGGTCGCCTGAAATCGACGGTCTGGAGTTCATGACCTTTTGTTCTTTCCCTGTGACGGGACGGCTGTGACGACGTATCTCTTCCGCCTGGCATGCGTGGCCGCCGCATCACGGGTGGGATTGCGGCCTGCCGCGCCTGACGCAGGTGTTGCATCAACGCTTTTTTAACGCCGTTAAAGGCGTCAGACCACGATAACTTCGGGTTTGCCCAGGTAAACTCTGATAAATCAAGTACTTAGGGCCCAAAAGTGGCTCAGTCCATTATAAGCAGCAATCCGCCCGCCCGCCGACCCACCATCAGCCCCGACGCGCCGGCGGTGCGTCGGCTGGTGGTCGATGAGGCCGGTGAAGGCCAGCGGCTCGACAACTTCCTGATGCGCTTGCTCAAGGGTGTGCCCAAGACCCATGTCTACAGGGTGATCCGCTCGGGCGAGGTCCGGGTCAACAAAGGCCGTGCCGGGGCCGATACCCGGCTGGCACTGGGTGACGAGGTGCGGGTACCGCCGGTGCGAACGGCCGAAAAACCGGCAGGCATGGCGCCTGCGCCAGCGCGGGAGTTTCCGGTACTTTTCGAGGATGAATGCCTGCTGGCGATCGACAAGCCCGCCGGCGTGGCGGTGCACGGTGGCAGCGGGGTGAGCTTTGGCGTGATCGAGCAATTGCGCCAGGCCAGACCCCAAGCGCGCTTTCTAGAGTTGGTGCACCGACTCGACCGCGAGACCTCGGGCATCTTGCTGCTGGCCAAGAAGCGCAGCGCGCTGGTCGCGCTGCAGGAACAGTTCCGCAGCCGCGAAACCGGCAAGACCTACGCTGCGCTGGTGTCAGGCCTGTGGCCAGCCGAGCTCAAGGTGATCGACGTCGCGTTGTACAAAACTTTGGATACGCGCGGCGAGCGCCATGTGCTGCCGGTGGCGGCCGACCACCCGGAGGGCCGGCGAGCGATCAGCTTGGTCCGCATCGTCCGGGCTTTGAGCGCTTGCACGCTGTTGGATGTGACGATCAAGACCGGCCGCACGCACCAGATTCGGGTCCATTTGGCGCAGGCTGGCCACGCCATCGTCGGCGACCCTAAATACGGTGACTTCGCCCTCAACAAATCCTGGGCGCGCGGCGATGGACCGGCCGGCGCCCGCTTCGAACGCATGTTTCTGCACGCCAGGCAACTGGCTTTCGATCACCCGGCCAGCGCCGAGCGCATCACCTTGACGGCCGCAATGCCGGCCGAATGCGCCACACTGCTGTCCCGTTTGCCCGCCCCCCCATGATCAAGTTTCTGCCATGACCACGACCACCCGCCCGCGCCGCTTTGACCTGATCGTCTTCGATTGGGATGGCACCTTGTTTGATTCCACCGCGCTGATCGTGCGCTGCATGCAGTCGGCCTGCGCCGACATCGGCGTGGAGGTTCCGAGCACCGAGCGTGCGGCTTATGTCATCGGGCTTGGCCTGCGCGATGCGCTCCAGCACGCGGTGCCTGGCCTGCCCGAGGCAAGATATCCCGAGCTCGGGCGACGCTATCGCCACCACTACATCGCGCGCCAGCACGAGCTGGTGCTCTTTCCGGGCACCTTGGAGATGCTGCAGGCGCTGAAATCGCGCAATCACTTGCTGGCGGTGGCGACCGGAAAAAGTCGGCTGGGTCTGGATGAATCGATGCAAGCGGTGCAACTCAAAGGTTTGTTCGACGGCACCCGTACCGCCGACGAGACCGCTGGCAAGCCAAATCCTATGATGCTGGCGCAGTTGATGCGCGAATTCGGCGCTGACCCGCTGCGCACGCTGATGATCGGTGATACCACCCACGACCTGCAGTTGGCCGCCAACGCCGGCACCGCCAGCATCGGCGTGAGCTATGGCGCACATGAGCCCGGTGCCTTCGCGGCGCTGGCGCCGCTGCATGTGGCGCATTCCACTGCCGACCTGCAGGACTGGCTGCTGCTCAATGCCTGATCCTGGGCAGGCTGTGCCCGTCGAGGCCGTGGCCCAGCCGCTGTGCGCGGCCGCCGACCTGGTCGAGCGCGGCCAGGCCTTCGTCTTCGATGTGCTGCTGCGCGGACGGCCAGCGCGCGCTTTTGTGTTGCGCTTCGATGGCCGGTTGGTGGGCTACATCAACCGTTGCGGCCATGTGCCGGTCGAGATGGACTGGCAGCCGGGCGAGTTCCTGGACCAGGACAAGCGCTGGATCGTCTGCGCGATCCACGGCGCAAGCTATGAGCCTGCCGACGGGCACTGCGTGGCCGGCCCCTGCCGCAGCGGCAAGCTGATTCCCGTGACGGTTGTCGAGTGCGATGGCCAAGCCTGTTGGTATCCTTGCGGCGACATCCGGCCGGTGCCCTTGGCCGTCGCCTCTGAAAGCTCCCCATGAATCCGCAGGACGACACCCCATCCACCGCCATGCCTGTTGGCGCGACTGCTGACGCGGTGCCACCGCCGCCTGCGCCGACCGCGCAGCGCGTGGCTGACCCGCAGGCTGTCAGCACGTCTGCACTGACGCAGGCGGTGCAGGCGCTGGCGCGCGAGTTGATGAGCGAGCGCCGCACCGACCGCCGCTGGCGCATCTTCTTTCGCCTGTCTTGGCTGGGCTTGGTGCTGGCTGCGGCGTGGTTGCTGCTGTTCGACCGGACCCACCACAGTGCGCCCAGCGGCCCGCACACGGCGCTGGTGGAGTTGCGCGGTGAGATTGCCGTCGATTCCGAAGCCAGTGCCGAGCAGCTGATATCGGGGCTGCGCAATGCGTTCGAGGACAAGGGCGCCAAGGCCGTGGTGTTGCGCATCAACAGCCCAGGCGGCAGTCCGGTGCAGTCGGGGATCGTCTACGAAGAGATCCGGCGCTTGAAGGCCTTGCACCAGAAAAAGGTCTACGCGGTGGTCGAGGAGGTCTGTGCGTCGGGTGCTTACTATGTCGCGGTGGCCGCTGACGAGATCTATGTCGACAAGGCCAGCATCGTCGGCTCTATCGGTGTGCTGATGGACGGTTTCGGTTTCAACGGCTTGATGGACAAGCTCGGCATCGAGCGCCGCTTGCTGACAGCGGGTGAGAACAAGGGCATGCTAGACCCGTTCACGGCGCAGAACCCGAAGCAGCGGGCTTACGCCCAGGCCATGATCGACCAGGTACACCAGCAGTTCATCCGGGTCGTCCGCGAGGGCCGGGGCAAGCGGCTGAAGGAGTCACCCGACACCTTCTCCGGACTGTTCTGGAATGGCGAGGAGGCGGTCAAGCTCGGACTTGCCGACAAGTTCGGCAGCCTGGACTATGTGGCACGAGAGGTGATCAAGGCCGAAGAGGTGATCGACTAC
>RGQD01000358.1 GCA_010030205.1 Betaproteobacteria bacterium
AAAGGCGTCAGCGAGACGGCCGGGACCGGCGCTGGCACGACCGGCACCGACTTGGCGGCGGGCTCGCTGGTGGGGGCTGCCGTCAACGGCTCAAGCTGCGCAGCCACACCAGGCAACTCCGTGTCGGCCACGGCCTGGTCATTGGCAGGGGCTTGCCAGCGCCCTTGCCGCGCCGCACCGGGCGCTGTCGAGTCGTCCGGTGGCCGCACCGAGCCGCCCCAGCGGGCTTGAGCCCCCTGGCCGCGCGGGCCGCTGGGTATCTCGGGGTCGACGCTGGACTGGCCTTGCCCGTCCGCTGCTTCGCCCTGCAAGCGGATGTTGATCGCACCCCAAACGCCTTCACCGGGACGGGCGTTGCCGCCCGGCGTGTTGCCTAGCACCAACACCAGCAGCACATGGACCAGCAGCGCCAGGGTCAGGCACTGCGCCAGTGACGGCCGCCCAAGCTGCTGCGGCGGCAACACCTTACCGGCGCGACCGGCCGGCACCGGCAAGGCGTGAACAGGGTCAGCGGCGAAAACGGAGTCCATCGATTCCCGATGCTGCCAGATCGCCACCAGTGTGCCGACCACACCCGTCGAGACGGGTCACAGGATTCGCTAACGCAACGAGCAGCAGGCCTCAGCCGCGCCCGACAAACGGCATCTTGGTCGCCATCACCGTCATGAACAAAATGTTGGCGCCTGGCGGCAAGCGCGCCATCGTCATGAAACCGTCGGCCACCGAGCTCAGCGCCATCCGCGCCTCGGGCTTGATGCTGCCATCGGCCTGCGGCACGCCCTTGACCATGCGCTCGGTCATGTCGCTCGCGACATTGCCGATGTCGATCTGCCCCACCGCGATGTCGAACGCCCGGCCGTCCAGCGCGGCAGCGCGGGTCAGCCCGGTGATCGCGTGCTTGGTCGCGGTGTAGGCGATCGAGCCCGGCCGCGGCGCATGGGCCGAGATTGAGCCGTTGTTGATGATGCGCCCGCCCATCGGCGACTGCGCGCGCATCAGTTTGAAGGCCTGAGACAGGCAGAAGAACGCACCGTTGAGATTGGTGTCGACGGCACGGCGCCAGCTCGCGGCGTCCAGCTCGTCGGGGGTGAGCCCCGGCGACGAGATGCCGGCGTTGTTGAACAGCAGGTCGAGCCGACCGAAGCGCACGCGAACAGCATCGAACATCGCGGCCACCGCGTGCTCGTCACCGACGTCGCAGGGCCAGGCCATCGCGCGATCGGCGATGTCGCCCCAGGGGTCGCCGGCACGGGCGATGGCTGTGGCGAGCGTCTCGGCCCGGCGGCCGGCATAGACCACCCGCCAGCCATCGGCCAGCAGGGCCGCCGCACAGGCCAGGCCGATGCCCGAGCCTGCGCCGGTGACCAGGGCGATTCGGTTGTGCGCAGCGGCTGAGGTCATGGGACGATCTCGATCAGTTGAAGGAGGCGGCAGTCTGCCACAAGCCACCCCGACGAGCGTCCAAACCAGGACTGGCGCGCTTCAGGCCAAAGCCACCTGGGGCAGCACCAGTCCAGGCATCAGCAAGCGCTCGATCAGCTCGCGCACGCTGCGGATCTGCGCGCCGAAGGGCAAGGCGCCAGCGCCGCGGAAGTACAAACCCTTCTTGAGGTCACCCCGCAGCGCTGCGGCGAGCTGGTTGTCGATGCAAAACTGGCCCCAGCCGGGCAGACCGTCGCGCAAGCCGCAGTGGGCCAGGCAATCGAAAGCCTTGGTGCAGCGCGACTTGGGCCTGGCCACCGCCTGCAAGCTGGGTTCGATCTTCAGGTAGGCCTTGAGCCAAGGCGTGGCCACCGCGCGCGCCGGCAAGCCAGCGACACTGATGAACTCGACCAGGTCTTCATCGCGGGCCTCGGCCAGCACGCGCTTGAACTCGTCGCTGGCGTCGCACTCGTGGGTCACGGCGAACGGCGTGCCGAGTTGCACCCCCGCGCCGCCCAGGCCCTGGATGCGTGCGATGTCCTCGCAGCGGCGGATGCCACCGGCGGCGATCAGCGGTATCCGGCCCTCCAGCCCAGCCTGGCGCAGGAAGTCCAGTGATTCGGGGATCACGCGCTCGAAATCGAAGCGCGGATCGTTCAGATCGGCAATCCTGGCCGCCCCAAGGTGGCCTCCGGCCAGCCGCGGGTGCTCGATCACGATCGCGTCGGGCAGGCGCTTCTTGCGCTCCCACTTCTTGACCACCAAGGCCACGCCGCGGGCGTCACTGAGGATGGGCACCAGCAAGGCCTTGGGGTGATCGGCCGCCAGATCGGGCAAGTCCAGCGGCAGGCCGGCACCCACGACCACCATGTCGACACCGGCCTCAAGCGAGCGCCTGACATAAGCCACATAGTCACTGACCGCGCGCATCACGTTCATCGCGATCAAGCCGCAGCCGCCAGCGGCGGCGCGCGCTGCCTTGACCTCCCGGTCGACGGCCTCGAGGTTGGCGGCATCGATCTGAATCTTGGTGTCGGCATCGCAGCCGACCCGCGACGACAAACCCTGGGTTCGCGCCATCAAGTCCGGGTGGTGGCGCCGCAGGTCCACCGAACTGAGCGTGCCCACCCCGCCTTGGGCCGCGACAGCGCCGGCCAAGCGGTGCGCCGACACCCCCACGCCCATGCCGCCCTGGATGATCGGCAGCAGCCGCCGGCCGGCCAGCGTCATCGCGTTCAGCCCGCTGGCAGCCCAGGCGGACCGCAGATGGGCGGGAACGGGTTCGGAAGCATTCGGCATGAGGATTCGCGCCGCACAGCGGCCGTCGGTGAGCAGACGGCAGGCTACAGGCCGCCGGCCTTTCACGGCTTGACCTAGGTCATGGCGGGAATCTGCCAGTGGCTGGGCTCGACAGCTGCGTCGGCGAGATGGTCTAGCATTGACCCATTCTCAACAGCCAGCAACCTCAACATGAGCCAGCCCCAGCGCATCGCGATCATCCCAGGCGACGGCATCGGTCGCGAAGTGATGCCCGAGGGCCAGCGTGTGCTGGCCGCCACCGTCAAGCGCTTCGGCTTGGCGCTGGACTTCAGGCCGATAGACTGGGCCAGCTGCGACTGGTACGCCCAACATGGCCAGATGATGCCCGACGACTGGAAGGATCAGATCGGCGGCATGGACGCGATCCTGTTTGGTGCGGTGGGCTGGCCGGCCGCGGTGCCCGACCATGTCTCGCTATGGGGCTCGCTGCTGAAGTTCCGGCGTGAGTTCGACCAGTACATCAACCTGCGTCCGGCGCGCTTGTTCGAGGGCGTGCCCTGCCCCTTGGCGAACCGAAAACCCGGCGAGATCGACATGCTGATCGTTCGCGAGAACACCGAGGGCGAGTACAGCGCGGTCGGTGGTGTGGCCTTTGCCGGCACCGAACGCGAGTTCGTGGTGCAGGAGTCGATCTTCACCCGCCATGGCAGCGAGCGACTGCTGAACTACGCCTTCAACCTGGCCCGCAGCCGTGAGCGCAAGCATGTGACGGTGGCCACCAAAAGCAATGGCATCGCAATCTCGATGCCCTGGTGGGACGAGCGCGCGGCCGAAGCCGCCGCCCGCCACCCCGACATCACTTGGGACAAGCAGCACATCGACATCCTGGCCGCGCGCTTCGTGCTGCAGCCGCAGCGCTTCGACGTGGTCGCGGCGACCAACCTGTTCGGCGACATCCTGTCCGACCTGGGGCCGGCCTGCACCGGCACGATAGGCATCGCGCCGTCGGCCAACCTGAACCCCGAGCGCAAGTTCCCCAGCCTGTTCGAGCCGGTGCACGGCTCGGCGCCCGACATCTACGGCCGCAACATCGCCAACCCGGTGGCGATGATCTGGTCGGCGGCGATGATGCTCGACTTCCTCGGCCACCGCGAAGCGCACGACGCGGTGATGCGAGCGATCACGACGGTGCTGCGCGACGGCCCGAGAACGCCAGACCTGGGCGGCGCGGCCAACACCACGCAAGTCGGCGAGGCGGTGGCCGCGCTGGTGGCTGGCGGCATCTAAGCCCAATCCGCGATGGAGCAGATCGACGCAGTGGTGGTCGGCGCCGGCGTCGTCGGCCTGGCGGTGGCGCGCGCGCTGGCACTCGCCGGCCGGGAGGTGATCGTGCTGGAGGCCGAGACCGCATTTGGCACCGGCATCAGCTCGCGCAACAGCGAGGTCATCCACGCCGGCATCTACTACCCAACCGGCTCGCTGCGGGCCGGGCTCTGCGTACAGGGCAATCGCCTGCTCTACGACTACTGCGCCAGCCATGGCGTGGCCCACCAGCGCTGTGGCAAGCTGATCGTCGCGACCAGCGTTGATGAGATGGCGGCGCTAGATCGGCTGCGCGCCACCGCAATCGCGAACGGCGTGTCCGACCTGCAGCCGCTGTCCGCGGCCCAGGCGATCGCGATGGAGCCGGCGCTGCAC
>RGQD01000359.1 GCA_010030205.1 Betaproteobacteria bacterium
GACGGCAAACAAGCCCTGCGGCCGCTTCTGGATGAAGACGACGATGAACACCAGCACCATGATCTTGGCCAGCACCGCGCCGGCCCAGCCCTCGAGCAGCTTGTTGCCCAGCCCCAGCCCGAGCGCGGCGACCACGGTGCCCGCGAGCTGGCCGACACCGCCCAGCACCACGACCATGAACGAGTCGACGATGTAGCCCTGGCCGAGGTCGGGGCCGACATTGCCGACCTGGCTGAGCGCACAACCCGCCAACCCGGCAATGCCCGCACCCAGCGAGAAAGCGAGCGTGTCGATGCGGGCAGTGTTGACACCGACGCAAGACGCCATGCGCCGGTTCTGCGTCACCCCGCGAACGAACAGGCCCAGCCGGGTTTTGCCGATCAGCGCGGCCATGCCCAGCAGCACCAGCGCGGCGAAGACCAGGATCGCCAAGCGGTTGTAGGGCAGCAGCAGGTTGGGCAACACCTGCAAACCGCCCGACATCCAAGCGGGGTTCTCGACGCCGACGTTCTGCGCGCCAAAGATCGAGCGCACGCCCTGCATCAGCACCAAGCTGATGCCCCAGGTGGCGAGCAGCGTCTCGAGCGGCCGGCCATAGAGCCAGCGGATCACCGTGCGCTCGAGCACCGCGCCGACCAGCGCGCTGGCCAGAAAGGACGCCGGAACCGCGACCAGGATGTAGCCGTCGAAGGCCGACGGCGCAAACGCCTTGAACAGGTTTTGCACCAGGTAGGTGGCGTAAGCGCCGATCATCATCAGTTCGCCGTGGGCCATGTTGATCACGCCCATCAAGCCATAGGTGATTGCCAAACCGAGTGCGACCAGCAGCAGGATCGAGCCCAGGCTGGCGCCGGTGAACAACAGGCCGAGCCGCTCGCCCCAGGCGAGCTCGCCCTGCACGCTGGCGACTGCGGCCTGGATCGCCGCGCGGGCAACCGGATCGGTCTCGGTGCCCAGCTTTTCCAGCAGCAGCGAACGCGTGGCCGGCGAACTGCTGCCCGACAGCGCCTTGGCCGCGGCGGCGCGCTTGGCCGGGTCGGCTGAGGAAATCAGCACCGCAGCGCGCAGCAGCAACAGCTTGGCTTTCAGCTCGGGGTCGGTCTCGGCCACGCTGGCCTTGTCGATCAGGCCGAGCTTGCCCTCGTCGACCTGGTCTTTCAGTTCAGTGATCGCCTTGGCGCGCACCGCGCGGTCTGGCGACACCAGTTGCAACACCGCGATCGCCGATTCGAGCTCGCGGCGCATCCGGTTGTTGTTGACGGCGTCCTCGGCGTCGGCCGGCAGCGTGGCCGGTTTGCCCGACGCAGCGTCGACCGCCTTGCCGTCGGTCACGATATAGGCCTTGCCGCCTGAGGTCTTGACCCCGTCTTCGAGCAATGCCTTGACAAAGGGCGCCAGCGCCACATCGGCCTCGGCCACCACCGCGTTGAGCGCAGCGACGCGGCCGTCAATGTCGCCAGCGGCGATGGCACCCGCCTGTTCGGACGTCAAGGCCCGGGCAGAGCCCAATGCGCCAAGCACAGCAAACAGCAATATCAAACGACTCAGCACTGGCAGACCCGGTAAGAGTTCAAAGGCAGGCTGCGGCAAAGCCGCAGCCGCCCACCAAGCACACGCCGCGGAACCGGCTCCGCCGGGCCGCTGGCGTGGCCTTGCAGGCCGCGCCGGGCCAGTGGCCCGGCCCCTCGCCAGGCACGAAAGCTCCACTGGATCTTTCGTGTCCGGGCTCGGCCCCCTTGGGGGGAGCGGCGAAGCCGCTGCGGGGGGTTACTTCCTTTCTGGCTCGTCCTTCTTGCCCTTGTTCTCGGGGATGAACGGGCTCCAGGGCTGTGCCTTGACCGGGCCCTTGGTCTTCCAGACCACGTTGAACTGGCCGTCGGCCTTGATCTCACCGATGAACACCGGCTTGTGCAGGTGGTGGTTCTTCGCGTCCATCGTCGAGACGAAACCGCCCGGTGCAGGATAGGTCTGGCCGGCCATCGCCGCGATCACCTTGTCGGTGTCGGTGCTCTTGGCCTTCTCGACCGCGGCCTTCCACATCATGATGCCGATGTAAGTCGCTTCCATCGGGTCATTGGTCAGCGCCTTGTCCTTGTGGCCGGCGATGCCCTTGGCCTTGGCATAGTCGCTCCACTTCTTGACGAACTCGGTGTTGGCCGGGCTCTTGACGCTCATGAAGTAGTTCCAGGCCGCCAGGTGGCCGACCAGCGGCTTGGTGTCGACGCCGCGCAGCTCTTCCTCACCCACCGAGAAAGCCACCACCGGCACGTCGGTCGCCTTCAGGCCCTGGTTGCCGAGCTCCTTGTAAAACGGCACGTTGGAGTCGCCGTTGATCGTCGAGACCACTGCGGTCTTCTTGCCTTCGGCAGCGAACTTCTTGATCTTGGCGATGATGCCCTGGTAGTCGGCATGGCCGAACGGGGTGTAGTCCTCCATGATGTCTTCGTCCTTGATGCCCTTGCTTTGCAAGAAAGACCGCAGGATCTTGTTGGTCGTGCGCGGGTAGACATAGTCGGTGCCCAGCAGCACAAATCGCTTGGCGCTGCCGCCGTCCTTGCTCATCAGGTATTCCACCGCGGGGATGGCTTGCTGGTTCGGCGCAGCACCGGTGTAGAACACGTTCTTGGACAGCTCTTCACCCTCGTACTGCACGGGGTAGAACAGCAGGCTGTTCAACTCTTCGTAGACCGGCAGCACGCTCTTGCGCGACACGCTGGTCCAGCAACCGAAGGTCACCGCGACCTTGTCCTTGCTGATCAGCTGGCGCGCCTTCTCGGCGAACAGCGGCCAGTTCGACGCCGGGTCGACGACCACCGGCTCGAGCTTCTTGCCCAGCACGCCGCCCTTGGCGTTGATCTCGTCGATCGCCATCAGCACGGTGTCTTTCAACACGGTTTCTGAGATCGCCATCGTGCCCGACAGCGAATGCAGCACACCGACCTTGATGGTGTCCTGCGCGAACGCAGGCACGGCGATCAGGCTAACGCCGATCGCCACGGCGCTCAGTGAAACGGCGATCGAGGTGGAAAATTTGCGACGGGTTGATGTCATCTCTAAGACTCCTGTCGGGCTGCTGCGCCCTGTGAATGGATGACCCGAGTCTGGGCGGCACCGGCGTATCGGTCCATACGACAGATGTCGTATGCCGGCCGCGTCGAGCACTGGGTTTTCCCTCTTGATGTCCCAGCTTTGCGGTGCGAGAGTCGATGTCACTCATTTCATATGACGATTGGAGAAGCTCATGCGCAAGATCGCCGGCAACACCGCCAACACCCTGAGCAGCCTGACCCGCCGCGGCCTGCTCGGTCTGACCTTGGCTGCGGCCGCCGGCGCCGCTGCGGCGCAGGGCTTCCCTGATCGGCCGATCACGCTGATCGTGCCCTGGGGCGCGGGAGGGGGCACTGACGCGGTGGCGCGCATGATCGGCAGCCTGATGGAGCGCGACCTGGGCCAACCGGTCAACGTCGTCAACCGCACCGGCGGCTCGGGTGTCGTGGGCCACGCGGCGATCGCCGGCGCGGCACCCGATGGCTACACGATCGGCATGGTCACGGTCGAGATCACGATGATGCACCACCAGAAGCTGACCGAACTCGACGGCACAAGCTACACGCCGATCGCGCTGGTCAACCTCGACCCGGCGGGCTTGCAGGTGCGCGCCGACTCGCCGTACAAGACCGTCGGTGACGCGATGGCAGCGATCAAGGCCAACCCGGGCAAGTTCAAGGCCTCGGGCACCGGCCAAGGCGGCATCTGGCATCTGGCGCTGGCCGGCATGCTCAAGGACGCCAAGATCGACCCGGCCGCCGCGCCCTGGGTGCCGAGCAATGGCGCAGCACCCGGCCTGCAGGATCTGGCCGCGGGCGGGGTCGAATTCGTGCCCTGCTCGCTGCCTGAGGCGCGATCGCTGATCGACGCCGGCAAGGTGCGTTCACTGGCGGTGATGAGCAAGACAAGGTCGGCGCTGTTTCCCAACGTGCCCACGCTCAAAGAGGCCACCGGTTCGGACTGGGCCACCGGTGCCTGGCGCGGCATCGCCGCCCCCAAGGGCCTGCCCGCGCCGCTGGCCGCGCGCCTGGAAGCCAGCGTCAAGAAGGCCTACGACAGCAAGGAGTACAAGGACTTCATGGCCCAGCGCGGCCATCCGGATCAACGCAAACGCGAGGTCATAAATGCCCGAGCGTTTGCCTTTGGATGCGTCCAGGGCAATGGTATGCGCTTCTCGGTCCGACAGTATCGACTGCACCAGGTCGCACAACACATGGCCCGGTCCGATTTCGATGAAGGTGCGGACACCATCATCGTGCATGGCGCGGATCTGCTGAGTGAAGTTGACCGGTCGAACGATTTGTTCGGCGAGGGTGTCCCGTGCCTCTG
>RGQD01000360.1 GCA_010030205.1 Betaproteobacteria bacterium
CCGAGCAGGGTCAATCGACGCGACGGGTGGTCGTACTCGAGCCCGGCGGCGCGGGTGTCGCTGCCCGCGCGGTGCACCTGCACCGGCAGGTGCGAGCGCAGGCGCTCGAAGCTCAGAAAGGCATGCAGAAACTCGCTCTGCACCTGCAGCCGGTCGTTGGCGTCGATCTGGCTCGTCACCTGGGCTGCGCCGAGCAACTGCAGCTCGCTGGCGTCGCCGTTGGCCAGCGCGCGGCGGGCGCTGGCGTCGGTGATGCGGCCGTCAGGGGCGACAGCGTGGATCGTCACACCTTCGATCTCGAGCTGATCGGTGGCCGGGAAGTGGCGCAGCACATCGCCTGCGATGCGCAGCACCTCGCGGCCATCGGGTGCGAAACGCGAAATCGAAAACCGGGTCATCGTGTAGTCGGGCGCCTGGCTCGGTGGGCCGGCGACTGCAGTGCCGGGCGGCTGCGGCGTGTGTTTGACCAACCAGCCGGTGGACGCAGCCAGCAGCGCCATCAGCAGCAAGGGCAGGTAGGACAACAGCGCTTGGCGCAGCTGGTAGCCGCGCGACGGGGCCAACCTGGGCTCTGCGCCCGGCGCTGCGCTGTCGGCCAACCTGGCACCGTCGCCGCCGATCTGCATCGACACCTCGGGCAGGTCGGGCAGGTGCAGTGCGCGCGGCGGATGCGGTGTCATCGGCCGGGTCAGCGCTGGTCCAGCGTGCCCTGTTGCGCCTGCAGCAGCGCGCCGTAGCGCCCCGATGCCAGCAGCAGCAGGTCGCAGAATTCGCGCGCAGCGCCTTCCCCGCCGCGTGCGGTGGTGACATGATGAGCCAGCGCGCGAGCCTCGGCATGGGCGTTGGCCGGCGCGCAGGCAAATCCGGCGCGCGCGAGCAGCGGCAGGTCAGGCCAGTCGTCGCCGATCACCGCCAACTCGGCCCAGGCCATGCCGCGCTCGGCCAACAGCGCGCCGGCCAGCACCAGCTTGTCGGCGACGCCGAAATACGCTTCGGTCAGCCCGAGGTCGGCGACCCGGCGCCGCACCGCGGCTGAATCGCGACCGGTGATGATGATCGGCGTGATGCCGACCTGGGCCAGCAGCTTCAGGCCGTGGCCGTCGAGCACATGGAAAGCCTTGAACACCTCGCCTTGTTCACCGATGTAGAGCCTGCCATCGGTGAGCACCCCGTCGACGTCGAAAATCGCCGCGCGCACGCCCAGCGCGCCGCCCTGGGCCCGCAGCAGCAATTCGGCCGGAAAGCTCAGCGCGGGTTTTGCTGCGGCAGCTGCGAAGGTTTCGGGCGTTGGCATCAGACCACCTTGGCGCGCATCAGGTCGCCGATGGTCAGCAGACCCACCAGCCGGCCTCGCTCTGGCCCCTGTGTACCCAGCACCGCCACCGAGGTGATGCGGTGCAGCTCCATCAGCTCGGCCGCGGCCACCGCGAGCGCGTCGGCGCGGATCGTTCTGGGCGAGCGGTGCATCACCGCCGCGGCGTCGAGCCCGCGCAGCTCGGCGCCACGTTCGACCTGGCGCCGCAAGTCGCCGTCGGTGAAGATGCCCAGCAAGCGCTGGTCGGCATCGGTCACCAGCGCCACTCCCAGCGTCTTGGCCGACATCGTTCGCATCATGTCGATCAACAGCGTGTCGGGCCTGACCAGCGGCAGCGCATCGCCGCGGACCATCAGGTCTGCCACATGCACCAGCAGCTTGCGGCCCAAGGTGCCGCCGGGATGCGAGCGGGCAAAGTCTTCCTCGCGGAAACCTCTGGCGTCGAGCAGGGCCACGGCCAGTGCGTCGCCCAGTGCCATCTGCGCCGTCGTGCTGGCGGTGGGCGCCAAGTTCAGCGGGCAGGCCTCCTGGTCCACCTCACAGCTGACCACCGCATCGGCGTGGCGGGCCAGCGTCGAGTCTGACTTGCCGGTCATCGCCACCAGCATGGTGCCGAGCCGGCGCAGCGCGGGCATGATCGCGGCCAACTCGTCGCTCTCGCCGCTGTTCGATATGGCCAGCACCACATCGCCGGGCTGCACCATGCCCAGGTCACCGTGGCTGGCCTCGGCCGGGTGGACGAAGAACGCGGGCGTGCCGGTCGAGGCGAGCGTGGCGGCGATCTTGCGGCCGACATGACCGCTCTTGCCCATGCCCATCACGATCACCCGGCCGCGGCAGGCCAGCATCGCGGCCACCGCAGCGCCGAATCCCGCGCCCTGGCGCGCCGCCAAGCCCAGCAGCGCACGGGCTTCGATCTCGAAGGTTTGGGCGGCAAGTTCAAGGGCTCGCTCGACGCGCTGCTCGGCAGTCAGGGGCGGGGCGAAGGTCAAGAGGGTGTTTCCCAGCCTGCGCTCAGCGCTGGCAAAGGATAAAAAGGGAGAGGCGGTAATTCTAGGCGTCGACCCCGAAGCTGTCGCGCTGTGGCGCGCGCTTGGAGCGGCAGACCCTGCCATGCTAAGGTCGTCAGGTCTGGAGTCGCCAGACGCCGACAGCTGATTGACCCCATGGCGACCACTCTAGAACTCGTTCTGCTCTACCTGGTGGCTGCCGTGATGGGCGTGGTGGCCTGCCGCTTGCTGCGGCTGCCGCCTATGCTGGGCTATCTGGTGGTGGGCGTGTTGATCGGCCCCCATGCGCTGGCGCTGGCCAGGGACACCGCTGGCGTGAAGTACCTGGCCGAGTTCGGCGTGGTGTTCCTGATGTTCGTGATCGGGCTGGAGTTCAACCTGCCCAAGCTGCGCAGCATGCGCACTCTTGTGTTCGGGCTCGGGCTGTCGCAGGTGCTGTTGACCATCCTGGGCGCGCTGACCGGCAATGCGCTGGCGGCGCTGATTTTCGGCTGGGCCGGGCATCGCTGGGGATTGGGTTGGCAGGGCGCCGTGGTGCTGGGCTCGGCGTTCGCGATGTCGTCAACAGCCATCGTCGTCAAACTGATGGCCGAGCGCATGGAGTTGGCGTCAGAGCACGGTCGCCGCGTGATGGGCGTGCTGCTGTTCCAGGATCTGGCGGTGGTGCCGCTGCTGGTGCTGATCCCCGCGCTCGGTGACAGCGGTCAGGACATGGCGCGCACCTTGGGTCTGGCGCTGGTCAAGGCAGTGGTGTTGTTGACGCTGCTGCTGGTGGGCGGCCAGCGCGTGATGCGTTGGTGGCTGACGCTGGTGGTGCGGCGCAAGAGCGAAGAGCTGTTCGTGCTCAACCTGTTGCTGATCACGCTGGGGCTGGCATGGCTGACCGAGCACGCCGGTCTGTCGCTGGCGCTGGGCGCATTCGTTGCCGGCATGCTGGTGGCCGAGACCGAATTCAAGCACCAGGTCGAGACCGACATCCGGCCCTTCCACGACGTGCTGCTGGGCCTGTTCTTCATCACCATCGGCATGAAGCTGGATTGGCGGCCGGTGGTCGATCAATGGGCGCTGGTGCTGCTGCTCAGCGTCGCGCCGGTGCTGGCCAAGGCCTTGTTGGTGGCTGGGCTGGCGCGGATCTTCGGGGCCTCGCCGGGGGTGGCGATACGCACCGGGCTGTACCTGGCGCAGGCCGGCGAGTTCGGTTTTGTGCTGCTCACGCTGGGTGCCGATCAAGGCTTGATCGACGCGCGCTGGCTCAGTCCGGTGCTGGCCTGCATGGTGTTGTCGATGTTGGCATCGCCCTTCATCGTGATGACCGCCGACCGGGTGGTGATGAAGCTCTCGGCCAATGACTGGCTGCTGCAGTCGTTGCAAGTCACCACCATCGCCCGCAAGGCGATCAAGTCCGAGGCCCACGTGATCATCGCTGGCTACGGCCGCAGCGGCCAGAACCTCGCGCGCATGCTCGTCCAGGAAGCAATCCCCTACATCGCGCTCGACCTCGACCCTGACCGCGTGCGCCAGGCCGCAGCAGCCGGCCAGAGCGTGGTGTTCGGCGACGCCGCGCGCCTGCCCAGCCTGATGGCCGCCGGCCTGGCGCGCGCCAGCGCGGTGGTGGTGAGCTACCACGACACGCCCTCGGCGTTGAAGATCCTGCACCTGGTTCGCGAGCATGCGCCGCGGGTACCGGTGATCGTGCGAACGATAGACGACGCCGATCTCGAGCGCTTGCGCGAGGCCGGCGCCACCGAGGTCGTGCCCGAGGCGATCGAAGGCTCGTTGATGCTGGCCGCGCAGCAAGTGGTAGCGCGCGTCGCGGGCGTCTCGCGTCAGCCGGATCACCCGGCGCATCGGCACGCCCACCAGCACCAGCGCCTGCGCGGCCAGCATCAACGAGCCTTCGATCGCCTCGGGCACGACTTCGGTTGCGCCAGCCTCGCGCAAGCGCTCGAGATCGGCGTCGTCTATTGTTCGAACGATCACCGGCACCCGCGGCGCATGCTCGCGAACCAGGTGCAGGATCTTCAACGCCGAGGGCGTGTCGTGGTAGCT